>DATJMI010000061.1:0-20840 GCA_035508775.1 Methylacidiphilales bacterium
TTGGCTGATAACGCTCCCTCCCGGCGCAGGCGCGGAATAAATCGCCGGCCGCCCGTCCGGACTGTCGAGATGAGTCTGGCAATTGTTGTTGTAACTGATTCCATTCGCATACCGCAAAAACCAGCCGTAGGCCGGCCACGAAGAGATATTTTGGGGAGCGTAACCGCTGGTGTCGGACGGATTGGAAGTGGTGATGATTCCTCCTATATTCGAAACGCTGACATTATTGAGCACCACGTTTTGAACATTCACCACGGGAAAGCCCGCGGCGCCGGGATAACCCATCAGGGTGCTGGTGAAGGCGCGGCCATCGTCGCTGGCATGTGTGGATGTCACATTGTTGATGCTGACATTTTCGATCTGGCCGACCGGCGGCGGCGAGCCGGGCGCCGAACCGCGATTGGCGATGTGCATAAAGATCGGCGTGGCGCAGTTGCTCATGGTGAGATTGTCGTAGGTGACTCCGCTGATCACGGCTCCGTCATTGGTGGTAAGGCCGATGCCCGCTTTGCCCGCGCCGGTGATGACCAAATTAAGAAAATCGACATCGGAAAAGTTCCCGACGGTTTCAGAGCCAAACTGGGTGGCGTTGTTTCCGGTCGAGATGATGGCGTCGTTGTCGACGCAGATATCTTCGCTGTTCAGCACCTCGCCCAGCGCATAATCGCTCTTGAGCACCATGGCGTCGTCGCTGCCCTGAATATTGGAATTGGTGACGTGAACATGGCGGCTGCTGATCAGATTGAAGGCATCGCGGGAACTGCTGCATAGCAGATTGACATTCTCGACATACATATTGGTGGTGTTATTCGCCAGAATGCCGAAATGCCCGGACTTCGTGATGGTGACGCCGCTAACGGTCACATTATTGCAGGATCTCAGAGACAGAACTTTATCGCCGTCGCCAATGGAATAACTGCCGGCAGCCAAACCGGTGGAGAGGTGCCCGTTACCGGTAATCAGGCTGTTGGTACTGGTGCTGGTTGGATTGGATCCGATAATCGCAATATTGGAGAGATTTTCCCCCCAGATGAGAGCGTCGTGGAAATAGGCATGACCGAAATCCTGGTAATTGGCATAGGCGTTCGGCTCAACCGGATCATATCCGCTTGAAGCGCCCTCGATCGTACAACCTGAATCAAGATAAAGAGTGACATTGCTGAGCAGGTGGATCGATTGGCACAAGTAGGTTCCGGCGGGAAACTCCACTGTGCCGCCGCCGTTGTTGCTCGCGACGGCGATGGCGCTATTGATGGCGGGGCTGTCAATTGTTGTTCCATTACCGGTCGCGCCGTAATCCCTCACATTGTAAATAGGCGGAGTTTGAGCTAGGCAAAAATCAATTGATCCCCAAAAAATCAGTATTGCTGCGCACCACTTGAAAAAGGACAAAGGAAAGGTCTTAAGGAAGAGAACTGGTTTCATCCTAACCTCGGTGGTTATTATATAAATGTATATACATCGTGCGCTTTAATTATATACAGAAAAAGACGTTGAATTTTGTTTTATGGTTACAAAGAAAAAATTTCGATGAAAGAATTAACAACTACTGCCGCGCGAAGTTTCGGATGCGATAGGGCTAAATCGCGGCAAAACGTATTATTTACGGGGACTGCGGGCCCAGAATTTGTTTAAAGGGAAGATCGCTTTCGGCGTGACCCTTGCCCGCTTTGGGGACAGTTTCAACGGACGACGAGTGAAAAATAGAGCTTGGCTATGAAAGAAAAAGTCGTTTTTTGCTGGAGCGGTGGCAAGGATTCCGCCCTGGCTCTGCACCGGTTGCAGGCTGGCGGGCGGTATGATGTCGTTTCGCTACTGACCACCTGCAACGAACATTTCCAACGCGTTTCCATGCACGGGGTGCGCGTTGAATTGCTGGAGGAACAGGCGCGGGCCATTGGGCTGCCGCTGGAAAAAATGTTCGTCCCCCAGCGCAGTTCCAACGAGGAATATATTGAACGGTTGAAGGAACATTTGCTCGCTTACAAGGCACGGGGAATCATCCATTTCGCCTTTGGCGATATTTTTCTCGAAGATCTCAAGCGGTGGCGCGAGGAAAACCTGGCCCAACTTGGCCTGAGCGGAGTTTTCCCCATTTGGAAAGCCGATTCAGGCGATCTCATCCGAGAATTCATCCATCTCGGCTTTGGTTCGGTCATCTGCTGCGTCAACGACGCCTATTTGGACGAAACCGCTCTGGGCCGGAACATCGACGCCGATTTCATCCGTTCCCTGCCCGCCGATGTCGATCCTTGCGGAGAAAATGGCGAATTTCACTCGTTTGCCTTTGCCGGGCCGATTTTCCAAAAACCTTTGCGCATCAAAGTGGGAGAAAAAGTCTATCGCCCGGTCGAAGTGACCCATCCCGGCGCAACCTCGCCCGTCTGTCCCTTGCCCGGAGCGCGTCCCACCAAGGGATTTTGGTTTTGTGATTTACTAGCTGCTTGAAAGCCGCCTCAAAATGAATCTGGTGAATAACAGCCCGGCGAAAAAATCATCGGAGATGACAGACCCGGTTCAATCTCCCTGCATTAATGTTTGCCGTCTGATGCCGGACGAATCTGTCTGCGCCGGATGTTACCGGACCTTGGCGGAAATCGAGGCCTGGAGCCGCTTGACCGAAACGGAAAGACTTCGTGTTGTGACGGCAGCGCGGGAAAGACTGGCCAACCGGGGAGCTTCTCCGCCATGAGTTCCATGAACGATCTGCGGATTATTTCCTTTTTGCCTGCCGCCACGGAAATGGTCTGCGCGCTTGGCCTGGGCGACCAACTGGTGGGCGTCTCCCACGAATGCGATTTTCCGGCGGCGGCCCGGAGCAAGCCGGTTGTGGTCCGCAATGCCCTTCACCTTGAAAACATGAGCATGCGGGAAATCGATCTCGCGGTCAGCGCATGCATCGGCGGCGGACGCAGCCTCTATACGGTCGATGAGCAACTGCTTGAGCGGCTTTCCCCGACTCACATTCTCACGCAGGCGCTCTGCGATGTCTGCGCTCCCGCCGGCAACGAAATCTCCCGCGCTTTGAACGCGCTCTCGTCCAAACCGGAAGTTCTCTGGTTCACTCCTCACAGTCTTGAGGATATCTTCGGAAATGTTCGTGAATTGGGCCGGGCGGCGGGCCGTTTGCCGGAAGCCGAAGATTGGATCGCTTCCGCCCGCGCCCGGTTGCAGAGAATCGCAAACTGTGTCCGCCATGAACCGCGTCCGCGAGTTTTTTGCCTGGAATGGACGGACCCCTATTACTGCTGCGGCCACTGGGTTCCCGAGATGATTGAGCTGGCGGGCGGCGAAGATCGCCTGGGGCGCAAGGGCGCCGATTCCGTCCGGATTGCGTGGGATGAAATTGCCGACTGGTTTCCGGAAATTTTGATTGTATCGCCGTGCGGCTTCGGCGCCGAAAAAGCCGTGGCCTTAACCAAACAACTTCTCCGGCAACCCGGCTGGAGCAATCTGCCCGCCGTGCTTGGGGGCCGTGTTTTCGCGGTGGATGCCAACGCTTACTTTGCGCGTCCCGGTCCTCGGGTGGTTGATGGCGTGGCATTGCTCGCCCACCTTTTCCATCCGGAACTTTGCCCCTGGAATGGGCCGGTCAACGCATTTTACCGGATCAGCGGCGCCGAAGTTGAATCATGTGACCGGCCTCTGCTTTCCGAATAGCTTCCAGCAGGTAGTGATCTAATTTGAAATTAGGGATAGGGATCAACCTCTTTCCCTGGAGCAGAATATGCTCTTACCGAGTTTGAGGGTATCCACCAGTCCACGTAGGATCGAAACGCAATACCAATTACCGGAACGCTTTCGATTGCTTGAAGCGGACGGTAGGTAGTGCGTGCAAAATTAGTCGAGAGATACCCTCTATTCCAAAAGTAACACGCCGGGCCCGCCGACAGCACATAGACTATAATCAGCGTACAAACGCTTACTGCTAGTTTGCGTGCAAAGCGTGTCTTCACCTCGTCACCCTACCACCACCCCTGCGCAGAGACAACTTTCAAATAGCTGTAGCTAATGAGCTTAGGAACAAAACAATATGATTGACGGGTATTATTTAGGGCCTATATTACGCTGGGATGACACAAGACCTCTTACTTGCTCCCCCGAATACTCGGGGCGCTAGCATAGCTCCTAGAGTCATTAAGAGGCTAGAGCGAAAGATACAGGACGAAGAGACTCCTTTAATCTCCAAGTATATTACATGGTGCAATCTCTTAGAATTTGTCTACGAAGGTGAAAATTTACTCCTTGGCAACGAAACTAATCAAGATTTAAAAATGTGTCATCATACTATAATCGAGACTTCCATTGTACTTGGCGAAGCTCTTTTATCAGAAGAGAATATAGAAGAAGTTTTGAGCAACGTCGGCTGCACAAGGGACGATTTCAAAGCAAAAATTGAAATATTGCGTCACAAAGACCGAATTTGGCACGGCGACTTGACCTCAGAAAAGGCAGAGGACATACTCAAGGATGTCTTCGGCCCCTAATCGTCCTACGATCAAGGAGATTTTGGAGGCTCAGTACGAGGCCGATCTTTGTTCCCCGAGCGAACAAGCAATCAAAACAAAAATTTACCTTGATTTGCTTGATAGGGCGATAGAAGGCAAACCCTATTCTAGGTTGATGTTAGCAGAAGCTCTCAAAGATCGCTATAAGGACTTCAGAAGAGCTAGAAAAAAACAGGAGAATCTTCCGCCTAAGGTTGAAAACCAGCTTACGGAAGAAGAGTCCTATTAGCTAATAGGACCTGATCAAAATCAAATTAGGCCACTACCTTCCAGCAAGCTCTCTTTGCATCGGTGGAAGAAACCGTTAAGATGAGCTGTTATGCCGCGCCGCTCCCAGGATTCCGATTCCTCCCCCACCGCCACGCCGAAGGTTAAGGTAACCCGCGAATCGCTCGCACAGATGTTCAGCCTTTACGGCTATCTGCGGCCCTACCGGGGGCGGTTGGCCCTAGGCATCGTGCTTTTAATCTTTTCCAGCATGCTGGGCATTTTGTTTCCCAAGCTGGCCGGGCAGTTGATCGACAGCCCGAATCACGAGGCGGCCTTTCATTTCATGCTCTTCATGCTGGGTATCCTTTTTGTCCAGGCTCTCACGACTTATTTTTCGAGCATGTGTTTCAACACGGTGGGAGAATATGGCCTGGCCGATTTGCGCAAGGCGCTCTTTGCGCACTTGACGGAAATGCCGATGACTTTTTTCGGGCAGAAACAGGTGGGCGAACTGACCAGCCGGATGTCGGCGGACCTCACCCAGCTTCAGGACGCGTTTGTCTTCGCGGTGCCCCAGTTTTTGCGCCAAAGCCTGATCATGCTCGGCAGCATCATCTTTATCGCCTGCATCTCGCCCCGGCTCACCGGGGTAATGCTGGCCTGCTTTCCGCCCACCATCATTGGGGCGATTCTCCTCGGGCGGCGCGTGGGCAAGAGATCGCGCGTGACGCAGGACGCGTTGGCTCAAACGGCCAACGTGGTGGAGGAGGCGCTGCAAGGCATCGCCAGCGTCAAAGCATTCTGCAACGAGTTTTACGAACAGAAACGTTACGGATCGCGCATCGATGTTTTCCTCGCGGCGGTGCTGCGCGGCGCCAAGGCGCGGGCGGCGTTGATTGCGTTCATCATCTTCGGCATTTTCAGCGCCATTGTGGTCGTGCTTTGGTATGGCACCACGTTGCTGCTCGACGGAACCCTGCGGAAAGGCCAATTTTTCGAGTTTACGATCTTCACGATGTTTATCGGCGGCTCTCTTGGCAGTTTCGCCGATCTCTACAGCAATCTCCAGAAATCGATCGGGGCGACACAGCGCGTGCGCGAGCTTCTCGCCGAGCCTTCCGAGAGAAAGGCGCTGGCCGCGTTGCGCCCGGATGGAGCGGGGGCGAAGGAACGCTTCCGCGGTGATGTCGGTTTCGATCATGTGACCTTCGCCTATCCGTCGCGTTCCGAAGTCAATGTCCTGAAGAACCTGACGTTCACGGTGGAAGCGGGCAAGGTGGTCGCCTTGGTGGGGCCGAGTGGCTCGGGAAAATCGACCATCGCGGCGCTGCTGCTCCGTTTCTACGATCCGCAGCAGGGCCGGATTCTTTTCGACGGGCGGCCCGCGACCGGTTACGGCTTGCATGAATTGCGCGGGCAGATGGCGCTCGTGCCGCAGGAAGTTTTGCTCTTCGGCGGCTCGATTGCCGAAAACATCGCTTATGGCAAGACCGATGCGGCGCGGGCGGAGATCGAGTCGGCGGCCAAACGGGCCAATGCCCATGAATTTATCGCCAAGTTTCCCGAAGGGTACGAAACGCCGGTCGGCGAGCGGGGCGTGAAAGTTTCCGGCGGCCAGCGGCAGCGGATCGCCATTGCGCGGGCCTTGCTGAAAGACCCTTCCATCCTGATTCTCGATGAGGCAACGAGCGCGCTCGACGCGGAAAGCGAATTGCTCGTCCAGCAGGCGTTGGAGGAATTGATGAAGGGCCGCACCTGTTTTGTCATCGCCCACCGGCTCTCAACTATCCGCAATGCCGACGTCATCGTTATGTTGCGGGAAGGAACGGTATTGGAAACCGGCTCGCATGAAGAACTGATGGGCGTGGCCGGTGGCGCCTATCGCCGGATGGTCGAACTCCAGAACGGCGCGAATATCTTGTCGGAAGAGGCGGAAACGGCGGCGGTTGAATAAACCGCCTATACATGTTCCGCGCTGGCGGGGACCCGCTTTTTCACGTTCCTGCCGCATGCGAGGCAGGAACGTGAAGAGGTGAGAGGAATCCCGGCGAACGGATTCCCGTGGAGTCAGGCCTCCGCCATCCAGTCACCAAGGCGGAGAAACTCGCGAACCTTCCGGCGTTCGTAGCGGTTCTGCTGCATTTTGGTAATGCGCATGTCCGCCTGGCGGAAGGGGTGTTTTTGTGTTCGTACCAAGTCAACCATCATTCCGGCTGTTTTCATCAGAACGTATTTTCCTTTCGGGTTGATGTTTGAACCTTCGCAAAGCCTAAAGGATGCCAACTCCGTAACGGCAAGGAAGAAGCTGGCAGCCCCGCGAGGGCCCGGGCCGCGTAATTTTGTGGCCAAACCTTCCATTTAACGCCGGTTGCGGCTTGAAGCGTGCTAATTCCAAGCCATATTAACCGGCACCAAAACATATGCCTTTTCACAACCTCTTCAACTCGCTTCGTTCCACAACGGCACAATCTGGTCAAAAAGTTACATACTACTCGTTGCCCGCGCTGGAAGAAGCGGGAGTGGGGCCGGTTTCAAAGCTGCCGGTGAGCATCCGTATCGTGCTCGAAGCGGTGCTGCGTAATTTTGACGGAAAGCGGGTAAGCGAAAAAGATATTCGCACTTTGGCCAACTGGAATGCCAAGGCGCCCGCCGCGGAAGAAATTCCCTTCGTGGTGGCGCGGATCGTTTTGCAGGACTTCACCGGTGTTCCGCTGCTGGTCGATCTCGCCGCCATGCGCCATGCGGTGCAAAAGCTGAAGAAAAGTCCGAAGCTGATCGAGCCCCTGGTGCCGGTCGACCTCGTCGTTGATCATTCGGTCCAGGTCGATATCGCCGGAACCGCCGATGCCTTGCAGCGCAACCTCGAATTTGAATTCACCCGCAATCGCGAGCGGTACGAATTTCTGAAATGGGGCCAGCAAGCCTTCGAGACTTTCAAGGTCGTGCCGCCCGGCATCGGCATCGTCCACCAGGTGAACCTCGAATACCTCGCCAAGGGTGTGCTCTCGGCAAAAAATGGGGCCGAGACGGTTTACTATCCCGATACGTTGGTTGGAACCGATTCCCACACAACGATGATCAACGGCCTCGGCATCGTCGGCTGGGGCGTGGGTGGCATCGAAGCTGAAGCGGGCATGCTTGGGCAGCCGGTTTATTTCCTCACGCCCGAAGTTGTCGGCGTCCATATGACCGGCACGCTACGCGAGGGAGTGACGGCGACCGATCTGGCGCTTCACGTCACCGAGATGCTTCGCAAAGCGAAGGTGGTGGGCAAATTTATCGAATTTTACGGGCCGGGCGCGGCATCGCTGCCCTTGCCCGACCGGGCGACGATTGCCAATATGGCGCCCGAATACGGCGCGACCATGGGTTACTTCCCCATCGATGCCGAATCGGTGCATTATCTGCAGGCGACGGGCCGGACGCGGGAACACGTCGAAATTTTCGAAAGTTATTTCAAGGCGCAAAAGCTTTTCGGCATGCCGTCCAAGGCGGATGGAATTATCTACAGCTCGGATCTGGAATTGAACCTCGCCGACGTGCAACCGAGCGTGGCCGGGCCGAAACGCCCGCAGGACCGGATCACGCTTCCCGAGCTGAAAACAAAATTCCTCGCCGCTCTCGACAACCCGGTGACCGAAAATGGCTTTGGCAAAAAAGAGGCGCGGAACGCGCAAGCCTCGGTGCTGTTGAATGGCGCGCATCCCGCGACGGAAATAAAAATTCAGCATGGCAGCGTTCTGATTGCGGCGATCACGAGCTGCACCAATACGAGCAATCCGTCGGTGATGCTGGCGGCAGGTTTGCTGGCCAGGAAAGCGGTCGAGCGGGGGCTGACCGTAAACCGCGCGGTGAAGACGTCGCTGGCGCCCGGCTCCCGGGTGGTGACAGATTACCTGGATAAAACCGGGCTGCAGCCCTATCTCGACAAGCTCGGATTTCAGATCGTCGGCTATGGCTGCACGACTTGCATTGGGAACTCGGGGCCGCTCAATCCGGTGATCGACGAGGCCATCGCCAAGAGCGATCTTGTCGCCGCGAGCGTCCTTTCCGGCAACCGCAACTTTGAGGCCCGCGTGCATCCGAGCATCAAGGCCAACTTCCTGATGTCGCCGCCTCTGGTGGTGGCGTTCGCACTGGCCGGACGGGTCGATATCGACCTGAACACCGAGCCCCTCGGAGTCGGCAAGGACGGCAAGCCCGTTTATCTCCGGGATATCTGGCCGACGCTCCAGGAGATCAAAGCGGAGATGGAAGGCGCGCTCAAACCCGAAGTTTTCCGGAAACTCTACAGCGATTTCGCCGAGCAAAACCCGGCTTGGAACAATATTCCCGGCTCGGTGGGGGAAACCTATGCCTGGAACGAATCGAGCACCTACATTCAGGAGCCGCCCTTCTTCGATGACTTTTCCCTCGAGCCAGGCCCCATTTCCGAGATTCTCAACGCGCGCCCGCTTGGCATTTTCGGCGACTCGGTCACCACCGATCACATTTCGCCCGCCGGCAGCTTTAAGAAAACCTCGCCCGCCGGAGCCTACCTGCTGGAGAAGGGAGTCCAGCCCCAGGAGTTCAACAGCTACGGCGCGCGTCGCGGCAACGACCGGGTGATGACGCGGGGCACTTTCGCCAATGTCCGGATCAAAAATCTCATGACGCCGGGCATCGAAGGCGGCGTGACGAAATTTCAGCCGGATGGCGAGCAACTGAGCATCTATGACGCCGCGATGAAATACCAGAAAACGGGCACGCCGCTGGTCATCATCGCCGGGCAGGAATATGGCACGGGCAGCTCGCGTGACTGGGCGGCGAAAGGGACGCGCCTGCTCGGGGTGAAGGCGGTCATCGCGCAAAGCTTCGAACGCATCCATCGCAGCAACCTCGTCGGCATGGGCGTCCTGCCTCTCTGCTTCCCCGAAGGCGTGAACGCGCAGACCTTGAAGCTGGACGGCACCGAAGTTTATTCGCTCAAGGGGCTCAGCGACGGCATCAAGCCGCGCCAGACGGTAAACCTGGAGATCAAGCGCGCCGACGGCAAGACCGGGACGGTGCCGCTCATTCTGCGCATCGATACCCCGATTGAAGTCGATTACTATCAGCACGGCGGGATTCTTCCCTACGTCTTGCGGCAAATCGTCAAAGCGGCGGTGTAACCCGGTCTTGGGTACATTGATCTAGGACATTTCATAGAGGTCACGAACGTTCTTTGTGACCTGACCGCCCAGACAATTTCTATATTTATCAGGCGCCGAAGGTGTGTGAAATTACGCCCGCCCGAACGCTTCTTGCATCCCTCTGTGGCAGGTAATGCAATTTGCCGATAATAGCTGATTTTTAACCTGGAGAAAAACGCGAACCCATCTCTCCATCAATTGGTTATGGAGATGGAAATAATTGGCATGCGATGAGCGAGGTTATCTCTGTCATTAACAAAAGGAATTTTATGTTGGATTACGCAATCACATTCTTCGTCATCGCTCTGATCGCCGGCTTTCTCGGCTTTGCCGGGCTGGCAGGTCTTGCCGCCGAAATCGCCAAGATTTGCTTTTTTATTTTCCTGGTTTTGTTCGTTCTCTCTTTGCTGGTGGGGCGGAGACCCCACATTTAACAGTCCAAGCGATCCGCCATGACAAATTCACTCTTCACCTTATTTGATTTATGAAACAATTATTCAACCTGCCCAGTGTCGCATTCATGGGTGTTCTTTTGGCTTTGGCCTGCGGCTCGCTTTCGGCGCAAAGCACGAATGGCAACGTCGCCGCTGGAGGCACGGGCACGCACGCGCCGGGCGTCACACCTCCTGCGCAAGCGTCGCAACCGGCGGCAGTCGCGCCTTATCAGTCCAACCCACCGGCGCAACCGCCCGCCATTGCGCCTCCTCAGCCCAATCCGCCCGGCTTGCCATCGGCAACGGCGCCCACCCAGCCGAATCCCGTTGCGCCACCATCGGCCACTCCTCCCTATCAAGGCAATCCACCGGCGCAATCGCCCGCCACTCCGCCTACCCAGACTAATCCTCCCGGCCTGCCGTCAACACCGGCGCCCGCCCAGCCCAATCCACCGGCCGTGCCGCCGGCGACTCCTCCCTATCAGCCCAATCCTCCCCCACAGGGATGAGGGGCATGTTATTTTTTGCCGGTCTCCACCGTGGGGAACGAGATTACGCCGTCCTTGGTTTTCAGGCGGAAGCGTAAATATCCA
Organism: Methylacidiphilales bacterium; assembly: GCA_035508775.1. Taxonomy (GTDB): domain Bacteria; phylum Verrucomicrobiota; class Verrucomicrobiia; order Methylacidiphilales; family UBA1321; genus JABDGH01. The sequence continues at coordinate 10,917 of DATJMI010000061.1, forward strand.
TGACGTCGCGGAGGAATTTAAGGGCTTCGGGTCTCTTGCGCTGAAAGGAGTTGCGGCCCACGATGGAACCAAAGCCGCCACCCTGGTGGATGGCTTTCACTTCTTCCATAAAATGGGAGGTTTCATCCGTGGGGCCGCCCGAGAAGATCAGAACACGCCGGCCATCGAAGGTGGATTGCACGACATGACGCACCCGTTCGGCCAGGGTGCCGATGGCAATCTTTTCTTTTTCATACACCTTGCGCGCGGCGTCCTGTTCCAGGTGGGCGGTGGGCAGTTTCACTTTGACGATGTGTGCGCCAAGTTCGGCGGCGATGTGAGCCGCGTAGGCGGTCACGTCAATGGCGGTTTCGCCCTCCTTGCTCAAGCCTGAGCCGCGGGGATAGGACCAGATGATCACCACCAGACCGTGTCTTTTGGCCTCCAGCGCGTAGGCGCGGATTTGCCCATACATTTCGAGACGATGCGAGGAACCGGGATAGATGGTGAAGCCGATGCCGGCGGCGCCCAGGCGCAGGGCGTCCTCCACGCTGCCGGTGAGTGCCTGGTAGGGATCTTTTTCGTCGAACAGAACGTCGTGATCGTTGACTTTGAGAATCAGCGGAATCTGGCCGGCGAAGTCGCGCGCGCCCGCCTCAAGAAAACCGAGCGGGGCAGCATAGGCATTGACGCCTGCTTCGATGGCCAGCTCAAAATGGTAATGAGGATTATACGCGGCGGGATTGGGCCCAAAGCTGCGGGCCGGCCCATGCTCAAAGCCCTGGTCGACGGGCAGAATGACCAGCTTGCCGGTTCCGGCAAGACGGCCATGATTGAGCAGGCGGGCCAGGTTGGTCAACGTTCCGGGGTTGTCACTGCCATACCAACTGAGGATTTCTTTTACGCGATTTGTGATCATAAGGGTTGAGGATTGAATGGCTGGGATTTTTAGCGGGTTGAAGAAAGCGGGGACGAAATCACCCCCCCATCAGGCGGGCGTGAAGAACGGATGTGAGGTTTACGATGGTTCTTTGGGTTCCATCCACCAGGTGTGATTGTCGCGGGAAATGAGTTCTTGCGCGGCGGGTGGGCCCCAATCACCGCTCGCATAATTGGGGAAATCGGTGGGAGGGTGCTCCTGCCAGCCATCGAGAATCGGCTGCGCGACCTTCCACGCCGCCTCGACCATGTCGGTGCGGTGAAAGAGGGTGGAATCGCCAACCATGCAGTCATACAGCAATTTTTCGTAGCCGGTGGTGGGGGCGATTTTGCCGAACTGATCGTAATTGAAATCCATTTTCACCCCGCGGGTCCGGATGGTCGGCCCGGGAATTTTGGCGCGGACCTGAAGGCTGATTCCCTCGCGAGGCTGAATGTGAATGATTAAGCGATTCGGGCCGACCGGATCGCTTTCGTTCTCCCCGAAAATATCGAGGGGGGCGTTTTTCAGGCGAACCACGATCTCGGTGCTCCGTTTGGGTAAACGCTTGCCGGAACGCAGATAAAAGGGGACTCCCGCCCAGCGCCAGTTATCGACCCACAATTTCATGGCGGCGAACGTCTCCACGGTTGAGTTGGGATCGACTTTGGGTTCCTGCCGGTAACCCGGCGCGGGCTCTCCCTTGGCGATGCCGGGGCCGTACTGGCCGCGGACGGTGTCGCGCGCCACCGCCTCCGGGGAGAGAAGACGCATGGCTTCGAGAAGCTTGACCTTTTCATTGCGCACCGCTTCGCCGGAAAGGGAATTTGGTGGTTCCATGGCCACCAGGGCCAGCAGCATGAACATATGATTTTGCATCACATCGCGAAACGCGCCGGCGGTTTCGTAAAACGCGCCCCGCCCTTCGACCCCGATCGACTCGGCCACGGTGATTTGGATGTGGTCGATATAACGGCGGTTCCAGATCGGCTCGAGCATGCCGTTGCCCATTCTGAAAATAAGGATGTTTTGCGCGGTCTCTTTCCCCAGATAATGATCGATGCGGAAAATCTGCGTTTCATTCAAGGAGGCGCAAATTTCACGGTTGAGCTGGCGAGAGGAGGCCAGATCGTGCCCGAACGGCTTTTCAATAATCACGCGGCGCCAGCGGCCGTCCCGCTCTTCCACCAATCCCTTCGCCTTCAGGTGCGCCGGAATTTGGCCGAAGTAGACCGGCTGAACCGAGAGGTAAAAGAGGGCATTCCCGCCCGTGCCATGCTTTTTTTCGGAAAGATCGAGCAGATCCTTGAGGCGGTCGAAAGTCGCGGGGTCGTCGAAAGATCCCTGGCAATAGTACATCCGTTCCTCGAAGCGGCGCCAAAGCGCGGGATCGATTTTCTGCGTGCCGAACTCGCTTATGGCCTCGGTCATCTGGCGGCGGAAATCGTCGTGGGAAGTTTCCCGCCGGGCCACGCCGATGATCGAGAAGTCTTCCGGCAAGATCCCGATCGCGGCGAGATTGTAGAGCGAGGGCAGCAATTTGCGTTTGGTCAGATCGCCCGAGGCGCCAAAGATGACGATGGCGCAGGGGCCGGCCTGGAGGGGAATATCAGACATGGAGTGCTCCTCACGGTTTATTTGGTTGCCTGCTGTTCGACGTGGCCGCCGAATTTCTGCCGCATGGCCGAAAGCATTTTTTCCGCGAAGGTGTGTTCCTGGCGGGAACGGAACCGGGTATAGAGCGCCGCGCTGAGCACTTCGGCGGGAACAGCTTCCTCCAAGGCCGCCTCGATGGTCCAGCGGCCTTCACCCGAGTCATGGACGAATCCGGTGTAGTTGGCAAGGTTCGGGTTTTCGACCAGGGCCATCGCCGTGAGATCGAGCAGCCAGGAGCCGACGACGCTGCCCCGGCGCCAGAGCTCGGCCACCTCGGGCAAGGGTATCTGGTACTGGATTTCGGATGGCAATTCTTTCGACGTGGCGCCACGCAGGATGTCGAAACCCTCGGCATAGGCCTGCATGAGGCCGTATTCGATCCCATTGTGAATCATCTTGACGAAATGGCCCGCTCCCGAAGGCCCGCAATGCAAGTATCCTTTTTCCGCCGTGCCGTGATTGGCCGGGCGGCCTGGTGTGTGGGGAATATCGCCGATGCCGGGGGCGAGCGTCTCGAAGATCGGTTCGAACCGTTTGAAGGCGGCGGCGTCTCCGCCGATCATCAGGCAGTAGCCGCGTTCCACGCCCCAGACTCCGCCGCTGGTGCCGACGTCGAGATACGAGATTTGTTTCTCCGTCAGGGCGCGGCTGCGGCGAACATCGTCCTTGAAGAAGGAATTGCCGCCGTCGATGATGGTGCTGCCGGCGGGAAGAATCTTGCCCAATTGTTGGACGGTTTCTTCGGTCGGCGCGCCGGCGGGGACCATGATCCAGACGCCCTTCGGCGCTTGAAGCCTGCCCGCAAGATCCTCGAGGCTGGAAGCGCCGGTCGCACCTTCTTTCTCCATTGCTTTGATCGCTTCCGCGCCGCGGTCATAGACCACAACCTGATGTTTAGCGCGCAAGAGCCGGCGCACCATGTTCGCGCCCATTTTTCCAAGACCGATCATTCCAATTTGCATATTTTTTTTAGGGTTAGGGTTGGGGACGGAAAGGTTTTCAGGCGAGCGCGGCCAGGATGAGGCCGTGCAGTTGCCGGAGAGCGGCGGCGACATCGGAACCGAGATGGATCCGCAAAGCCCGCCGTCCGCGCTGGGCCAGCACCGCGAAATCTCCCCGGGCTTGCGCCGCTTTGACGACGCCGAAAGTATATTTCTGTCCGGGCACCGGCAAATCCTGGGCGTCGTCCGCCGTAATCTGCAGGAAGACGCCGGAATTCGGGCCACCCTTGTAAGCCTGGCCGGTGGAGTGAAGGAACCGGGGGCCAAAGCCGAGCACGGTGGCGACTTTCACGCGATCCCGCACGGCCAGGCGCATTTTTTGCAGAATCGCCCCGTGAGACTCCGTCATTTCGACGTAGGCGAGAAACGCCGCGTAATCGCCCATGCCCAGCCGCCGCAGATGGGCCTTGAGCAGAGCGGTGACGGAGCCGTCCTGGCCCGAGGCTTGGCGCAGCTCGGACACGTTGCGTTCGTCGGCGAAAAGTTTGAGGCCATGTTCCTCCGCGAAGGATTTTTCTTCCGGGAGAGAGCCTTTCTTTTCATATTCGGAAGTCAATTCACGCGTCACGATCTTGCTGGCCTCGACATCGGGCTGGTTAAAGGCGTTGATGCCAAGGACCGATCCGGCCACCGCGGTGGCGATTTCCCAACGGAAAAATTCCTGACCAAGATCGCATTTATCCCAGAAATCGATCCGCACCACCGGCTGGCCGGCTCTTTCCAAGGCCTCGATTTTCTGGTCCTGTTCGGCATCGGGCTGATTGCGGTCGCGAATGTAAGCAAAGATACGGTCCTGGCCGTAGATTTCCGGCGCCCCCAAATCTTCCCCGTCGACGGGAATCAGGCCTTTGCCCTCTTTGCCGGTTGACTCGGCCAGGAGCTGTTCCAGCCACGCTCCGAGGGCCCGGATGGATGGCGAAGTCACGAGGGTGACTTTATTCCGGCCCTGCCGGGCCGCGGCGCCGAGAATCAGACCCAATGTTACGCCCGGATTTCTGTCGAGAGGAACACATACGCTGGTGGCATGCACCATTTCCTGGGTGCGCGACAAAAATGTCTTCAAATCGATTCCCGCGGCAGCGGCCGGTACCATTCCGAAGTTGGAGAGCGCGGAATAGCGGCCTCCAATCGACTTCACCCCGGCAAAGATGCGGCGGAAGCCATCGTTCTGCGCAATTTTTTCCACTTTTGACCCCGGATCGGTAATGGCGACAAAATGTTTTCCCGCCGTTTCGGCTCCGAGCGCCTTTTGCGCCTCGTCGAAGAAGTATTGTTTGAAAATATTCGGTTCCAGCGTCCCGCCCGATTTGCTGGAGACAATGAAGAGTGTTTTGCGCGGATCGATTTGTTCGCGGAAATGGCGCACCTGGGCGGGATCGGTTGAGTCGAGAACCAGAAGTTCGGGAAAGCCATCCTGCCGGCCAAAGGTGTGCTTCAGCACTTCGGGACAGAGGCTGGAACCGCCCATGCCGAGCAGGAGAATCTTTTCAAATCCCGCCTGCTTGATCTCCTGCGTGAATTGCTCCAAATCGGTCAGATGGGCCAGTTGATCGTCGGTAATGGTGAGCCAGCCGAGCCAATTGCCTTCATCTTGTCCGGTCCAAAGCCGGGCGTCATGTCCCCAAAAACGGCGGACATTGCCCGAAAGCCGCCAGTCGTCTTTGACCGCCGCCAGGGCTTGGGATAAATCGGACGGAAGCGAGGCGCGCTGGCGGTCGTGCAGGGGAGCGATCGGCACTTTGCAGAAAAGATCGACGGCGCCCAGCAGCTTGTCGAAAGCATCGGCGAATTGAAGCAGGCCCTCGTGCAGCAGCTTGCCCGTGATCGCCTCGAAATCGATGCCGGCCCGGCTGAGGTCTTCGAGCGTTTCGTGGGCTTCCTCGAGATGTTCAGCCAAACTGGCCCGCACCTGTCCGTGATCGCGAAAGGCGTTGAAAGTGGCCGGCGGAATGGTGTTGACCGTTTCCGGGCCGATCAATTCCTCCACGTAGAGCGTGTCGCGATAGGCGGGATTTTTCGTGCCGGTGCTGGCCCAGAGCAGGCGCTGCTTTTGCGCGCCCCGCGCGGCCAGGGCCGTCCAAGCTTGGCCTTCGCAAATTTTCTTAAAAGCCAGAAAAGCCAGCTTCGCGTTGGCGATGGCCACATTCCCGATGAGCGCCTTAAGCTGCGCCTGATTGGGAGAGCCGGCCTTGAGTTTTTCCTCGATGATGGCATCGATCGCCGTGTCGATACGGCTGACAAAAAAGCTGGCCACGCTCGCCACATGGGAAACATCGCCTCCCTTGGCCGCATATTCGGTGAGGCCCTCGAGATAGGCTTGGGCCACTTTTTCGTAAGCTTCCACGGAAAAGAGCAAAGTAACGTTGACGTTGATGCCTTCGCTGATCAGTTGCCGGATGGCGGGAATGCCTTCGTCCGTCGCCGGAACTTTGATCATGATGTTGGCCTTGTTGACCGTCCGCCAGAGCCGGCGCGCCTCCTCAATCGTGCCCTGGGTGTCACGGGCCAGATAGGGCGAAACCTCGAGACTGACATAGCCGTCGCGCTTTTTGCTTGCTTCATAAACCGGCCACATGATATCGGCGGCCAGTTGGACATCGCCTACGGCGAGGGTCTCATAAATCGTCTTGGGATCCTGGGTCTTTTCCCGGATTTGTGGCAGGATTTCGGCGTAGTCGGAGCTGCCGACGATGGCTTTTTCAAAAATGGCCGGATTGGAGGTGACGCCCTTGAGGCCGTCCTGCTCGATCATCTGTTTCAGTTCACCGCTGGTTAAGAGCGAATGACGGATGTAATCGAACCAGGGTGATTGATCGAATTCCTGCAGGCGGACGAGCGGATTGTTCATGGTAATGGAGGAGTTAGGGTGGGATGCGGTTTGTTTTCGATGGTCAAAACTTTTTCCAAGCGCCGGAGATGGCGGGGTTCCCGGGTGAACGACGCGGAAAGAAAGGCCGTGACCAAATCCAAGGCCACGGCGGTGCCGACCACGCGCGATCCCAGCACCAGCACATTCATGTCGTCGTGTTCGACGCCCTGATGCGCCGAATAATGATCGTGGCAAAGACCGGCCCGTATCCCGTGGATTTTATTGGCGGCGACCGAGGCGCCCACGCCGCTGCCGCAAATGAGAACTCCCTTGGGCGCGCGCCCTTCAAGGATGGCTTGTCCCACCAGGAGGGCGAAGTCGGGATAATCGACCGCCTCCTCGCTGTCCGTTCCCACATCGATAATTTTCTGGGATGAGGAAAGAGCCTGCTTAAGGTTTTCCTTCAGCGGAAATCCGGCGTGATCGGAACCGATGACCAGCGTGTTCATGCGCGTCCCACTTGTTTGAGGGCCACGTTGACAACGTTCTCGACCGTGAATCCGAATTTTTTCTGGAGTTCCTTCAGCGGCGCTGACGCGCCAAAGCTGTCCATGCCGATGCTTGCGCCCTTCAATCCGACAAACCGTTGCCAGCCAAAGGTGGATGCCTGTTCGATCGAAACGCGGGCGGTGATGTCCGGGGGAAAAACCTCATCGCGGTACGAAGCCGGTTGCCGGCTAAAGAGTTCCCAGGAGGGAAGGCTGATTACACGCGCTTTCACATTCTTTTGGTTCAGTTCGTCCTGGGCGGCCACGGCCAGGGATATTTCGCTGCCGGTCGCGATGAGGAGCACGTCGGGTTTCCCGCCCGTAGCTTCGGAGAGAATGTAGCCCCCGCGGCGAACCCCCGCGGCGGGCGCGTATTTGGCGCGATCCAAAGTCGGGAGAGGCTGCCGGCTCAAGATAAGCACCACCGGTTCCCGGGGGAGCGAGAGAATGACCCGCCAGGCTTCCGCAGTCTCGTTGGCGTCGCCGGGCCGGAGATCGACTAATCCAGGAATGGAGCGGAGAGAAGGCAACTGCTCGATGGGCTGATGAGTTGGGCCGTCTTCACCTACGCCAATCGAGTCGTGAGTAAAAATGTAGATGACCGACAGTTCCATGATCGCGGCCAGCCGGATGGGATTTCGTCCGTAATCGCTGAAGATGAGGAATCCGGAACCAAACGGACGGAGTTTGGAAAGAGCCAAACCATTGAGGATGGCCCCCATGGCATGTTCGCGGACGCCGAAGTGGAAATTGCGCCCACCGTAGGATCCCGGCTCGAAATCACCGGCGTGGTCGAAAGTCAGCCGGGTTTTGGTCGAGGGAGCAAGATCAGCCGCCCCGCCGAGGAGCCACGGGTAATGCTTGGCGATGGCATTCAGCACTTTGCCGGAAGCATCCCGCCCGCCCATGCCCTTGGCGTCCGGAGGGAAAACCGGCAACTCGCGATCCCATCCCTCGGGGCACTCGCGCTGCTGCATGGCGGTCAGCTCGGCGGCCAACGCCGGTTCTGATTCCTTGTACTTCCCAAAGGTGTCCATCCAGGCCTGGCGAAGACGGGATGCCCGCTCTCCGATACCCTGGTTGAAATGTTTAACGACCTCCGGGGGAACGAGAAATTTGGCGTCTTCCGGCCAACCATAGGCGCGCTTGGTGGCCCGGACTTCCTCTTCTCCGAGAGGCTCGCCATGAACGCCCGCGGTATCCTGTTTATGGGGAGAGCCGTAGCCGATGTGGCTGTCGACGATGATGAGAGTCGGCTTGTCCTGGGTCCGTTGGAAGATTCCGAAAACGTGGCGCAACTTCTCGAGATCGTTGGCATCGCTTACCCGGAGCACATTCCAGCCATAAGCCTGAAAACGGCCCGCCACATCCTCGGTGAAGGCGAGTTGCGTGCTGCCTTCGATGGTGATGTGGTTGTTGTCGTAAATCCAGCAGAGGTTCGAGAGCTTGAGGTGGCCCGCCAGCGAAGCGGCCTCGCTGGAAACTCCTTCCATCATGCAACCATCGCCGGCCAGGGCATAGACCCGGAAATCAAAGAGCGCCTGGTTGGGACGGTTATAGCGGGCGGCCAGCCACCGGCTGGCGATGGCCATGCCCACGCTTGTCGCCACGCCCTGCCCAAGCGGGCCGGTCGTCGTTTCGACTCCCGATGTCCAGCGATATTCGGGATGTCCGGGACATTTGCTGTCAAGCTGCCGGAATCGCTTCAAGTCGTCGAGCTTGACCGATAACTCACCAAGCCGTTCGTACTTGGCGTTGACCGAAACGACTCCGGTCAGATGCAACATCGCATAGAGAAGCGCGGAAGCATGGCCGGCGGAGAGAACAAACCGGTCCCGGTTGGGCCAAATCGGATCTTCCGGATCAAAACGAAGAAATTCCTGCCACAAGGTGTAGACGACCGGCGCCATGGCCATCGGAGTTCCCGGATGGCCCGAATTGGCTTGCTGAACCGCGTCAATACAAAGAGTGCGAATCGTATTGATCGCTTGTTGCTCGATCAGGGATGACGGTTTGGTTTCGGTATCTGGGGTGGTTGGCATAGGATTGTGGTTTGGAGTTTATGGTTATTGCCAAAGTGTTATTGATCGAAAATTATGGTTGCGTAAAGGCACAGCGCGTCTGGTTTTGTGGCCCATAATAAAGTCTCCCTTGAAGCTGCTGTCCACAGGTTGTTCGCAAAACAAACATAGGTCACGCCAAAAGAATTTTTTGTTTTGGGCCGGGGAAAGGAAATAAATCAAGCCGTCACATCATGGTAACAATTTCGTTATGCATCGGTGAGAGAATGTAGAATCTGCCATCTGCCGGGTAGCCCACCCATTCGTCTGCTTCAACTCATCCCAGGGCCGCTTTTACCAAGCCCTCCACCCCGGCGATATTTTTCACCAAATCAGCCGGTATGGCGTGGCGTTGGACGAGAAATTCGATGGTATTGTAGCTCGCCCATACTTTTTTGCCGGTATCTTCCCAAACCAAAACTTTGAGCGGAAGATCCAGCGCGAGCAGCGGGCTCGCCACCATCAGAGGTGTCCCGGCTTTGGCATGGCCGAAGATAAGAACATGTGCCGGCTGCATTTGCAGACCTGCCTGCGCGGCGCCGGCGCCATGATCGATGTGGGCAAAAAGGTTCAGGCCATTGCTCGCGATCAGATCTTTGAGCTTGGAAACTGTGACATCGACGGAATAGGGACTAGAAAGCGAGGCGATACCGGATGAATTTTGCATAAGAATGAGTTGTATTGATTTTTACTGAGATACCTTAAAATTTTCCGGCGAAATTGCGCAAATTCCGTTTCGCGTTATCCCATGGCGGGGAAGGCGACATCACTGTTTGGATGTGAGTATATGTGATATATATATGATATATGTGGATGTATTTTTGGCTCACGATCGTGCCGGTATGCTGGAAAAAAGCGAAATGAGACCCCTCGGGCAGAATCGGATGGATGAGATCATATTCTTCACGATTTGTGAGTTTGCGGTTCATTCTTTAGAGATAAAAATTAGTTT
>DATJMI010000062.1:0-12993 GCA_035508775.1 Methylacidiphilales bacterium
CAGACCACGCTCATTCAATACCCGGCGGGCAAAGCCGGAAGTTATACGATTCCCGACACTGTCACCAACATCAGAGACGGTGCATTGTGGAACTGCCACGGACTGACCAGCGTCATGATCCCCAACGGCATCACCAGTATACAACATGAGGCGTTTGCTGCCTGCAACCGCCTAACCAGGGTTATGATTCCCAGGAGTATTACCCACATTGGAGCCGGGGCATTTGATTCCTGCGCCAGCTTGAAAGGAGTCTATTTTTATGGGGACGCTCCGAATCTTGACAGAGGATGTTCCGCGTTCACCGGTGGTAAGCCGATTGTCTATTATTTGGCGGACACGACGGGTTGGGACACGAAGTTTAGCGGTCGTCCAACCATGCCTTGGAATCCGTAAAAGAGATGAAAAAAGGTGAGAGGCATCTTTTCATTCAACACGTGAACTAATTCCTACTCCAGTGCTCCACGATTAATACGCGGTAAGGGCCTGTAGTTGCTCCAAAGGTTTCGGAAACCTTGTTCCACGAAATAGCAACCGATGACGGTGCCTGTGCGTCCGGTCCCACTTGACTCCTCATCGCCGGAGTCATCGGGTAGGTCCCTGTTTAACGTCGCTCCCCGCCTCGAAGCAAAAGTCCTTTCAGCGTGACCTGTGCCCGTTTTTCGGACAAGATCCGGTATTCGAGTCGTACCATGAACACCATCATCCGCCATGCCGGTGATTTTCGCTGGGAGGGTCTGCCCGTTCTTAACTACAAGGAGGACGGCAGCCACTTCAAGGCGATCTCGCGGCAGATTCTTTTTGAAGGCGGGCCCAAGCTTGGCGCGCAGCTTCGCTATTTCGAAATTCTGCCGGGCGGCCATTCCACGCTCGAACGCCACGACCACATTCATTCGGTGATGGTTATTCGCGGACGCGGCCACTGTCTGGCCGGCGATGCCATTTACGAAATCGGCCTGAACGATCTGGTCTACATTCCGCCGATGACGTGGCATCAGTTTCGCGCCACCGCCGGCGAGCCGCTCGGTTTTCTCTGCCTGGTCAACGCCGAGAGGGACAAGCCCGAGTTGCCCGATGCCGCCAGCATCGCCACGCTCAAGGCGTTGCCTAAAGTTGGCGAGTTTATCCGGTTATAGAAGGGATTTGCGGGCTTGGAATTTTTGCACGAGCGCCGTGGCCGAGGGAAACAAGGCGGGGCAGCAGCCGATGGTCGTGCAGAACGCCTTGCTGAAGTGGCTCAGCGAGGAATAGCCGACTTCCATGGCCGTTTCGGTGACGTTGTGCCGTCCCGCCAGGAGCAATTCCGCCGCCCGCTCCATCCTAAGCTGCCGGAGATACTGCGGGATGGTCATCCCCATTTCTTTGGAAAAAAGCCGGCTTAAGTAAAACGGGCTGCAACCGACCTGCGCGCCGAGCGCTTCGATGTCGGGCGGTTCGGCCAAATGCGCGCGCAGGATCGCCGTGGTCCGTTCCACCCGCTCGCGCGCCACCCGTTTTTGCCGCTGGCAAAAAAATTCTTCCTTGGGCGCCGGCTCGAAAAGAACCTGGGAGAGCAGCTCCAGCGTCTTGGCCTGATACCAGAGTTTACGGGCCGCGACCGGCACGGGAGGCTGCCGCAACGCCTGGAAGGTGATTTCCTGCCCCGGCGACATCACGCCCACGTCGGCGGCCGAACCGGCGCGTTTGGAGAGCCAGCGCCGCAACGCCGGATGCAGGGCGTCTTCCATCGACTCGACCTGCGATTCGACATACCCCCGTGAAAACTCGATGGTGATGAAGGAATGAGTCTCCCCCGCCGCCCGCTGCGCCTGCAAATCCGCTTTGGTGTTGCAGTAAAAACCGACTGTGCGAGGCAGGTAATGCGCTTCAGTCCGTCCGTCGCGGACGGTGCCGGTGCCGCGCAGGTTAAGGCAAAGCTCGACGCTGTCGCGATGAAAACTCCGTCCCCAATCGAGCGGTTCCGCGGCGCGGAACTCGTGATTTTCGACGCTGACGCCCTGGCGGGCGAAAGAGCCGTAGAGCTGCCTCCAGCCTTCTTTTACCTGCGCCCACGCGCTGCTTTCATAAGCGATAGCCATAAATCGTTCATGGTCAGCCTATGGTATCGGGCGGGGAAGTCAAACGCCGGGGCAGATGCAGCGCGTCCGCGGAACCGTCGCCTCTTTCGGCGTAGTCATCGCCGAAAGCTTGCGCTAACGTGAGCGGATGTTGTTTGCCGAAGTTTGGTTTCGTTACCCGGTCAAGATCGGGATTATTCTTTTGCTGGTCGCGGCGAATGCTTTTTTCGTCGCGACCGAATTTGCTTTTGTCAAAATTCGGGGCTCCCAGCTCAAGTCGATGCGAGCCAAGGACAGGAAAAATTGGCGTCTTGGGCTTGCCATCCGCGTCAATGCCCATCTGGATCGTTATCTCTCCGCGACCCAGATGGGAGTTACCCTGACCAGCCTTGGCCTTGGCTGGGTGGCCGAGCCGGCCGTGGCCCAGTGGATCCGGGAACCGCTGGCGGGTCTGGGCATTACCGGCGCCGAGGCGGTGGCATCGATCAGCTACGCGCTGGCCTTTGCCGTCATTACCTTTACCCACATTGTCCTGGGCGAGCTCGTGCCGAAGTATTTCGCCCTCCAGCGTCCCCGCACGGTGGTCATGTGGGTGAGCGCTCCGCTCGTTCTCTTTTACCACGTCTGCTATCCGTTCATCTGGCTGCTGAATCGCACGGCCAACCGTCTTCTCATGTGGATGGGCATCCCGCCCGCGCGCGAGTTCGACCACGGTTTCAATCAGGAAGAACTGCAGTACGTCCTGATGAATTCGCGCCACGTTCATCCCTCCGACGAACTGGTCAACAAGCTGATGCTCAAGGCGCTCCGGCTCAAGGAAACGACCGCCGAGCAGGTGATGATCCCGCGCGACCAGGTAGTCATTCTTTGGCGCGATCAGTCGCTGGCGGATAACCTCGCCGTGGCGCAAAAATCGGGGTATAGCCGTCTGCCCCTGTGCGGTGAAACGCGCGATCAGGTGCTGGGGGTCGTCCACGTCAAGGAATTGCTGTGGCAATATCAGGTTCTGGGCGCGCAGACCCGGCTGACCGATATCGTGCGCCCCATCCTTACCTTTATGGCCAAGACGCGGTTGCCCGCCATGCTTGAACTTTTTCGCCGTTCGCGCAATCACCTGGCCCTTGTGCTCGACCCGGACGAGAAAATGTTGGGCATTGTCAGCTTTGAGGATGTTTTGGAAGAACTCGTCGGCGACATTCGCGACGAATTCGATATTGAGAAAGGCCCCTTCTTCGAACGCAGCGAGAATGCCGTACTGGTGGATACCGATCTGCCTCTCCGTGATCTTGCCATTGAAACCGGCTGGCCTCTTCCGACTCAGACCACGGATACCGTGGAAAAATGGGCCTTGAATCTTTGGGGCCATGTCCCTCATACCGGCGACGACTTGATGATCGACGGTTTTCATCTCCATGCCACGGAGGTGAGCGTGCGCCGTCTGCGCCGTCTGCGTATTCTGCGTCAGGCGGCTCCGCCAGTGGAGGACCCCGATACCGGCAAACCGGTGGAAGAGGAGCATCTCGCATGATCTTTCCCGCGGCTCACCCCGCCGTTCTCGGCACCGTGACGACTCCGGCCGGGTTAGGCAAGCTGGCGCGCAAGGCGCTTCCCGCCGACGCGGTCGAGGTGCGCCTCGATGCGCTTCTCGCGCAAAAAGCGCCGGTGGAAAAAATAGAAGCCGCTTTGAGGGCAAGAAGGCATCCGGTGCTTCTCACGCCGCGAATTCCGGCCGAAGGCGGACAATGGGCCTGGAAATTGGCGGCGCGCCGGGACCTTTGCCTGCGTCTTTTGCCCTATGCTGAAGCGATCGACATCGAGTTGGCGACTGCTCACGCCCTTGGCTCCGTCCTGGCGGAGGCGCGCCGGAGCGGCAAGACCGTCATTCTCTCAGCCCATGCGCTCAAACGGCCCGCTACTCCGGCGCAAATCGCGCGTTGGACGGCGCGATTCGATCCTCAGCCCCGGACGATTCTTAAAATCGCGGCGCAGATCAAGTCATGGCGCGATCTTCAGCAACTTGCCGCCCTGCTCATCAATCATCCCGAATGGTGCGTGGGGGTGATGGGTCTTGGACCTCACGCCGCCCAATCACGCGCGGTTCTGACCGCTCTGGGTTCCCGGCTCGTTTACGGTTATCTCGATCAACCGGCCGCTCCCGGCCAGCCTTCGGCCGCGGAAGTCAGGGCAATGGCAAAAAGGCTCACTTTTTAAGTCGCGGCTGGGAGTCCCGCTTTATCAGCTTCCAAAAATTTTTGTATCTTTGGTCGTGACCCTCTGGGCAAGATCGTGGGCGACCTTTTGCCAATGAGGAGATATGCCATGTTCCTGGGAAGGTTCCTGGGACTGGGGCAAAGTGATTTTAACAGTTGCACTGTGAGTCAAACGGTGGTTCCTATCGTTTATCGCCATAATTGCCAGTAAGAGGGAAGGCAACCCTTCTTTTTTGAAGTGATGCCGCGCCTCTTCCAGGAGTCGTTTGTGAACCGGTTTTTTTGGATTGGCAAAAATTTCCTCGGTCAAGGCTAAAACAATCCATTCTCTATCGCTAAAGGAAGCCGATTCCCGCCAATTTTCAACTTGGTCCAGCCATTCTTCGCTTGCTCCTTGCGCAATCAAACCGAGCTTTTGCTTTTCAATTTCTCCGGGACGCCGGTGGATTTGAGCCAACCGCAAGCTTGCCAGATCAAGTAGAACGGGATCGATCCCCACCTCATCTTGGATCGTTCCCTCCAAGTTTTTAACAGCTTCCAGATTAATCCGCATGAGCCGATGCAAGCTGTTGGGGTGAACCGGCTTTTGCGTGTCGGTAATTCGGACAGGACGTAGCGGTTGCGAGGACTCAGCAGGAGGAGTGGACATAGGAAGTTTACGGAGGAACAATCCTCGGGCGAAATAGCTAATATTAAGCCAAAATGCCCAAGCGCAACCAAAATAACCGATTGGAACTAGCAATTGGAGGGCGAGCTTTGCCCGGATTCGACCGGGAATATGAGTCGAAACATAGCTTGTATCAACTCCTTGCAATACAGCTGAAAGAGAGTCGGTTACAATCAATTCAGGGATTGATTTTCGAGCAAATCAAGAAACGAAAACAGACACTGCGACGTCTGATTCCATTGCACCATTGATACATAACCGACAATTCAGATGGCTAAATAAAATTTTGCATCTATGCGGGGTAGCTTTACCGCAAGAAGTAAGGTGGGTTAAAGTCATGGGGTTCGTACCAAAATTTTGGGCGTTGCTGCGGGGCGTTGCAGGTTATCTTTAAAAACTCGCGCAATGCGGCGAGAGATCCTTCCGATTTTTGCTTCTCCATGCATAGGTCTCTCTGACTCAACTTGTTCAGGGCCGGGAACCGGACTGGCACGTGATCTGCGGAACCATGAACATGCAGACCGACACTTCATTTCCACAAACCAAGCAGGATATTCAAAATCTCAAACAACTCACCGCCGACGCCGCCAAGGAGATCGGAGATACGGCATCGATTCACGCCGGGAAAGCGCGGGTGCAATTAGGCGAACTGGCAGGGCATGCAAAGGAGGAAACTCTCGATCAAGTCAACCGCGTGGGGGGGGGCCTTAACGAAGTAGTCAACTCCGCCCGGGTTTACATTTCCGCTCGTCCTTTGGCCAGCATGGCCGTGGCTTTTAGTTTGGGAATTCTTTTCGGATTCAGCCGGCGAAATGCCGCGAGCTAAGTCCCGAAACGATCAGATAAAATCCTCCACGCGCAAGCTTACGGGAGGCGCCTTCACCGTCGGAATCTTGGCGATTTCGGCGACTGCGGCGCGGAATTGCGCCTCGGGCGCGTCGTGCAGCATCACCACCAGAGGCGTGGTTTCGCCGGCGTGCGCTTCGGGTTGAATGACCGAAGAAATTCCAATTTGCCGCGAGGCCAGGACCCGGGCCACATCGGCCAAAACGCCCGGCCTGTCCTCCACCATCAAACGCAAATAGTAGCGCGAGACGATTTCGTCCATGGTCTTGAGCCGGGAGTGGAGCGCCTCGTGCCCGACGTTGCGCGCCTTTTGCTCCTGCGGAAAATGGCTCGCGATTTGGGCCAAATCGCTGAGCACCGCGCTGGCCGTCGGATCGCCGCCCGCGCCGCGCCCATAGTAGAGCGTGTCACCCACCACGTCGCCCCGCACCAGGACGGCGTTAAATACGCCGCTGACCGACGCCAGGACGTGTGACAGCGGAATGAGCGCCGGGTGCACCCGCACTTCCGCCGCACCGTCCGGGTCCATTCGGATAATGGCCAGCAACTTGAGCGCATAACCGAGTTTCCGGGCGTAAACGATGTCCTGTTTCTCCACCGCGCGCAGTCCTTCGGTATAAAGCCGGTCCGGCGGCGTCCAAAATCCGTAAGCGAGCGCCGCGAGGACGGCGGCTTTATGGGCGGTATCATGGCCGTCGACGTCAAGGCTGTCGTCGGCTTCGGCGTAACCTTCCCGCTTCGCTTCGGCCAGCGCGTCTTTGAACTCCAGCCCGGCTTCGTTCATCCGGGTCAGGATATAATTGCATGTGCCGTTGATGATGCCGTGGATGGAAATGATCCGATTGGCCACCAAGCCCTCGCGCAGGGCGCGAATGATCGGGATGCCCCCGGCGACGCTCGCTTCAAAGAGCAGATGCCGCTGGTGTTTGATGGCGAGTTGGAAAAGTTCGCCGCCCCGTTCGGCCAGCAGCGCTTTATTGGCCGTGACGACGTGTTTGCCGTTTTGCAGCGCGGTACGGATCAACTCGAAGGCCTCCGTGGCGCCGCCGATCAACTCCACCATCACATCGAGTTCCGGATTGGCGGCCAGCTTGCGCCAGTCGGGCGTGACGATTTCTTCCGGCACGGCGCATTCCCGGGCACGTTCCAGCCGCCGCGCGGCCACTTGGTCCACGCGGATTTCCGTTCCCGTCCTCTGACGGAGCAAATCCTTCTGCGAGACGAGCCGCCGCCACACACTGGAGCCAACCGTCCCGAGCCCGGCCAGACCGACGCGAAGAATGGGAGGTGTCGTGTTCACGGAATGCCCACCCTAACAAAACTTTTTTTGGCGCGCTAGATGTGATGTTGCCGAAGAGCCCCTCGTTGTCCATTGCCGAAATGAAATGGAAGAAATTCTTCTCAAAGTCACCGCTCCGCCATAGTTATCTTCATGCATCCGATTACCGAAGGGTTTCTCGCCCCCTATCTCAATCCCTACATTCCCTGGCTCTACTTGCAATCGGGCTGGTGGACCTTCTTTGGTTTTCTGGCCAACTTTACTTTCAGTGGACGTTTTGTTCTCCAATGGCTTTCCTCCGAGATGGCTAAAAAAGTCGTCGTTCCCGCCATTTTCTGGCATTTGAGTTTTTGGGGCAGCTTGATGAATCTCATCTATTTTCTCCATCTCGATAGAGCTCCCGCCATTTTTGGAGTCTGTTTTCTTCCGTTCCTTTATGGACGCAATCTCTATCTCCTCTATCGCCATCAGCCGATTGTCAGTCCCGGCGACAGCCGTCCGGAATGAGTTAGGTCTTTTATTGCTGAGGCGCGGGTCCGCCCTGCGGCGCGGGGGTCCCTTGGGGTTGCGGCGTTCCCGGCGGCATCGATGATCCTTGGGGCTGAGGCGTCTCCTGAGCTCCCGGGGCCTGGAGCCTTTCCAGGTTTTCCCGGGCAGCGTTCAGATTTGGATTCAGGCGCAGAGCTTGTTGAAATTCCTGGATGGCTTGATCAGTCGCTCCCAGCTTGACATAGGCGATGCCCAGGGTGTTGTAAACGTCGGGGAAATTCGGGTTAAGCTGGAGCGCTTCATTAAATTGTTCGATCGCATCCGAAAGATTTTGCATCATGAGATAAGCGTGGCCGAGATTGTAATGGAACTGCGCGTTGTTCGGGTCGATCTGAAGGGCCATCTGGTAATGCTGGACCGCTTCGGCGTCTTTTCCCATGGCGTCGAGGACGTTGCCCCAGTTGTTTTGGGCGCTGGAGAGGACCGGTTTTTGCTCGAGAGCCGTCTGAAAATGGGTGATGGCTTCGGGATAATTCCCAAGTTTGGTGGCGGCGTTGCCCCAATTGTAATGAGCGTCGGCGTAAAGGGGTTGGATGCGGGTGGCTTCGCGAAATTGCTGGGAAGCCGCGATGGCTTTTCTCGTCGCTTCTTCTTTATCTCCGCGGGCGTCATCCGATTCCGCCGCGACGAGGAGTGTGACTCCGTAATTGTTGTGGGCCCGGGCATTTTTGGGTTGCTGGCTGACGGCGAGTTTCCAGAAGCTCACCGCGCTTGAATAATCCCAGTTGCGAATGAAGGTGAGGCTGCCATAGATGAGGGCCAAAGCGATGACCGGATACCAGAAGCGGGCGCCAAAGAAATGACGCAATACCAGCGCGAGCGGAACCAAAAAGGAAAGCAGCGGGAGATAGAGCCGGTGTTCGCCGATGGGCGAGACCACGATGGGAAAAATACTGGAGGTGGGGGCGAGAATAATAAAAAACCAAGCGCCGATGAAGCCGATGAGCGGCCAGCGGACCAGAGCCACCGCGGTCGCAATGAGGAGAAGCACCACCATAATCCCCCAGCGAAAAACGTGCGGGTCAAAGGGATTGTCGAAGATATGCAGGCCGTAATCGATGACCAGCGGATGAGGCCAAATCATCATTCTGATGTAATGCATCAGAGCCGGACATTCGGTAAGGAGATATTGCCAGGCGGTGACGCCGTAATGGTAGCCGACCACGCGGCCCTGGACATGACCGCGGGGAGTATCGTGGCCGCCAATGTCGCTTACACTGTAAGCGATGGTGAGCCAGGTTAAAGAGAGTCCGAGGTAAAGAGGCCATCGGCGGGAGATAGCGCGGAGGAAAGTTCCGGCAACAAAAGTGCGGTCGTAGAAAAGAACCATGATGGGAGCGGTAATGGTGATTTCCTTGAAGAATGGGCTAAGGACGCAGGTGACAACGGCGAGAAAAGCCCAGAAGCCGGGATTGGGTGTCTCCGGCTCGGTCGATCGAATGAAACAATAGATGGTGAAAAGATAACAAAGCCCCATCAAAGCCTCGGCGCGTTGGGAAATGTAGGTCACACATTCCGTCTGGAGTGGATTGAGGAGCCAAAGCAGAGTAATGGCGGCGGCGAGAGGGATGGCGTCGGAGCCGAACCGTTCGCGCAGGACCGGCTGTAAAAAAGTGCGGCGCAAAACGCCAAAGAGAGTTAACCCGGCCAGGATATGAACCAATAAATTAAAGGCATGGTAGCTCCAGGTTTGCATGCCGCTTATGGCGTAATTGATGGCGAAGGTCAGGTTCAGCAAAGGCCGCCCACCCACGGTGAGCTCGCTGGGAGGAAAAAAGGGAATCCACGGCGGCCAAAGATGAAGAGTGGTGTTTTGGATGATGGCTTGGTCATCATCGAAGAGAAATGGCCCGATGAAACAGTTGCTGTAAGCCAAAATGGTGGCGCTGATAATAACAAACAGGACCGGAGCAAGAGCCGGGAGCGGAGCACTAGTTATACGCGTGGCGGCCGGCGCCCCACGAGGGGCAACGGCGATAGAACGTGATTTTTTCTTGCGTGACATGGGACGAAATAAAAATGGGAAAAGCGGGGCTTGATTCTGGCACAAATCGGAATTGGATCAAAATAAAACGCGCCTTCGCGACTTTACCGATTGGAACTATTTCTGATTCATCGATGGGACCGGCCCCATTTTTGGCGGGAAAAAACGGTCAATCGTGGGTTGAATCGCGTTGGCCCAGATTTGATAACCTTTCTCGGTCGGGTGGAGATAATCGCCCATGATTTCCCCGCTCAAAACGCCATCGGGTTGTAAAAATTTGTCGCCAAAATCGGCATAGATGATCTTATTCCCATCGGCAAAAGAGGCGATGATCCGATTAGTCGTTTGGATTTTCGCGCGGAAGGGGTCGATTGGCTGGTGGCCCCGGGGAAAAATTCCCTGCAGGAGAATAGTCGCCTGGGGACAGCGTGTCCGGTATTCGGTGAGAATAGCCTTAATGCCTTCGGCGATCTGGTCCGGTGTATTGGAAATATTATTGGTGCCGATAAGCAGGACGACCAGTTTGGGATGGAGGCCATTGACCTGGCCGTTCCGCAGCCGCCAGAGAAGATTCTGCGTTTGGTCACCTGAAATGCCGAAGTCGAAGGCGTTCAATTTAGCGTAGCGATTGTTCCAGATTTTGGCCCCGGTGGTGGTCCATAAATTGGTGATCGAATCACCATCAAAAATCAGGTCAATTTTGGACTGCCGGTTGGCGTCGTTAATATTTTTTTGGAAATAGCCTAAGCAGTCCAATCTTGGCGCGGGGATAATGGCCGGATTTCTCTCTTTTTGCCCCAGCGTCCAGGCAGCCGGAAGAAAAAGAAAACCCGCGAAGGCCGGAAGCAAAAAAGCGCGCATGATGATGAGCAAATAATCTTTGGCGTGTAGTTTTGCCGATAATTTGCAGCATTTTGAAGGTAAAAACTTCCAAAAATTAAAGACGGTTCCCGGCTGTGCCAGTTTTTAGCCGAAATTGACGAGGTGCGCGATGGAAAGCGCGATTGTCAAAGATCGACTGGGAAAAGGCTTTTACAGGACTGCTTCGCGCGGTCCGAAGTTGCGCCTAAATTCCGGTTAGGAATCGGGCTGGAAATTGGTTGTGATGGCTCGCTGAAGGGTGTCACCGAGACTTTATTGCCACGTTTTTTGGCACTCGGGTTAATGGCCGGAGCCGGATTCAAAACGGCATTCAACGCGGCATCGGACGGTGCCAGTGTCACCTCAAGAGCAACCATTACATCGGCGTGCGAAATAGTGTCGCGGCCTTTCAGCCGGGCTTGGCGTCGTGCCGCTTTCACGGCCTGCTCAATGGCAGCCAAATGCTTCTGCGAGGCCACGGCGTAATCAACCAAAACGCGGATTGAGTGTTCCTTGGTTTCCGGCAAATGGAATCGAGCAACTGCCATCAAATCTTTCTCTTCGAGATGTTCCGGCAGCTTGGCACAATAACCGATTCGGCCTATGAATTGAGCCGATGTCCAGTGTGTACTTTTTTCAATTTGCAACTGCGATTTCGTAAATTGAGGGGTGGCAATCAAGGCCACCGGAACGTTATAATTGTTCAAAGCCGTTATCACCCAGTTCACGCGCCTGGGCAGCGCCTCGCGGAAATTCCGCTGTGGAAACAGGTAATGCGCCTCGTCGATAACAAGGGTCAAATAACCGGCCTGAAGCACGTCATTTACACGCTCGCGTAGTTCGGTTGCCTTGTAGCTGTAGCTTGAACCTGATCCCACGCCGAGCGCGATTTCCCGGAAAAATTCTTTATCGGAGGTCGCCTCTGTCAATGAAACGAATCGGCGCTTGCCGGGCCGGGCTTCGCACCATCTCTTTGCCATGTAGGTCTTGCCCATGCGTGGATTTCCCTCAATAAGCGCCAAGGCCCGTTGTTCCTCGGCGTAGTCCAGCGACTCACCAACCACAGAGCCAACCTTCGTAACAACCAAATCCGTCAGCTGTTTCTTTTCCCATTGATCTATATATTTGAGCAAAGCGCCATGGAGATCGTGAAAGACACACACGTCGCCGATAGTGCCCAATTGTTCGACGGGAAAAGCGGGATCGAGGCAGAAAGCGATCAAGTTTTTGGATGTCTCGGTTATAAAACAGCTACGCCACATAATCTCAGGGTTGCCGGTGCGTCTCCCCGCGCTTAACCAAGCTGTCATAGGATCAACCTCAGAGATTTTGGATACCTCAAACCGTCCGGGAAAAGCTTCCAGAACGGCAGCTACGAATTTGTCGAGTCCTCCCGGTTGCCAAGACTGATATTGGATGAACCAAATCAACTCTATATCGCGCGGATCGCGGAGAGTTGCGCATCGCTTTTTCACGAGCAACGCATTCAATCCCGTCTCTAATTCAGGGCTTGAGGCAAATCGTTCCTGGCGGAATTCCGAGCCTGGCGCGGCATGGCGTGTGTTACTCATGAAGATGCTTCTGTTTAAATTCCTGCCGAGCCTGCTTTAGCCGTTTTGCGGCTTCGATCTGCTCCGGCCTTAAGCCATTCATCGAGCGGGGAGTAATTCCCGCGTCAACCAGAACGGCACGGCCCACACTCTCAAGATTCCGGCGCTCATGGCGCTTTGCCCGGACTTCCTTTGCTTGGCTTTCAATGGCGCGGCCCAGTTCAGCCGTTGGGCGGTCCATGATTGTCGGCCTGGGATTCAAATTCGCCAAGCGCGCCAAGGTGCGGTAACGCTGGCGGGCATAGCCATTGTGCGCGGCCATGCGCTCCATTTCCCGCTGTAACATATCCTCTGGCGCGTCCGTGGCGGGAACATCCTCGCTCCGTTCCACTGTAAAACAGTTCTCACGATTCATGTCCGTGACCGCCAGCAATTCGGGCAGTTCGGGGTTGAACCAGGCGAGCACTTGTCGGCCTCGCAGTTCGCCGGTTTTGGCATTTCGATAAGTAAAATTCCGCTTTCCAAATCGGAGTGTAATTCCATTGCGCCCTACAGTGGTGGGGCGCTTGTGATGAGAAAGAAGATACCGCGCCTCTGGAGGAAGTTTTACCAGCGGATCCGTCTGGAAGTGTCCCCAGGCCTGAAAAGGAGTCAGGCCGCGCGTCATTTTTCCATCGTTCCGGGCATTGTTATACTCTTCGCAAAATTGCGTGAGCCGTTCCGTCCATTGGTCGTAACTATAAAAATAGTCCGATGCGGCAACCTCTCCCCGTTCCGCCTGGCGCTTGCGATCTTGAAGGCGTTCAAAGCCATCCTTCATTTCGTTCCGGCCAGCGTCGCCTGGCTCGCCATCGAGAAGGTCTTGAAGCTGGCCAATCACCCGTTCAACCGGCTTGGAAAGCGGACGGCGCGAGTGCATAAACCTCATTCCCAATTCACGCAATCCGCGTTCTGTTTCCACCCAGGAAAGACCCTTGGAATCGACCGAGGAAT
>DATJMI010000063.1:0-7011 GCA_035508775.1 Methylacidiphilales bacterium
TCCAAACGCCGGAGAATTTTGAGCAGGAGCAACGCCGAACAGGAAAACAGAACGATATTAACCAGGTGATAAGCCAGCGGCGCATCGCCCCAAAGCCGGTGTTCCACCCAAAAGATACTGTGAATGAGTGGATAATATTGCTGGGTCGCGCCCGGATAGAACCAAATGCGCCTCAAACCTTCCATGGAGCGCATTCCCACGGGCGTCACATGCGCCGCGTCATCCCAGATGAACCCCGCCCACCAGACCGGCGTGTAAGTCAAAACGATGGCCAGAATCAAGGCCATCCCCCCAAGCCAGTCGCGATTCGGATGAGGCAGGCGAAATTCAGCCAAGCCAGTTCGACGATTTATCTTGGCGGAAAAATCACGGATTGCCGCCTTCTTGTACTGGAATCGCTTCGCCATGGAGATCTAGATTCTAGAATGAATCCTTTCTGTACGCATTGAAACAGATTTTGCATTCGCCGGGCACTTGCTCGCGAACCATGGTTTATTTCGGGCCCGTTTTTTGTCCGATCATGGTTTGCGCCTTGGCCAGATTGTATTGCGCGTCGGCATAGTCTGGTTTCAAGCGCAGAGCTTGCTGAAAACAATAGATCGCCTGATCCACCCGCCCTTTTTGTAAAAAGGCATTCCCAAGATTATTGTAGGCCGGAACAAGATCGGGATCGGTGGCCAAGGCTTTTTGGCATTCATCTATCGCCTGATCGATCCGCCCCTGGCGTAACAAAGCCCACCCGAGATTACTATGAGCTTTGGCGTAATGAGGATTGATGGCCAGCGCATCCCGGTATTGGACAATGGCTTGGCCGATGTCTCCTTTTTGTAAAAATGCCCAGCCGAGATTATTGTGCGCTTTTGCATTGCCGGGTTCGAGGGCAAGAGTCTGCTGAAAATGGGCCATCGCCTCATCCACCTCTCCTTTTTGCAACAGGCCGGCGCCGAGATTGTCGTGGGCTTCGGCAAGATGAGGATTGATTTCCAAGGCCCTTCGATATTGGGTCATCGCCTGATCCTCTTCCCCTTTTTGGGCAAGCGCATCGCCGAGGTTCACGTAGGTAACGCCGGAGTTTGGATTCACCGCCAGAGCTCGTTGTAATTGGATAATCGCTTGGTCCATTTGCCCCTCCCGCAGGAAAGCCTGGGCAAGATCGTTATACGCCAGATCATCCCGGGGATTGAGTTCCAGGGCCTTTTGATACTGAGAGATAGCCTCGTTTATCTGTCCCTTTTGATAAAGGGCAAAACCGAGGTTATCATAGGCGGTTCCGCAATTTCGATTTTTGGCTAATGTGTCCGTCCAGAGCGTCTCTTCGTTTTGATAAACCGACACTCGCTGCCAACTCCAGATCCCGAAAATTAGCAACAAGACCGCGCCGGGAGCTGACCGCATCCACCATTTTCCGGGAATGACCCGGTCTGAAATCCGGGCCAAACCGGCTCCGGCCAAGGCGAGCGGACCCATGGCGGCCAGATACTGCAAATGATCCTCGACAAAAGAATATTCCCAATAACTTTGCTCAATCAACGTGAGAAACAAAAACAGGCCCACGAGAAAATAAGCCGCCGCGAAAAAACAGGGGCGGCCCCACCACGATTTCCGCTTCAGCCACAGAACAAACAAACCGGCGATTGCCACCAACAGCGGCAGGTAGGAAATCCATTGCCCGGCATCGATCTGCCAGCGCGGATAGATGGCCATCAGCGGATGCGGCCAAAGCAACTTATCCAAATAAAACCAAATCACATCGCCCGCCGTCGCGATCCGTTGCGGCCAGGTTCGTACTGCTTGTGTTTCGGCAAAAACGGACGTGGCCGAACGGTAAGACCACAGGCTTAAGACTGCGGCGATGACTGCCATTAAAAAAATGGGCGCCAATTTTGCCAGATGGCGCCACTGCCACCGGCCTTCGAGCCACCAGGCGCATAAGCCCAGCACCACGGGGAGAATAACGGTCGATGTTTTGCTCATCATGGCCAGCGCCGCGAAAAGCAACGTCAGCGCATAATTCCAGTGATATCCGGTCCGGTCGCCGGATTCTTTGGCCTGCAGATATTTAATGAAAAACAGGATGGCCAGGAGATAGAACAGACCCGACTGGGTGTTCTTCATTTCACTGATCCAGGCCACCGATTCGACCTGAAGCGGGTGGAGCGCCCAAAGCGCGGCACCGAACCAAGCTCCAAGTATTTGCAAACTCCGCAAAACCCGCCAGAGCACTACCGCGCAGGCGGCATGCAGTAAGACATTCACCAAATGATAGGGCAACGGAACTAGCCCCCACAGGGCGTGTTCCATCCAAAATGTAGTGAGCACCAACGGAAAAAATTGCCCCGCTTTGGTTGTCCAAATCTCCTTTAAACCAAGAGGCCCGATGATGCATGGATTGGCTGTTACAGTTGCATCATCGTCCCAGATGTATCCCGCCTGCCACAACGGCGTATAGGTCAGAATGACGGCCAGAATGAGGGCGAGTCCCCAAAACCAATCGCGATTCGACCGGAACGGCGGAGAAACAGACACAACGTTTCCGTCCGGCGTCGTCGAAACCTCAACCTGAACCGCCTTCTTTCTGGTAAATCGTTTCGCCATGGGGCCTGCGCGGCAAGGATGAACCCTTTCCACTCTTCATAGAAGTAGATTTTGTTTGGGCGGCGGGATCAGTCACCGCGTCATGATTTTAATTTATCTTTTTTGCCGGGGAGGGCACTCTGGCGCACGGTGCATCCGCTCGATCCTCTCATCAAGAACAACCGCGAATGGTCGGAAAACATCCGGCGGCGCAATCCCGATTTTTTTCCCGCTCTCTCGCGCCAGCAGGCTCCCGACTATCTTTGGATCGGCTGCTCCGACAGCCGTGTCCCGGCCAATGAAATCTGCGGCCTGCTTCCCGGCGAAATTTTTGTTCACCGCAATGTCGCCAACATCGTCGTTCACAGTGACCTCAATTGCCTCTCCGTCATGCAGTATGCCGTCGATGTGCTCAGGGTAGGCCATATCCTCATCGTTGGCCATTACGGCTGCGGCGGCGTCCGTGCCGTGGTCGAAGAGCAAAAATTCGGTCTCATCGACAACTGGCTTCACCATGTCCAAGACGTGAAGGAAAAATATGCCGCTCATCTCTCCTGCATCGCCGACGAGTCGGCGCGCATCGACCGCCTGTGCGAACTCAATGTCATCCGGCAGGTGATCAACGCTGCTCAAACCACAATCGTTCAGAATGCCTGGCAGCGGGGCCAATCTCTCGCCGTTCACGGTTGGGTCTACGGTTTGCGCGACGGCCTGGTCCGCCCCTTGGGCATCTCGGTTTCCAGCGCGTGGGAACTGGCGGAAGCGATCAAGACGGATTGGGAGAAAAAGTCGGTTTCGCTTTGAGCCGCCTTAAAGTGGCGGAATCAGCATGTTTTCCGCCAGTTCCTCCCGCGAGAGAAACGGCGCCATGTCTTCGAGCGAGGAAGTCACCATCTGTCCATTGGGCAACTGGCGCGAGGTGAGCTTCGGCTCAAATTCCTGCTTCGGATCGAGCACCACTTCGCACAGCGCCGGGCCTTCCAGCGAAAGGAATTTGTCGAGCCTCGGGCCGAAATCGGCTTCCTCAATCCGGATGGCGGGCAGGCCGTAGGCGGTGGCGACTTTTGCGTAGTCGGGAAAGGAGACGCCGCTGCGGCGGCCCTCGCCGATGAAGTTGCCCTTGAAGAATCCGCCCTGGGTGAGGCGCATGGAGAGATAGCCGTCGTTGTTGAGGATGAAAATCTTGATGGGCAGCCGGTGGAATCGGATGGTTTCGAGTTCCTGGATGTTGAAGTGACCGCTGCCGTCCCCGGCGAAGCAAACCACCCGGCGCCCTCCGCCCGCGATGGCCGCGCCGATGGAAGCGGGAATGTCGTAGCCCATCGAAGCGCTGCCCGAGTTGGCGAACATCCGCATCCCGCGCTTGATGAAGCCGACCTGGAACGGAACGACGCTGGCGGTGCCATCGCCACATACGACGATGTCCCCGTCGCCGAGCCGGCGGATGACCTGGTCGATAAAGTGATACGGGTTGATGGCCGGGCCTTCCTTCTGCCGGGGCAAAACGGAGGGATAACGGGCGACCCTCTCGCGGCACCAAGCGAGCCACGAGGCGGCCTTTCTTGCGTCGAAGTTCCGCGCGACGGCCTGGCGTTCGAGTTCTTCGAGGAAGTCCTTCAAATCGGCTTGAATGCCGAGATCGGGTTTCACTGTCGGCTTGGCCAACTCGGCGGGGTCAATATCGACCTGGATCTTATACGCGGCGCGGGCGAAGTTCTGCCAATTGTAGCTGACCTGGCGGATGTTGAGGCGCGAACCGAGCACAAGAACGAGATCGGAATTCTGGACGGTGAAATTGCCCGGACGGTCGCCGACCGTGCCGGGGCGTCCGCAATAAAGCGGGTGATCGGTCGGGATAACGTCAGGCGCCGTCCACGCTTCGGTCACCGGAATACCCAGCCGCGCGGCAACCCGCTCAAAAAGATCGAGCGCGTGGGCGAGATGAATCCCGCTCCCGGCCAGAATGACGGGCCGCGCCGCTTTTTCGATCCGGTCGAGAACATCGCCGCAAACGCGGGCAAGCGCGGCGCGGTCGATGGCGACGGCATCCTCCGCCGGGTCATAGGGACGGAGCGCCTCCGGATCGATTTTCGCCGACTGGACGTCGATCGGGATATCGAGCCAGCAGGGGCCGGGCCGTCCGGACGTGGCCAGATGGATGGCCCGATCGAGATGATACCGGATGCTTTCCGGCTCGCGGATGTAAACCGCGTATTTGGTGATTCCCTTGACCATGGGAATGATTTCGACTTCCTGGTCGCCGAGCTGGCGCAAGCCCGGCACATCGTAGGACGAGAGGCAAGTCTCCCGCTTGGCCTGGCCCGAAATGATGAGCATCGGAATCGAATCGGTATGCGCGCCAAACACGCCATTCAGCGTATTCACGCCGCCGGGGCCGCCGGTCACATGGAGAACCGCCGGCTTTCCGGTGATGCGCGCGTAACCCTCGGCGGCCATGGCGCAGGCTTGCTCGTGATGGCAGCAAACATAGGAAAGTCCCCGGCACAGGACAAAGGCATCGTTCAGATGCATGGCCATCCCTCCCGTAATTAGGAAAGCCTGGTTGCAACCTTTTTGGACCAGAGTTTGAGCGACGTAATCGGCGAGGCGGATCATGGCGAGGGAAAAGGTAGAGCCTCCCGCCCGGTTAGCCAAGACCGGGAAATTTTAACCGATCCCGAAGCCGCCACTTCCAAGACAAATGGGCCCTATAGGATTCGAACCTATGGCCTTCTGATCCGTAGTCAGACGCTCTAATCCGCTGAGCTAAGGGCCCGTAAGAGAAAACCGGCGGAAACTGGCCAGACGCTTTGCGCGTGAAGAAAAACTCTAACAATTTTCGGACCGGCGTAAAGGAATTTACTCGCAGGCTCATGGCCTCCAATGGTCCGCGGCAACCTCTTCACACCCGCAACACCCCATCATCGCCGAGCATCGGAACCAAAGCGAATTGATTCAGCTCCGCGCAGAAAGGTACGTCGTCTCCCATACCCACTTTGACGAGTTCCTGTCCGGCAAGGCTCCCGAGCAACGATTCGGCCAGATCACCGCGCACCGATTGGTAGAGAGAGACGAAAGCATGATCCCGGCCCAGTATCTGGGCCATCGCTCCGGCCACAATGGCGTCGTCGACGCCGAATCCGCCCTCGTGCCCGGCGCAAAGCACCAGCCACGGTGGGCCCAACTCACGCAGCTTGGCCGCCGCCGCCTCGAGGTTCAGCAGGCTTGCCGTTACCACGGCGCGCGCGCCCGCAGTCGCTGCGAGCGCCCGCGTTCCGTTCGTCGTGGTTAAAATCATCTCCCGGCCCTTCACCTTTTCCGCCGTCATTTCGCGGGGCGAGTTGCCGAGATCGAAGCCCGGTGGTGGACATCCGCCGCGTTCCCCCGCCAGCAGCGCTTTGGGATTGCTCTCCTTCAGAGCCAGCGCCTCGGCCAAACCGGCCACGGGCCGTATTTCCCGCGCGCCTCTTGCCAGCGCCGCCACGATGGTCGAGGTGGCGCGAATCACGTCGATCACCACGCAAACCGCGCCCGCCCGTTTCTCCTTTTCGAGCACGAGCCATTGCGCCGGCAAAAAACAAATCTCGAGATCGCTCATCCCCTTAACGTTCGCGATGACGTTGCCGGCGGAGCCGGGGCCGGGACCATTGGACATGTTTTCTCAATAGATTCTTCCGCGCCAAAGTCAAAGCCGCGGCTTGAGGGCCGCGCGACGAAAGTCTATCCTCGCCCGGTGAACATTCACGTGCCCGCGTTCACCCGGCGCCGGTTTTTGCGCTCGCTGGGCGGCGGCGCTTTGCTGGCGGCGCTGCCCGGGCCCCTTTTTGCGCAGGAGACCGGCGCTGTCACTATTTCGGTTCTCCACACGACCGACCTCCATGGTCACATCCTGCCCACCGTCGATTACCAGGACCATCCCAATCTTGGAGGACTGGCCCGCTGCGCCACGCAGATTCGCCGCTGGCGCGAAGCCAATCCCAACTCTCTTGTCCTCGACATCGGGGACATTTACCAGGGCACGGAGATCGGGCTGAGCACGCGCGGCGCGATCATCGTCCGCTGTCTCAATGCGCTTCGCTACGACGCCTGGGTCGTCGGCAATCACGAATTCGATTGGGGCATCGATCCCTTCGCCGAGGCGCTGAACCTCTCTGCCATGCCCGTTCTTTCCGGCAACGCGCTGGCGGAGGGGCGTCCCTCCGGTTCCATTGACCACGCAAACGATCCGTTTTCCAGGCTGAAACCGTGGCTGATCAAGGAAGTCGCCGGGTTCCGCCTTGCTATCATCGGGATGACGACTCCCGCGTTGACGTCGTGGCTTCCGCCCGAAAAGCTGACCGGTTTCGAAGCGCTCGATCCGGCCGAATCGCTCCGTTCCATCCTTCGTGACGTGGCGCCTCTCCATCCCGACGCAATTCTTTTGGCCGGGCACATGGG
>DATJMI010000064.1:0-8563 GCA_035508775.1 Methylacidiphilales bacterium
GAGGCCGGTGCCGATAACGAGTTTGAGGCGGGACGGCTCACCCGGACGGGTAAGCAGGATGTCGGTGTAATGGAGCGTGCCCATCCGCAGCCGCCATTCGCGCACCTGGGCGAGGATGTTCTGGAGCTGATGCAAATCGGGATCCTGGCAAAATTCCCAGTCGGCTTCGTTGACCTGCTTGCGCCCCTCGGTCTCGCGGCGGCGCAGCCAGTCGTTGAGAAAAACCCGCTGTTCGAGTTCGGCGCTGGGCCAATAATTTCTCCATGGGTCGACGCTGAGGACATCGGCGGCGCTGACGCGGTGGCGGCTGCCGGTGGCTTCATCGATTTCCCAGCGGGGATCGTCAAAGGGAAGGAGTTCATAGAGACTGGGGTAGGTCACGGCGACAAGTTTGGTCGTGGCCGCGTCAACGTCGTTGGGAAGAAGATTGAGCAAAGTTTCGGGAAAACCGACGGCGTTTTCTTTGATGCCGCCCGGGCCGGTCACCAGAGTGTTGATGGCTTTGACCGAACCGAGACTGGGCGTGCCGACAAGATAGAGCGCGTCGATGCGATCGGCCAGGTCCGGCCTTTCACTCAGAAGCGTGCGCGCAACGAGTCCTCCCATGCTGTGGCAGACAAAAATGAAATGGGTATCGGCGGCGGAAATGCCGGTCTTGGCTTCGTGAATCTGGGCGTAATTGTCCAGCGCCTGGGCCAGCCGGGGCGCGGTGAAAGTGGCGATTTCCTGGCGCCAATCGTAGGCGAAGATGAAAAAATCGGCGCCGGCGGTATACGCATGGAAGCCCCCTTCCTTATTTTCGGTGATGCCCGCCACGAACTTGCCATAGACATCGATCGGCCCGGCCGTGATCATCGGCTTGGCGAGGAGCGGATTGGGCATGCGCAGGGCAAGATAGAGATCGGCCCGGCGGATGGCATCGATACTTCCCCAGACACAGCGGGCACCGTCGCCTTTATCGGCCAGGTCCGGATCGTAAAGGAGCGAGCTTTCGTAAGCGGGAACGAAGACGAGAACCTGCGTGTGAAGCGGCGCTTCGGCCCGGAGACGCGGAAGAAGAAGAGGCGGTAATGCCAGGGAAACGAGCAGGATGCGTCGCAGCATCATAGTTTAGCCGCTGGGGGCGCCGGGGGAAGCAGCGAGCCGGATTGCTCGTCGGCATGGTACGAACTGCGGACGAGCGGGCCCGATTCGACCACGCGGCAACCGAGACCGAGGGCAAATCCTTTCCAGCGGGCGAAATCTTCCGGCGAGACCCAGCGGTAAAGCGGCAGATGTTGCGCCGAAGGACGGAGATATTGGCCGAGAGTCAGGATATCGAGGCGGTCCGCGGCCATGTCGCGCAGCGTGGAATCGATTTCGGAATCGGTTTCGCCAATGCCGAGCATGAGGCCCGACTTGGTGACGAAGCCCCCCTTTTTGGCGCGGCGAAGAAGTTCCAGCGAACGCTCATACCGGGCCTGGGGCCGGACTTTTTTCTGGAGACGCCGCACGGTCTCGACATTGTGGTTAAGAATATCGGGTTTGGCTTCCAGAACGGTGTCGAGATCCTGCCAGCGCCCCTTAAAATCGGGAATGAGAACTTCAATCGCCGTGCCGGGATTTTCCTTGCGGACGGCGCGAATCGTGGCGGCCCAGATGGCCGCGCCGCCGTCGAGCAGCTCGTCCCGCGCGACGGAGGTGATGACGGCGTGGCGCAAGCCCATCAGGCGAATCGCCTCGGCCACGCGGCGCGGTTCGTCGCGGTCCAGCTCGGTGGGGCGGCCGGTTTGCACGGCGCAAAAACCGCAACTGCGCGTGCAGATGTTGCCCAGAATCATGATCGTGGCGGTCTTGCGCGACCAGCATTCGCCGAGATTGGGACACTGCGCGCTTTCGCAAACGGTGTGCAGCTTGTGCTCGCGGACAATCGAGTGGGTCTGCTGATAGACCGGCCCGCCCGGTATCTTGGCCCGGAGCCAGGAAGGCTTGCGCGCGTTCAACGGCAGCGGTTCCTGGACAGCGGCGGTGAATTCCATGGATGGGCCAGTTTAATCCAGAGCACGCGGACTGTCTACCTTTCAGGCTAATAGGTAGTGGGTCAGTTTGAATTTTGAGGCGTGGCCGGATCGTCGTCTCTTACCATTGTGACACTCCAAACTCCTGCGCCTGATATGAGACGCTTTGCTTCCTTTAGGAACTTTTCTCGCTTGAATGCCGCAGTGAAATGAAAAGTTGCATGATGATTTGCTCTAATCCAGTCGGTTTTTTTTGTGCCTCCCCACGGGATTCGGACATCCCCGGTTTCTTGGGCGAATTGACTAAGTGATCGAAGACAATGAAGTAATGCCAAGTCTTCCGTATGGATCGTTACGCTGTAGTGATAGTCCGAATGGTTCGCCATGCCTTAATTTAACAAGGCCACTACCTCTTCCAAGCTCCAAACGTGATCCGCAATTCCGGCTTCCATTGCGGGCGTAACACGCAAGCTGCCATGAATCCGGCAAAAATTGTAGTTCATGAAATGGAGGGCAACGGAGTGCTCCAAGTTCTCCACCTTCTTTGAAAAGGCATTCGTCAGCCGGGTAAACCGGCGCATACCCATTCGCATGTTCAGATTATTCCGCTCGCAAATGCTCGTGGAGACGTGCGCGTAAACGGGCTGGCCAACGATTTTGGCTTTCTTTGCGCCCATGCAGACGGCGGGAGAATAACGGACTTCCGCATTGTACCGGCTCCGCTCAGGTGAACCATAAATCTTGGTAGTGGTACAGTTTGAGTCCGGTTTGAGTCCGAACACTACTTGGGTTCGTATTTTGGATAAAAATAAAGAACTCCAACCCACCCAAGAACAAAAGGGATGGCGGGTGGGACGCACCAAAGTCCGTAATATGCTGGCGAGAGTCCTTGAGCGACATTGGGAGGGTCAAAATAGAAAGCTATGCCGCCGATAGCGATTAGTGTGCTCAAAAATGCGCAAATCTACTCACAGCAAAAAGCGGCAGCCAAAGCAGAATATACCATCGTTTTTCGCGCAACTTACCCATGAGATTTAGTCAAGCAGATCGACCATTTGGTAGTGGGTCAGTTTGAAATTCAGTCTTTTTTTTCGGCTTTATCATTTTG
Organism: Methylacidiphilales bacterium; assembly: GCA_035508775.1. GTDB lineage: Bacteria > Verrucomicrobiota > Verrucomicrobiia > Methylacidiphilales > UBA1321 > JABDGH01. The sequence goes on from DATJMI010000064.1 coordinate 3,106, forward strand.
CAATTTTTTTTTGCTGAGCAGCTCTGGCCCAAATTGAGCCAGCGCTAATACAGAACAACGCAATAAGCCTTAGAAGATACTTTGGCATTAGATGTTCCGGCGGAATGGAAATAATCGTCAATATTCCAAGACCGGCTCCGCCTATAATTCCAGCCCAATACTCTTTGGTAAAAAGAGTAAACCCTAGTTTTTGCCAGCGTTCACCAAACCATTTCAGCCTTATTAATCTAAAAGAGCAACCACCTCTTCCAAGCTCCAAACGTGGTCAGTGATCCCTGCTTCCATGGCCGGGGCAACTCGGAGAGAGGCGTGGATTCGGCAAAAATTGTCTCACTTGGGAATGGCAAAGCGCCGAACGCTTTTTACCTGTTCAACGCCGGGCGGATTGCTCCATACTCGCCCCTCTATGCCCGCTAAAATTTACTCCGATCAAGATGCCGATTTGAATGTCCTCCAAAATAAAACCGCCGCCGTGATTGGCTTCGGTTCCCAGGGTCATGCCCACGCCCTCAACCTCAAGGAAAGCGGCGTCAAAGTCATCGTCGGCCTCTATCCCGGCAGCAAATCGATTGCCGCGGCGGAAAGATTCGGTTTCGAGGTGCTCCCGGCCGCCGAGGCGGTGAAAGCCGCCGACATCATCTTCGTGGCCGTGCCCGATCTCACCATCCCCGGTGTTTATGAGAAGGACATCGCGCCGAATCTGGCCAAGGGCAAAACGCTCCTCTTCTCCCACGGCTTCGCCATCCACTTCGGAACGGTGAAACCGCCTAAAAATATTGATGTCATCATGGTCGCGCCGAAAGGGCCGGGGCATCTCGTCCGCCGCCAATACCAGGAAGGCCGCGGCGTCCCGGCGCTCATTGCCGTCGCCCAAAATCCGAGCGGCCAGGCGAAGAAGGTCGCCTTGGCTTGGGCCAAAGCCATCGGCGCCACCCGCGCCGGAGTGATCCAAACCAGCTTCAAGGAAGAGACCGAAACCGATCTCTTCGGCGAACAAGCCGTCCTTTGCGGCGGGGCCAGCGCCCTCGTGCAGGCCGGTTACGACACCCTCGTCCAGGCCGGGTACCAGCCCGAGATGGCCTATTTCGAGTGTCTCCACGAGCTGAAGCTCATCGTCGATCTCATGTATGAGGCCGGCATTTCCGGCATGCGCTTCTCCATTTCGGAGACCGCGAAATACGGGGACGTCGTCTCCGGGCCGCGTATCATCAACAAGGCCGTCCGCGCCGAAATGAAGAAGGTGCTCAAGGAAATCCAAAACGGCAAATTCGCCCAGGGGTGGATTCGCGAAGCCAAAACCGGCAAAAAGAAATATCACAAGCTGCTCAAAGAAGGCGCCAAACATCCCATTGAAAAGACCGGCGCCCGTTTGCGCGGCCTTATGCCGTGGATCGGCAAGCGCAATCTCACCGGCGCCCAGGCGGCTTACTAAACGTGAATGCGGACCGAATCGATTTTCGGCACGCTGGCGGGTCCCGGGATAATTTCAAATTCTTTGGGAAAAACATGAAAGATCGCCGCGGAGACAGAACCATCCGAATGGCCGGGCTTGTCGCGGTGTTTTTGCTCTCCGTTACAGACGGCATTCATGCGCAAACCGCCAAGGCTCCCGCTCCGGCCACCAACTCCGCTTCCACTCCTCCTTCCGCGTCGACTCCGTCCGGTCCCGTCACCAATGCGCCTCCACCCCGGCCCGCCGTCATCGACGTGCCGCAACCGCCTCAGTCCGCACACGCCTTTGCCGGGGCACTGCCGCCGGACCAATCGACTCCCGCCGCAACCACAGATCCCGCCAAGATCGCCGAATACCAGCGCCGTTTCGCCCAGGGCCGGCAACTTGAGAAAGAAGGCAAACTGAGCGAGGCGCTGGCCGTTTTCGATGGCATTATCGCCGATGCGCCCGACGCGAAAGGCTCTCTGCGCGAGGCCGGCTTCATTTGTTTCCGGCAGGGCGATCTTACGCGCGCCGATGATTATTTCGAGAGGCTCCACCATCTTGTGCCCGATTATCCCGCGGCCATCGAGTCGCTGATCCAAATCAACGAAGCGCTCAAGCGCGACGTTAAAGTCGCCATTCTCAACAAGGAATTTCACACACTCTATATCGAGGGCAAAGTTTCGCAGCCTTACTTTGTCCGCGAACGCATGGACCTGGGGCAAGGCGATCAACTCGTCATGACCGAATTTTTTGACTACAAGCAAGACCCCGACACCGTCTGGATGGGCGAATTGTTTGACTCGGCCGGCCAGCGCAAACGCTGGTTTCTCCTCAATTACGATCCCGACGCCACCAAGGCCCTCCAGGCCAAAGATCCCAAGCTCGCTCAAACCGAAGTTTTCTATATGTGCGAATATGCCTTGAAAAACGACCAGCCTTGTGAGATCGACGTCTACAAGAATTACACCGGGCTGCCCGATTACCGGAAAACCCGGTTGGACATACTCGCCCTTCTCGCCAATCCCGTGAAACCGCTCTACTCCGTCGCCATTCCGGCCAAATAAGGCTCCGCAAGGATGCTTTACGGCTGCGGGGGGCCGGGAGGCCGCGGCGGTTGCGGCACTTGGGGCGCTGGAATGGAGGAGGGCATGCCGGAAGCTGAAGGAAGTTGGCTCGCCGTGGGCAGGAGCTGGCTGGCCACTCCGAAACGTTGCGCCTCTTGCGGATAAAGTTCCCGCAAGGTTTTCAGTTCGGCCTGGGCCTCCTCATCCTGCGCGCGGTTGGTATAATGCTGGGCCAGTTTCAACCCGACCCGAATCACGTCGACGGGTTGGATATAAAGGGAGAGCGCCCTCTTGTAGGCTTTTTCCGCCGCGGCGATCGAGGCGGGATCGTTGAGCTTCTCCAGCAAATCGCCGAGTCCCTCATAAGCGACCGCCCCGGCGCCGGGAATATTGATATCCCGTTGCAAGGTGGCATTGTCGGGCGCGATGCGATGGGCGGCGATCGCCCGCTGGACGAGTTGCAGGAAAAGCCAATCGTCGTGGGGCGTATGGCGCGCGCCCGTTTTGGCGATGCCAGCTTCGATCGGTCGGGCAAAGGGCCGGTAAAGCGGATCGCCCACCACCGTCACCATCCAGGATAGCCCCTTTTCCGAAGCATAGGCGGCTTCGGCGAAGGTTTGGCCCATGAGCAGGCGCTTGGTGAAAATATCGAGATGAGGCGTAAGCGAGAGATACGGCTCGTAGACTGTTCCCATGGTCGCGTCGGCACCATGGGCAATAAGCGGCCCCACCCAATTTTGCGTTTCACTCCGCACGGTGCTTGCGCTGTAGGAATGAAGATGGTAGGCGATGGCGCCCGGCATGAAACGGCCGGGCGGAGTAATCCACGGTCCCCCGGCATTTTCCGCGTACCAGCCAAGATAGAAGGCGACCCCGTTGCAGGGATCGGAGGCGGGAATGGTTTCGGGCTTGTCGTCGAATTTTACCGACCAGCCGTCATCGGCCAGCATGGAACGGGCGCTGCGCAGCCACGTGTCTCCCGAGGTGTAGCCGTTTTTCACGTCGGTAAATCCGCGGCTGTCGATCACCGCAAGACCCGCCAATCGGTTCTGCTCGGCCCAAATGCTCTCGTCGATCATCCGGCGAACATCGGACGGTTTGGGGCCGTCGAGCCGGGTGACGAGGATGATTTTTGTCGCCAGCTCCGGCCCGGCCCGGATGGCTCCAGTGGAATCGGCATCGAAAAAGGGATTCGGCACAAATCCGCCATAGGGCAGGCCGAAAACGGGCAAAAGCGCCAGTTCGCTGTCCACGGCGGCGGCATTGGTTTGCAGTTCCGGCTCCCGTTCCATGCTGTCTTCGAGATCGGAGTCCTGCGCGATCTTAAGTGGAACGCCCCGCATCAGGACAATGGCCCAGATCTCGTTGTAGTTGGCCACCAGCAGTTGCAGGATGCGGTTGCCGTAGTGCACCATTTCACTGCGGCGCGCGATCAAGTCGTTTTGGTAAAGGTAAGCCAGAATGGGCTGGCGGATGGAGGTCTCGTACTGTGCGCGGGTGATTTCCTCCGTGAGCGGACAATCGATGCCGAGGACGCGCTCGGCGGGAATATCGCGTCTCGAGGCGTAATAATCGGCCAGGTCCCTGCTGTCGGCATCGTTCTTATTGTAGACGACGAGCAAGTGCTTCGGCAGATCCTCCGGCCGGCCAGATTGACGGGCGAATTGGAAAGGCTGCAGCGTCGGTTCGCTGCTGGGACTGCCCAACTGCTCCGGATTATTATCGGAAACGGCTCCGTCCTGCAAAGAGACATTCGGAAGCGGTGAGGAAGGCTGAGCCAGTTCCGGATGAGTTTGCAAAAAAGTGGACGCCGCCAATGAACTCGGAACCTCCGGCTGGCCCACCCAGGACGGAACATTGGTCATTCCCGCCGTGTCCGTTTCGTAGCTCGTAACGTCATCGCTCCGGCCCGGCGTCATGATCAGCAGGCCGATGAAAATAAAGATGCATTCCGCTTGGCGGAGGGCGATGAACCGGACGGAAGCGCCTGGTTTCCGGAACGAAATGATATCTCTGTGATTCGTAATCTTCCAGCTTAGCTCAAAACCGGATTAAGCTCAAAATCGAGTTTCATCCCGTCGTAAGTTGCGCGGATTCCGGGAGGCAGGCCCCGCTCCCGGTCGGCATGATTTTTTTCGTGAGTCAGGTGCGTGATAAAAGTTTGCCGGGCGCCGATGGCCTGCGCCGCTTCCACCGCGCCGGCCACGGTAAGATGGGTCGGATGCGGCGCATCCCGCAGGCCGTCGATGATCAGCGCTTCGGCGCCGGCCACGGTGTCGCGAATCGGACCCGGCACCGCGGCGCAATCGCTCAGATAAGCCAGCAGCTTGCGTCCGCCGTGGGAAAAGAGAAAGCCGAGAGTGGAGACCGCGCCATGGGGCACGGGCAGGGGAGTAATCTCCAACTCACCCAGTTGAAAAGGGCCGGTCACGATATGGGGTAGCGCATGCACGTAGCCTAGAACCGCTTTTCTGGGATGGAACGCATAGAAGAAAGTCCGTTCAATCTGCGCCAAAGTCGGCTCCGAGCCATAGATCGGCAGCGGAGCGCCCCGCATCTCGCAAAAGCGGCGCAAATCATCGAAGCCCATGATGTGATCGGCATGAGCGTGGGTAAAAAGCACCGCGTCGATGCGATCAAGACCCTCCCGCAACGCCTGCTGCCGCAAGTCGGGTGTGGTGTCCACCAGTAACCGGAGTTCGGGCGTGGCCACATAAAGCGAGGAGCGGCTGCGTTGATCCCGCGGATCCGCCGACAGACACACCGCGCAGCGGCACCCAATCAGGGGTACACCCTGGGAGGTGCCCGAACCTAAAACGATCACGGTCATCTTTGGCATGACTGCGAGCATGCCGCGGAACGGAGAGATTTCACGCCTAAAGCGTGAATTCCTCTTGTTTTCCGGTAGAATTGCTCTAACCTCATCGCAAATATGAGATGCCTGCCTATCATCGGC
>DATJMI010000065.1:0-11247 GCA_035508775.1 Methylacidiphilales bacterium
GATTTTTGGCGGAAGAGGCCCTCTTACGCCTTTGGTTTAAACGCGATGAGATTGAAGGGGAGTTTGATCTCAAGACTGTAGTCGACTCCGCTATCATGCATGTCTTCATCCTCCTCGGCGTAATACCAATTGACGGTAATGGTCTTGCCTTTTTGATGGCTCCTTTCCAGGCATTCCAACAGGTCGAGCAGGCACTTGGACGTGCTGGTGTTAAAGTATTCGAGCTTAAAATTGACGGTCAAAGGATCCCGGCTCTCTTCAAGGTAGGCTTCGAGCTTCTGCTGGACGCCCTGATAAAATTGCACCGCATTCTCCGGATAGGACTCCCCGGCAAATTCTAGAATTCCGCGGGTTGTATCCAGGAAAACGCTGGGGGTTGTGTTCGTGGAGGCGAGATTAAAATTGTCCATAAACGTTTATTGAGGATCACGATTGATTTTGACGACCAAGGTGAAAAAATAGTTGCCCTCATTCATGGGATGAAAATCGAATACCAGAGGATTTTTGGACCTTTTGGCTATATCAATCAGGCCAAGGCCGGCGCCCTTGGATCCCTCCTGCAAGATACGTCGGCGTTGCTGGCTGTAATATTCCCGCAGTTCTTCCTGGCTCATGCCATTGATTTTGAGGCATTGGGTTTGCAGCCGCTGTCTTTGGTCTTCGTTGATCAGGTTTCCGCAAATAATTTGATAAAGATTTGGCATTTGCTGCACCAGAATGATACCGACCCCGACATTGGTTTCGGTTGCCGGAGAAATTTCCCTTTCCTGCGAGTAAAAGAGAATATTTTGCGCCATCTCCACCATGATGGCGAATAGGCGTTTGCTATAAGTATCGGACCCGACTTCTTCGGACGGCAACCGGATGAGGTCGCCGATGCGCACCAGGGTATTTTGCGACATGGCGCCTTTAAACAGGAGAATAATCTGGCTCTTATTGATCCCCTGGTAGTAATCGAGAAGAGATGTGCCGGGAATGACGTTTTCGAATGTTTGCATAAAAATCAGTAAATTTCCTATCCGGCCATGGCAGGACGCCATTCCATGCCGATCACCGTGATGTCGTCGCGTTGTTTTTGGGTTGTTTGGTGTCGATTGAGCGCCTCTTCTATCTTTTTTTGTTTTTCCGCCAGAGGCAGCGCATGAATTTGTTTGAAAAGAGAGCGAAGACGCGCGGAACCAAATTTTTGATTATCCAGGGATGGTTGGTCGGCGTATCCATCGGTGGTCAGATAAAAAGTCTGCCCAGCGATCAAATCAAAAGTATGAGTGGTGAAATTCCGGCTCTCTTCCCGCTGCAGGCCGCCAATCGACACGCGGTCGGCCTTGCAGGTAAACAGTTCTCCGCGCGTGTTCGTGTAGTGAAGTGGCCGCTTGGCCCCGCTATATTGCATCTTCCCCTCTTGGGGATGCAAGACACAGAGACAAACATCCATGCCATCGCGCCCGCTGGTGATTTCATTGCTCTGATTGAGATGCTTGCGAATATTCTCGTGCAGCATGGAAAGAATGGCATTGGGTTCCGTAATGCCCCTGGAAAGGACAATTTCACTGAGCAGGCTGTGGCCAATAAGGGAAATAAACGCTCCGGGCACGCCATGGCCCGTGCAATCGACCACGGCGACAAAAATCCGGCCACGCCATTCAACCGTCCAAAAGAAATCGCCGGAAACAATGTCGCGAGGCCGGAAAAGGCAAAAGAAATCGAGCCCGGGTACCCTTAAGTTTTGATGGGCGCTGAGCATCGATTTTTGAATTCGTTCGGCATAGCGAATGCTGTCCTGCAGCGCAATTTCCGCCCGTTTGCGGTCCGTGATATCGCGGGAGATCCCAAAGGTTCCAATGATTCTTCCTTCCGCATCCCGCAGGGGTTGTTTGGTCGTGGTGGCCCAGGTGATCCTTCCATCCGGCCACGTCTCCTTCTCCTCCTTGCCCACCATCGATTTTCCCGTTTGCATCACCTCCTGTTCATCGGCGTAGGCCGCGCTGGCATGTTCGTAAGTGAAAAAATCGAAGTCGCTTTTGCCCACCGCTTCTTCGGCCGAGGACAAGCCATAAAGCCTCGCCGCCGTCGGATTGACTTGAATAAAACGGCTTTGCCGGTCTTTAAAGTAGATCGCATCCGGACTGTTTTGCAGCAGCGTCCTCAGCAAGAATTCTTCCTGGCTTACGGCCAGCATGGGTGGTTCGACAAACATAAGTGCCTCTTCTTTCTTCTTTTTTTCCGGAACGGAGTGGCGGCCCCGGAACAACAAGATTTTAAGGAGATAACGCAATTATGCTTGATTATAAAGATCTGTCAAGTATACAGCTCTCCCCAGTAGTTTGAAATGAAAGCATTCGACGAAAATGAGCCTCCTATTTTTGCTGAAAAATTACGCAGACCGAAAAGATTAAATAAATAAAAACCGCTTAACGGATTACTTGGGGCTGCCCGCCTCCAGATGCCCATTTAAGGCCCTCGCTTTTCATTTGGCTTTGCCGATCGAGCAGCCTCGATTTTAGCCAGACCGTTTTGGGCATCGGCATAATTAGGATTTAAGCGTAAAGCATCCTGAAACTGCGCAATCGCCTCATCTGTTTCCTCTTTTTGGACAAGAATGTTGCCGAGATGATAATGAGCCATGGCAAAATTTGGATTAATATTCAGGGCCGCTTGATACTGCGCCCTCGCGTCATTCAGCGCTCCTTTTTGGGCAAAGACATTGCCAAGGTTATCGTGGGCTTGGGCATTGTTAGGGTTGAGCTGCAGAGCCTTTTGAAACTGTGCGATGGCCTCATCCACTTGACCTTTTTGCAAAAAGGCATTTCCCAAATTGTAATAGGCCGGTCCCGCCAGGCTCGGTTCGACGGCCAGGGCATCTTGAAACTGGGAGATGGCCTCGTCAGGTTTCTTTTCCTGCAAAAGAACAACCCCGAGATTGTAATGAGCTTCGGCATAGCTGGGATTGACCGCCAGGGCTTCTTGATACTGAATCGCCGCCTCGCGCCTTTTGCCTTTTTGCAATAAAGCATTGCCGATATTGTTGTAGGCCAAATCGTAGTTGGGATTAATTGCCAACGCCTTCTTGTACTGTGCAATCGCCTCATCCACTTGGCCTCTTTGCAGGTAAATATTGCCAATATCATTTTGAGCCTCGGCAAAAGTCGGATTGACTTCAAGGGTCTTTTGGAATTGGATGATGGCCTCATCCAAGCGCCCTTTTTGCGTAAGCGCCTTGCCCAGATTGTAGCGGGCGGCGGGAAAATAAGGGTTAATCTCAACCGCTTTTTGGAATTGAACGATGGCATCGTCCATGTCGCCCTTTTGCGCGTAGGCAAAGCCAAGATTGTTGTAGCCCAGCCAAAAATAATGGGGGTTCTTGGCCAGCGTATCGGTCCAAAGCGATTCCTGATTTTCATAGGCCCAGCTCCGTTGCCAGCTTGCCGCGCCGAGAATCAGCAATAAGCCGGCACAGAGAGCCGAGCGCACATGGGAATGCTGGGAGAGAATTAAATCCGAAAGCCGGGTTAAACCGGCCCCCGCCAGCGCCATCACCCCCATGCTGGCCAGATATTGAAAATGATCGGCGACAAAGGAATATTGAAAAAAGCTCATGTTGACAAAGCCCAGCACGGGAAACAGCGCCGCCAGAAAATAGGCAAAGGCAAAAAAGAGGGAACCGGACCATGAATCCCGTTTGAACCAAAAGACCAGGAGAATGATCAGCGCCGCCAGCGCCGGCAGACAGGCGAACCACTGTCCGGCGTTAATTTGCCAGCGCGGATAGACCGTGATGAGCGGATACGGGCAAATCAGCTTGCCGAGGTAAAACCAAACCGCGTCGCCCGCGGTGACCAGCCGCTCCCAAAACGACCGCGTCCAGAGAGGGTCATTGCTTGCGGTCAGCGGCCCCGCTTGCGTCCAGAGCGACAGGGCGCAAGCGATGATGGAAATGAGAATGACCGGCGCCACTTTGGCCAAAACAACCCATTGCCACCGGCCCTTGACCCACCAGGCGCACAAGCAGAGAACCACCGGCAAGATGACGGTGGACGTTTTGCTGGCCATCGCCAAGGCCGCGAAAACCGCCGTTAAAGTGTACGGTTTGTTTCCTTCGAAAAGAGCTTTTGTGGGGCTGAGCTGGATCCCTTTGACAAAAGATAGAATGGAAAGCAGATAAAACAGCCCCGATTGCGTGTTTTTCATTTCGCTGATCCACGCCACCGATTCGACCTGCACCGGATGAAGAGCCCAAAGCGCCGCGCCCAGCCACGCGCCTGGAATCTCCAAACGGCGCAAAACCCGCCAGAGGAGAAGCGCGCAGCCCACATGCAGCGCCAGATCCACCAAATGATAGGGCAGCGGCGCCAATCTCCACAGTTGATATTCAATCCAGAAAGAAGTGAGCACCAGAGGACAGATATCGGCCGATTGAGTGGTCCAGATTTCCGGCAAGCCCAGAGGTCCAACGATGCACGGATTGGACGAAATCGCAAAATCGTCGTCCCAGGTGAATTCGGCATGCCATACCGGCAAGTAGGCGAGCACGACGGCCAGCGCCAGGAGAATCCCCAGGCGCAAATCGAGGCTTAACCATGACGGTAACGTTGGGGCAAAGAAGGCCTTTCTGGCCGCGTTCTCAAAATCTTCGTCCGTCGCCCCCTGGCTGCTTCTACGCCGGTGTTTTCGCTTGGGTTTATTTTTTCTTCTTGGCAAATAAATGAAATAAAGGGCGATGGCGATCGCAAGCCCCGCCGCGAGAATTCCCGCGAAAGTAATTAAAACCAGCGCCTTGATGACGTCTCTCTGCTCGTTCACAAGTAATCTTCGTCTACTTGGTTAGGACGTTCCGGCAGGCTCGTGAAGCTGGGAAAGGCGAGAGGAGAGGAAGGGAGAAAAGAGACAGCTTCCAACGTTAACGCAAAATTAAAGTATAATCCCTCCGGCTAGACAAATGAAAAAAGCAATCGCTGCCGCCAGCCTTGGTCTTTGCGTGATTTTGGGATTCACTGCCGCCTATTTTTCCGGCTACTGGATTCCCAATGACCCCAGCCCGATCCGATATCCGGTTCGGGGCATCGACGTTTCCAGCCATCAGGGGGAAATCGATTGGACCAAGGTGGCGAAAGACGGCGTCGATTTCGCCTATCTGAAAGCCACCGAAGGCGGCAGTTTCAAAGATCCAAAATTTCAAATCTATTTGCGGGAAGCTCAACGCGCGGGACTGGCTTGTGGGGCTTATCATTTCTTTTCTCTGAGGACACCGGGATACTTGCAGGCGCGAAACTTTATTCAATCTGTCCCCGAAAACCTTCCCTTGCCGCCGGCCATCGACCTCGAGTATTGGGGCAATTCCTCCATCCGGCCTGCTCCGGCGGCTTTGCAAAGGGAACTGACGGTCTTTGTGCGCGAACTTCGGCAAAACTATGGACGGGAGCCCGTCTTCTACCTCGACCCGGACCTGCGGCGGGATTACCTGAAAGGATTTCCCGTCGGAAACGTATGGTTCCGGGCCGTTTTCCTGACGCCGGAATGGAGCGGCGCGCCCCACTGGCTCTTTTGGCAATTTACCGAAAAGGCGCGGATTTCCGGGATCAAAGGTTTTGTCGACGCGGATCTCTTTTCGGGAACGGTGGATCAATTCAAATCGCTCGAAGTCCGGTGAGAGAGCGGAAGGCAGGGCAAGCAGAGGCCAAACTGATCGACTAGCTCGGGATGACGGATTGTGGAATCGCCAGAAACTGCCGTGCGTGCTTACATTGTTTCTCAGAGCAAGACTACCTCATAAGAAAGGCACCATGAAGACACGACACCGAGTTATATGCGGCTTAATGGTGCTTTTGGCATCGGTTCAAGCCCTTTTTGATTATCAGCAAGGGATGCGTGCACATAAATTTAGCAACGAAATAACGTCAGCAGAAGCAAGCTCTATGGCCTGGAGTGGTCCAGAGGAGCGCCGTCCAAATTTTGAGAGTATAATGGCGGCTTTTAGCCATGTTCGGTTTTATTGGGATGAGTTTAAGGCGACATTAAGCGAAGATTATGCCTTCCCCATAACATTGTACGGCTTGGCAACAGGATGGTGGTTATTGGAATGGAGGACAAGCAGGAATGAATCCATTTCAAATTAAGGCCACCGCCAAAAACAGCTATGGCTTGGCGAAAGCGGCCGGAAGCTCTAGGCTCCACCTTCCCTATGGAAGACGAAAGCGAATTATTAGCCTTGCGGCGGGCCCGTTTGGAGACCTGGCGCGGGATGGGCATCGACCCCTTCGGTGGCCCGTTTCCCGGCGCCGAAACCTGCCGCCACGTCATCGAAAATTACGCCGATGAGCGCCCCGCGCGCGTGGCGGGCCGGCTCATTTCCAAACGCGAAATGGGCAAAAACGTCTTCGCCCATATCCAGGACGAGACCGGCAAGCTGCAGGTCTACGCACAGGTGCAAGGGCTGGGCGAAAAATTCGGCCTCTGGAAACTCCTCGACATCGGCGATTTCATCGGCGGCGAGGGGACTCTTTTCACCACCAAGACCGGTGAGAAGACCGTGCGCCTCTCCGATCTGCGCATCCTGGCCAAATCGTTGCGGCCCATCCCGAGCCAATGGTACGGCCTCGCCGACGTGGAGCAGCGTTACCGCCAGCGTTACGTCGATTTGATCGTCAGCGAAGAGGCGCGCAAAGTCCTCCTTTTGCGCAGCCGGATCGTCAGCGAAGTGCGCCGCTTCTTCGAGGAGCGCGGCTTTACCGAAGTCGAAACGCCGATGATGCAAACCATCGCCGGCGGCGCGGCGGCGCGCCCCTTCGTGACCAAGCACAACGCGTTGGGCATCGACCTCTACATGCGGATCGCGCCGGAACTTTACCTCAAGCGGCTGCTGGTCGGCGGCTTCACCAAAGTCTTCGAAATCAACCGCAATTTCCGCAACGAAGGCGTCTCGCGCCGGCACAATCCCGAATTCACCATGCTTGAAGCCTACTGGGCCTATGCCGATTTCGAGGCCATGGCGCAACTGGTCGAAGACCTCATCGCCACCGTCGCGCAAAAAGTCATGGGCACGCTCAAGGTCGGAGGTCATCCCGCCGGTGAGGACGGAAGCGCCGCCGCCGAACCCATCGACCTGACGCCTCCCTGGCCGCGCAAACCCTACCGGGATCTCGTCCGCGCCGCGGCGGGCGATGACTGGTTTTCCATCGGCGCGGAACAACGGCGCGAACGTTGCGCCAAGCTCGGCGTCGAAATTTCGCCCGCCTTGGAAGATTTTGAAGTCACCAACCAGGTTTTCGAGAAACTGGTCGAAGCGAAAATCCGGAATCCGGTTTTCGTCACCCACCTTCCCAAAGAACTTGTGCCGCTGGCCAAACAGAACCAGGACGATCCGTCGGTCGTGGACGTTTTCGAATTGATTATCGGCGGCCACGAAGTGTCGCCCGGCTACAGCGAGTTGAACGATCCCGTGGTGCAGCGGCAGCGGCTCGCCGAGCAGGCGGGCGAGGAGCAACAAAAGCTCGATGAAGATTTTCTCACCGCGCTCGAATACGGCATGCCCCCCGCGGGCGGCATCGGCATCGGCATCGACCGTCTCGTGATGACCTTGACCGGCGCCGCGTCGATCCGTGACGTGATTCTTTTCCCGCTGCTCAAGCCCAGGAGTCTCGGATAGACTCTAGGCATGAGTACATTCAAGCCGTTGCCCGCGGGCTCTCCGGCTTCCGCAGTGGAACCGATGCCCGAGGGTGTCCATAACGTCTATTTGTTTGAGATCTTCAACACGACCGCCTGGAGCGTTGTGCTCGGCGCGCCGATGCTCCTTTTTTTGCAGCATCTCAACGCCACCGCCACGATCCTGGCCATCGCGGCCTCTCTTTCGCCGGTGCTCAACATCCTCCAGATGCCCGCCGCCCGGTTTGTCGAGCGGGTCGGTTACCGGCGCTTTGTGCTCAGTGGCTGGACGTCCCGCACCTTCTTCATTCTCGGCATGACCGGGGTCGCCTTTTTGCCGGACCACATCGACCGGACCACGCGGATTGTGGCCATGCTCTTTTTTTCCTTCGGCTTCAATACGCTGCGCGGCATATCCGTCTGCGGCCTGTTGCCGTGGTTCACCCACATCGTGCCCGAGTCCCGCCGGGGCGAATTCCTGGCCCGCGATCAACTCGCCGGGGCCGCCGCCTCGATCACCTGTCTCTTTGTGGTGGGAATGCTCCTGCGGCTCCATCTTGCCGGATATTCCTACGGCATCATCTTTTTGATCAGCGCCCTGGCGGGGTTTGCCAGCGTCTTGTTCCTGCGGCGCGTGCCCGACGTGCCGGTGGAAAAAATCGTCCTCAACGACAATCCCATTCCCTGGCGGGATATGTTTTTTCATCCCCCGTTCTTTAAATATCTCCGCTATAATTTTGTCATCAACATGGCGCTGGGCACCTCAAGCGTCTTTTGGGTCCGGTTTTTCGAGGCTTTCCTGCGTGTCGGCGATGCAAACATCCTTTTTGTCGCCTGCCTCAGCACGATTGTGGTCGCCGCCGGCCTTTTTTTGGTTACACCGCTCATCGACCGTGCCGGCAACAAACCGGTTTTGACTTGTTCCGGGCTTCTTTACGTTTGCCACTTCACCGGCTGGGCTCTGGTCGCGGCCGGCATCATTCATCTCAGCAAAACCGTGATTTGCGTGCAGAGCCTCACCTCCGGTCTGGCGGCGGCGCTGTGGAATCTGGCCAATGTCCGCTATGTCATGGGCATCATCCCCGCCATGGGCCGTCCTCACTTTCTCGCCCTCTACAGCGTCGTGGCCAATCTCACCGTCGGACTGGTGCCGCTGGCCTGGGGGCCGGTGGTCGATCTCCTCCAAAACTGGCATGCGGCCTGGGGCTTTTGGCGCTGGAATTGTTACAGTTTGCTTTATTGCGCGCTTACGCTCACGATTATCGCGGGCCTCGGCATGCTGCGGACGCTCGAGGAACCCCAAACGATGACTTGGGATGTCTTCATGCGCGAACTTCTCGTCAAAACCCCCAGCCGCGCCATCACCCGCGTTTTGGGCCGGCTGCGCATCCTGGGTGCCGGTTCCGGATGAAGCGCTTTTACGCCTGGCTTAGCGCGGCGCTTATGCGCGCGATTTGCGCGACTTTGCGCATGAAGATCGATGATCACGGCGCCCTATTCGGACGGCCGGAACGTCCACCGGTTATCCTTGCCTTTTGGCATAACCGCCTGGCCCTCATGGCCGTTTTTGGCCAACGCTACTGCCCCGGGCGGACAATCGTGGCGCTGATCAGCCGCAGCCGGGATGGCGAATTCATCAGCGAGGTGGCCGCGCAATTCGGGGTCAAGGCGGCGAGGGGAAGCAGCTCCCGCCATGGCGCCGCCGCCGCCTTGGTTGCCGTTCACGCCGCCCGCGATTCCCGGACTGATATTGTGCTGACTCCCGACGGGCCGCGCGGGCCGCGCTACCAGATTCAACCAGGGTTGCTTCGCCTGGCGCAGATAACGGAACACCCCATTGTCGCCGTGACCTGCCGCCTGGGATGGAAATGGTCGCTGCGTAGCTGGGACCGGTTCCAGGTGCCGATTCCGTTTTCCACCTGCCATCTCGTCACGCACGAGCCGGTCACCGTGCCTGCGCAGGCCACGGAAGCCGAATTGTCCGCCATCAGCGCGCGGATGGCCGGATTGCTGGGGGGCGATTGAAATTGTCCTCTTTTCACCTGAGAGATCATTGCTTCTGCTGAGCCTTTTGTCGGGCCCGCTTTTGCGCCTCGCAGGCGGCGTGCAGAAAAACGGCCAGGACCCAAAGCAGCCCCTACATCCAATCGCCTTTCATCCGCTCCGACAGCGGCAGCACCGAAACAATTTTCCTTGCCGCCGGGCGCGGCATGGAGACTTCCTCATCCGCCCCACTTTTGCTCATGAGCCGTTTCGCCATGCCTTTGGGCAAGCAGAATGCGTTTTTTTCCACGCCGGCAGAAGCAGATTCTATTTTCACTTGCCTAGAAGCCATCCGAAAAATAGGCGTGGGTCCCACCGAAAGGATTTTTGCCTTGGAGCAAGGAGCCGAGCGACGACCCTAGCCGAAGTGCTACGTGAGGAGCGAGCGACAAAGCTCCAAGGCAAAAAGGCTTCGGCCCAGAGGGTGACGGCGAATTTTGACCGAACTCTTCGTTGCTCCTCGGTCGGAGACCGCTGCGGGTATCCTCCCTCCTCGCGCCTCGACTCGGTCCAAATTCGACTCGTCATGTCACCCGCGCCTACTTTTCGGATAACCTCTAGTGATAAAATCTTGGGCGCCTCTCAAAAGTCACATTTTTGACATCGACTCGAAACCGTGGCGGCAGCAAAATGACTTTGCCGACATGAATTACTCCCGCCGCCAGTTTGTTCGGACACTTTTTATCGCTTCACAGGCGCCGCTGTTGGGCCGTTTGGCTTACGGCGATATTGCCACGGGCGCCGGTGACAAAAATGCGCTCCATTTCTTAGTAATTGGCGATTGGGGGCGGCTCGGACGTCCCGATCAGCACCAGGTCGCCACACAGATGGCAGAGACGGCGCAGAGTCTTGGCGCCGCTTTTGTCATCTCAGCCGGAGACAATTTTTACGAAGATGGCGTGGAGAGCGCTACCGATCCCCAGTGGAAAGAATCGTTCGAAAATGTCTACCGCGCCCCTTCGCTCCAGACGCCATGGTACGTCATCCTTGGAAACCATGACTACCACGGCAATTGCCAGGCGCAGCTCGACTACGCCACGACCCATCCCCGGTGGGTCATGCCGGCGCGATACTATACCCAGACCCGGTCGTTTGGTTCATCGTCGGCGGTCGACTTTGTGTTCATCGACACCTCGCCGATGGTGAAATCCTACCGAAAGGAGGATAAGATCGAACACCCGAAATTACGCGAGAATGTTCTCACTCAGGACGTTCCCACCCAGCTTCAGTGGTTGGAGGAAACATTGGCTGGATCGAAGGCGGATTGGAAAATTGTGGTCGGGCATCATCCCATCTACTCGGGTGGGATGCATGGAGACCAGCCTGAGTTAATCCAGCAGGTCTTGCCGCTCTTGCAAAAATACAACGTACAGGCCTATTTTTGCGGCCACGATCACGACTTGCAGCATCTTAAGGCTGGCAAGATAGATCTTTTTGTGTCGGGTGGCGGTTCGGAACACCGTCCCAGTCACGAGGTGGCCCAAAGTCAATTTGACAAATCGAGCTCCGGGTTTATGGCCATATCACTGCGAAAAGACGAACTCCTGGTGCGAGTTATTGATA
>DATJMI010000066.1:0-4125 GCA_035508775.1 Methylacidiphilales bacterium
CCGATACGCCCGTCGATGCGGATACACGCAGTGATTCCAATTTCAATATTCTCACCGCCTCGGGCGCGCGGTAACGATCGCAGTTTGCGCTTCCGTGAATCCCGCCGCGTCTTTTATGCCGCCTGCCGCTTTTTTAAGCACCCGGACTCCAAATGGAGGTTCCGGCAAGAGGGCGGCACGGCTGATGGCAGCCGGGATCCTGGCGCTGGCGGCCACCGTGGGTCTGGCCGGCGCGCCGACGGAAAGCTCCAAGCAGGAGGCGGCCCGTTTGCCTCTTTCCCCGGTGATTCTGGTGGAACGCCCCGGGATGGTGCGGGAATTTTCGGTGGATCGGCAACAAGTGAAACAGATGGTGGATCACGCGCTGCTCAAGCTGACCAGCGCCCCGGATCTTGCGACGGCCTGGCAGAGGCTGGGAATTACCCCCCAGGATGTGGTGGGGATCAAGATAACCACCGTGGGCGGGCCGCTGCTTTGTTCGCATCGTTCGCTGGTCGAGGCGATTTGCGCCGGGCTGGAGGCGGGGGGCGTGCCGCCAACCCGGATCATTATCTGGGACAAATTCCAGGACCGGATGCGCCGCGCGGGTTATGCCTTGCGGGCGGCGGATGGCACGTCTCCCGCGATTGAATCGGTGGTTCCGGATAACAATTATGATCCATCCGTTTTTTACCGGAACGGGATGATCGGCAATCTGATCTGGGGCGATTTTATGTTCAGCCAACTGCCCGGACTGTCCGGCGCGGACGCCTCCCAGGTTGTCGCCCGTTCCTATTATACGAAATTCGTGACGCAAATTTGCACCAAGCTGATCAACGTGCCCGTGCTGACGGATGACCAGCTTGGGGGCATCCACGGTTGCATGAGCAGCCTGGCTCTCGACAGTATCGACAACAACCGGCGTTTCCGGGGACGGCCCACCTACGGCGATCCCGCCATTGATGAGATTCTGGACCGCGATTTCATGCGCCGGAAAGTGGTCGTGCATATTCTCGACGCGCTGGTGGTCCAATGCGCGGGCGGGCCGGCGTTTAACCCGCAATTCTGCGGGCCGCTGGGGGCGCTTTATGTTGGGCGCGATCCCGTGGCGATCGATTCGCTGGTTTTGCCACGGCTGGAACGGATGCGCCGGGCGATGAATGTGCCGCCGATCGGCAACACCACCGGCTATATCCGGTCGGCCAACGATTATAATCTTGGCACCACGGATCCGCGGCGAATCCAACTGGTGCGAATTCCATAGAGGCTGATTGTCACAAAATGCCGATTGTCAAATAAACGCCGCCGGTTATTGGTAAATACATGAGTGAAGAACTTTCTCCATCCGCTCCCCACCATCACCGGCCGGTATGGTTTCTTGTGCTCGGGATCATTTACATTGTGGCGGGCTTGCTGGCGGTGGCCAGTCCGCTGCTCGTGACGCTCTTTTCGGTTTTTTTCTTCGGCATCCTGCTGATGATCGCCGGCTTTGCCGCGATTATCCACGCCTTTTCCGTGAACGGCTGGGAGGGTTTCGCGGTGCAATTGCTGGCGGGGGTCATGGCGGCGGTGGCGGGTTTTCTGCTGGTCGCCGACGCCACGTCGGGGGCACTGGTGATCACGCTGATTCTCGCCTCCTATTTTCTCGTCAGCGGCCTGTTCCGGCTTGGCTTCGCTATTTCGCACAAAAATCTTCATCATCGGGGCTGGCTGCTGTTTAGCGGAACGATTTCGTTCTTGCTCGGTATCCTTGTCCTGGCCCACTTGCCCAGTTCCGCGCTTTGGGTCATCGGCACGTTCATCGGCATCGATCTGATTTTTTACGGTTTTTCGCTGGTGGGGCTTTTCCGTCTGACGAGATGAGGCCGGGCGCCGGGCTCTTTGTTTAGCGGACCAACGGCAAATCCGGGCGCAGCAGGACAAAGGAGCGGGCACGGAGCGGATACTCCTGAAAGCGCCCGAGAAAACGGCGTTGGGCCCGGGGGTCGGAGGTGTCGAATTCGCAGGTCCAGCAAAGCATTTGCACCTGGGGACCAAGCTTGAAGGCGATGTCTTCGAAATGGGCGGTTTCGTCGATTTGATCTCCCAGCAATCCCATGCCAAGGCATTTGACGTGGCCGGCATGCCAATCCTCAGCGGTCATTTGACCGCCTGCGGGTTTGACCCAGTAGATGTCTTTGATGTCCTGGCCATGGACCGGGCGGCCCTGGAAAAAGCGGAGCCGGCGAAAAACGGGCTCGGTTTTACGCAGGAGTATGAGGCGGCGGACAAATTCCAATTCTTCCCGCTGTCCGGCGGCGAGATTCCAATCGAGCCAGGAGAGGGGAGAATCCTGGCAATAGGCGTTGTTGTTGCCTCGCTGGCTGTGGCCGAATTCATCGCCGGCCAGGAGCATGGGGACGCCCTGGGAAAGCAAGAGGGTGGCCAGAAAGTTCCGTTTTTGGCGGGCGCGGAGGGCCAGGATCGATTCATCGGCGGTCTCTCCTTCGGCGCCACAGTTCCAACTGTCGTTATGGTCGCAGCCATCGCGGTTTTCTTCGCCATTGGCCTCGTTGTGCTTGTGATTGTAACTAACGAGGTCCTGGAGGGTGAAGCCATCGTGGCAGGTGATAAAATTGATGCTGGCGCTGGGACGGCGTCCCGTATGGCGGTAAAGATCGCTACTGCCGGCCAGCCGGGAAGCGAGCTCGCCCATCGTGCCGCCATCGCCCTTCCAAAAACGGCGGACGCAATCGCGGTAGCGACCATTCCATTCCGTCCAGAGCACGGGGAAATTACCGACCTGGTAGCCATTCGGGCCAAGATCCCATGGTTCGGCGATCAGTTTGACCCGCGAGAGGACGGGATCCTGGTGAATGATGTCAAAGAAAGCGCCAAGACGATCGACTTCCCAATGTTCGCGAGCCAGCGCGCTGGCCAAATCGAAACGAAAGCCGTCGACATGCATTTCGAGGACCCAGTAACGGAGGCTGTCCATGATGAGCTGCAGAACGTGGGGGTGACCGACGTTGAGGGAGTTGCCACAACCGGTGAAGTCGATGTAATGGCGCGGATCGCCGGCCAGGCGGTAGTAGCACGCGTTGTCGATGCCGCGCAGCGAGAGGGCCGGCCCCAGGCGGCCTCCCTCGGCGGTATGGTTGTAGACGACGTCGAGAATGATTTCGATGCCGGCGGCATGCAAGCTGCGCACCATCGACTTGAATTCGTTTGGGGCGTTCCGGCCTCCTGCCGAGGCGTAGCGGGGATCGGGCGCGAAATAGCCGAGTGTGTTGTAGCCCCAGTAATTGACCCGGCCCTTTTCGGCCAGAAAAGGATCGTCGATGTGGTAATGAATGGGCATGAGTTCGAGAGCCGTCACTCCCAGTTTTTGCAGGTATTCGATGATGGCGGGCGCGGCCAAGCCGGCGTAGGTACCGCGAAGATTTTCCGGAACGCCGGGGTGAAGCCGGGTGAAACCCTTGACGTGTGTCTCGTAGACGATGGTGTTGTGCCAGGAGGTGGCAGGCAGGCGGTCGTCTCCCCAATCGAAAGCCGTTCCGGCGATGCAGGCGAGCGGGGCAAATGGGGCGCTGTCTTGCGCGTCAAAGATACGGTCGTCGCCAGTCGCGCGAGCATAGCCATAAAGCGCATCGTTCCAGCGCAAGCCACGGCCAACCGCCTTGGCGTAGGGATCGAGAAGGATTTTGTTTGGGTTAAAACGATGTCCATGCGCCGGGTCGTATAGACCATGCACGCGGTAGCCATAGAGTTGCCCCGGGTTAACTCCGGGCAGGTAACCATGCCAAACGTGGTTGGTGGTTTCAGGCAGTGTGAGGCGGTCTTTTTCGGCGACGGCATCCGGCGTATCGAAGAGGCAAAGCTCCACCTTGGTCGCGTGCTCGGAGAAGAGCGCGAAATTGACGCCGCCGCCATCCCAGGTTGCGCCGAGGGGATAGGAGCGTCCGGGCCAGACTTGCATGGTTAATCAAACCTCTCTTGAGGAAGATGGACAAGGGTTGGTGTAACCGACGGGCACGAGAATGTCCATACAATCGCGCGAAACAGGCTACTGGCGCAGAGGCTCGCCGTTGCGCCACAATTCGGTTCTCATGCGATTTGTCTTGGTGTGAGCAGGGCACAATAGCCTAAAAATGGCAATATGACGAC
>DATJMI010000067.1:0-24780 GCA_035508775.1 Methylacidiphilales bacterium
TACGGCCACGCCCACCAACGATGCGGTGCAGAATTTGATGAAGTATGCCCTGAGCATGAATCCCATGGTCGGTTCCCTGACCGGCCTGCCGGTGGTTTCCACAGTGGGCGGCTATTTGACGATGCAGTTTAGCCGCAACGTCAACGCGACCGACGTGAACTACGAGATTGAAGCTTCCAATGACCTGGTGAATTGGAGCGCCATCGCCTCGCTCCCCGCCGGGGCCACGAGCTGGACACAATCGGGGGCCACGGTCACCGACCATTCCGGGGCGGTGACGGTGACCGACGGAGTGCCCTCCAGTTCGCAGCAGCAGCGCTTTATCCAACTCGTCGTCACCAATCCTGACAATCATTAGAACCTATTGCGAAGGGCTGGGACCCCAGCCGTGCGAGAGATCGTCCTGGGAGGGGGCTTCCGACGGCGGGGGCATATCGCTGGAATTTGTTCCGGCACAAGCTGTGAGTCCAAAGACCATGCCGCCAAGAAGGATGGTCAGAAAAATTTTCGCGAAGCGGTTCATGCACGAATTAAAAGAGAAAAGGCGCTGGGTGACAAGCCGTCCCGCAGCGCAAGAATTTCGATGTTTTTTAAGAGACGTCTTTGCCTTCCGGAGCGGGACTATACCACGCCAAGCAGTTCGATCTGGCAAACCGAATGACAGAATCGACGGCGGGGACCCAAAGCCACCGTTTGAGTTTTTCATCGAAAATATACCAGAGGATGACCGTGCTTCCGATAATGGCGACGAGAAATCCGGGCAATCCGCGCAATCCCAAACATTTGAAAAAGAATATGGCGAGGGGCAGATGAAACAAATAAAGGGGATAAGAGAGTTCGCCAAGAAAGTTGGCCACCACGCGGAGCAAGCGCGGAATGTCAAGGTAAGGCGCAAGCAGAATGAGGATGAACGTGGCGAGATAGGGCACGATGCTGAGAGGCTCGACGGTTTCCTTTTTGTTTAAAAAAACCAGCAGCGCGCCGATGAGGCCAAGCCCGATGGGCCAGGAGAGACGGCCCGCGTCACGGCCGAGAAGGAAGCCGATGAGCCAGGGCCAGAAGAAGACAATCGCCTTGTAGCCATAAAGTAAATCCGGCGCGGGTGAGAGATGAAAGACGACCATTGAAACGATGATGACGGCCACGAGCACCGCCTGCGAACGGCGATAAAGAAACGGCGCAAGCACGTAGTAGAAGACCTCGAGACTGAGAGTCCAAAGCGGGATATTGTAGGTGAGAGCAATCGCGGCGAAATCCTGCAAAAGGAGGGCGTTGGCCACGCTGGTGCGGAATCCCGCCGAGACGTAGGCGTAGCCATCCAGGCAGACGGCGGGCGACGGCGCGAGGTAAACGACCAACTGGGTGAAGAGAACCGCGACGAGGTAGATCGGGTAGATGCGCAGAAAGCGGCGGCGAAAGTAACCCTCGGGCCGTTCGCCGTAGGAATGGGCGATGGAATAACCGGAGATGAGAAAGAAACCCATGACGGCGGCTTTTCCGCCGAGAGAAACGATAAAGTCGATCACCGCGTTGGTGGGCACAAAAGTGGCCCGGAGGTGGACCATCAGCACGATGCCGGCCAGGACCCAGCGCATGACCGCAAGCAACGCCCAGGTCGATTCGGACGGCTTGATGGGGGCTTTCATGATTTGTTGAAAATATCGCTTCGCCTTAACTCTGGAGTTATTTTAACTCGGTCCATTTTCCCGGAACGATCGCTGCTACCTCCGGCGACCAACACTTCACCGCTCGGCAGGCGTACCGCGGCGTGAGACTCACGTCCAACGTTCAATTCACCGGTCGCACTAAATCGCCCTGTTTGAGGAT
Organism: Methylacidiphilales bacterium; assembly: GCA_035508775.1. GTDB lineage: Bacteria > Verrucomicrobiota > Verrucomicrobiia > Methylacidiphilales > UBA1321 > JABDGH01. The sequence continues at coordinate 1,828 of DATJMI010000067.1, forward strand.
CGTGGATCTCGCAATCAGTGTAGATGAGACTGCCAACCATCACTGAATTTGGAGCATCGGTAAAAATACCGTGGCCGCCCACGATGAGAACACGCCCATCCTGCAGAAGTGTCGCCGTGTGTTTGGACCGCGCGATGGGGCGCGATTTCAAAGATGTTCCCAGCCACAGCAACGCAATTCCGATAAGAAGCAATGCAACCAAAGAACAACCGATCCCGTATCTCATCCTGAGGGGGCTATTCATTTCCTCAGCTGGTCCGTGATGAATCTCACCAGTAAAAGCACCGCCAAAAAACCGAGGACATAACCAAGAATCGTGCCGGCTGGAATGGTGGCCGGCAACCGCGCCTCCTCGGAGGAACGAAGCAAAGGAAAGAGGGGATCGCCCGCTGACGGCTCTCTCTGGCTCACTTCTTCCACGGTGGAACTTATCGTTTCCACCTTGGATTTCAGAACCGCCAATTCCTGCCGGATACGATCGACTTCGCTGGCGGGGACGAGGAGAGATTTTCTCTCCACTTCGGACTGCTTGAGTTGTTTGGTCATAGTATTACCCTCCAGCTCCGACTTCATTCGCGCGCGCCCGAAGAAGATGGGCGGCTTCTTTGGCTTCCTTGGGGATAAAAAGAGGACCGCCGACAACGACCTGGTTGGCCCCGGCCGTGACGCATGGACCAATGGTCTCATCCGTCACGCCGCCGTCGATAGAAATGTCGAAGTGGAGATGGTTTTTGTCGCGATAGGCGCGGGCAATGCGGACTTTTTCGAGAACTTCGATGATAAAGGGCTGGCCCATGAAACCGGGGTTGACAGACATGCAGAGCAACTGGTCGACTTTTTTGAGCAGCGAATAGGTGTTCTCGACCAGCGTCATCGGGTTGATGGCGAGGGAACAACGGCAACCCATTTCCTGAATACGAGCGATGGTGCGCCGGGGATCGTGATAGGCCTCGAGATGAACGATGAGGAGATCGGCGCCGGCTTCAACGAAGGCGCGGGCGTAGCGGTCGGGCTGCTGGATCATGAGGTGGACTTCGACCGGCAGCCGGGTGATCTTGCGAACGGCCTGCACGGTATCGGCGCCGAACGCGAAATAGGGAACGAAATGGCCATCCATGACGTCGATATGGATGGCGTCGACCTGCGCCGCCTCAATCCGCTTCACTTCCTCTTCCAACTGCCCCAAATTGGAAGCGAGGATGCTGGCGGCGAGGCGGACCGTTCTCATTTTTTGGGTTGAATTAGTTCAAATTCATAGCCTTCCGGACCGTCAATAAAAGCGATTTTACTGCCGGAACTGGTGACATGCGGGCCATCGCTCAGCGGGTAGCCTTTGGCGGCGGCGGCCTTGGCGAAAGCCTCCAGGTCATCCACTTCAAAACCGAGATGGGTCAGATCGGCTTGAACCTGAACCGTGCCGCTGCCCGGATAATGGCAAATTTCAATGGTCTCGTCGCTGCCGGGGGCCTTGAAGAAGACGAGGCTCGATCCCCGTCCCGACTGGTGGCGGGAAACTTCCTGAAGACCGAGGACATCGCGATAAAAAGCGACGGTTTTTTCGAGGTCGTTGACACGATAGCGGGTGTGGAGCAGGCGTTTGATCATGATAGAAGCATCCATGACTCTCGGGAACTGTCAATCGGAGGAAATCAGCTCCGAAACCTAGGGCGTGTTTTAACACGCCTGGCTCAAAATTAACCAGGGCCGTTTCACTGGACAATACAAAGCCGCCGGACATACTTCAGGCATGAGTCAGAATACCCTTGTTTGGGCGGATATTCCGGTAATCGATCTAAACCGCGCCGTGGCGTTTTATTCCAAGGTGCTCAATGCGCCGTTACAGGTGGAAAAATGGGGGGAGCACGAATTCGGGCTGCTGCCGCACACAAAGGATAATGTTTCGGGCTGCCTGACGGCCAGTTCCGACAATAAGCCTTCGCGTACCGGGCCACTTCTCTATCTTTCCGTTAATGGCCGTCTTGACGAGGCCTTGGCGGAGGCGGCGAAGAACGGCGGGGAAATCCTGCAACCGAAGCACCAGATTGGGCCTTACGGTTTCCGCGCCATCATTACCGACAGCGAGGGCAACCGGATCGCGCTGCATTCCGAAAAAGCCTAGAGGCCATCCAAAAAACTGGAAACGGCTCAAATTTTGAAAATCACCCTTTATCCGCTTCAATCTTCCTGTTAAATTTTCTTTGTGCCGGAACAACCCAAGACTCCCCGCCGCCCGCTCCTGACCCGCAAAGAACAAACCCTCCTCGCCTTTCTACTTGCTCTTCTGGTTGTCGGTGGCATCGTGCGTAAATTAAGGGTAGATTGGGAGGCCGGCGGCGCCACCATCGTGCACAAAAATTGACCTGATCATGGCCAAAAACAACTTTACGGAAGCAGTCGAGCAAATCAGCGCCAAGGATCCGCGCTACGCTTCCGATGCTTATCATTTTGTCCAGGAAGGCCTCAACCATACCCTGAAGTCGCTTAAGCGCGGCAGTCCTCATACCCATCGCCACGTCTCCGGCCAGGAACTCCTCCACGGCCTGCGCAATTTTGCCCTCAAGGAATACGGCCCAATGAGCAAGGCGGTGCTGAACGAATGGGGCATTAAAACCACCGACGACTTCGGCCAGATCGTTTTTAACCTCGTGCACGAAGGCGTGCTCGGTAAAAACGAGACCGATTCGCCCAATGATTTCAAGAACGTCTTCACTTTTGACGAAGCCTTTGTCAAACCTTTTGAGCCGCGCAACTCCGCCAACCTCCGGCGTCCGGCCACGGCGGCCAAGGCTTCTTCCAAGCGCACCACCGGCTCAAAAAAGAAAAAGGCTGGCTCCCTCTAAAGCCAACCCGGCCAGGCTGTCATGTCGTCAGATACCTTTGCCGGATTTCATTCCAAAACCGTGACCCTAGCCCATCCGCTCATCACGCCGCCGGTGATTGAGCAACGCCAGCTCTCCAATGGCCTCAACGTCCTGGTCCAACCCGACCATACCGCGCCGGTGGTGTCGCTCCAATATTGGTGCGCCACCGGCAGCATCCATGAAACACCCTGGCTCGGATCGGGACTTTCCCATCTGCTCGAACATCTCATGTTCAAGGGCACACCCACCCGCGGCAACAGCCAGATGGCCCAGCAAATCCAGGATCTCGGCGGCCATCTCAACGCCTACACCTCTTTCGACCGCACGGTCTATCATGTCGATCTTCCCTCCGACCACGCCCTGGCGGCGCTCGACATCCTCAGCGACGCCATCCTCAACTCCACCATTCCCGCCGAGGAATACGCCAAGGAAATGGAGGTCATCCGCCGTGAATTCGCCATGTGCCGGGACAATCCCGATTCCGAGATGGGCAAACTCATTTTCCAGACCGCCTTTATCCGCCACCCCTATCGCCATCCGGTCATCGGCCATCTTGACCTTTTTAACCAGCTCACGCGCGATGACGTGCTGGCCTACTATCACGAGCGCTACGCTCCGCAAAATCTCAGCCTCATCGTCTGCGGCGCGGTCGATCCCGAAGCCATCTTCCGGCGCGCCGAAGAGATCACCGAAGGCCATCCCCGCCGCAAAATGGCCGATATCTACCTCCCCGAGGAACCGCGCCAGCACAAACGCCGCGAATTCCGGCACGAGTTTCCCACCCGGTTGAGCCGTCTCGCGCTTTGCTGGCCCGCCACCGGACTGGACCATTCCGATACCCCCGCCCTCGACGTTCTCGCCACGCTCGCGGGCGGTGGCCGCAGTTCCCGTCTCAACCAGACTTGTGTCGAAAAAAATCCTCTCGCCGAACACGTCGAAGCCTTCGCCTGTCCCCTCGATGGCGCCGGCCTCTGGGGCATCGAAGCCCGTTGCGCCCCCGGGGGAGAAGAAAAGCTTCTGCACGAAATCCACCACCAAATTCACCGCTTTCAGCAGGAGCCGCCCCAGCCCGATGAACTTGAACGCGCCAAACGGCAATCTTTGCTCCACCAAATTCATAGCCAGAAAACCATGTCCGGCAAAGCCGCTTCGCTGGGCCGCGGCTGGATCAACCAGCGAGATCCGCATTTCAGCGCGCGTTATCACGAACATCTTCAGAAGGTCGCCGCCGAGGATATCCTCCATGCCGCGCGCCGTTACTTTCACCATGATCGGGAAAACCTCGTGACCCTGGTTCCGTCCCGTAACAAAACCGACGCCGCCGCCATGCGACCCGAAGCCGCACAGCGTCCCCAGCCCCAGCCGGTCCATCTCGGCCTCGGCCGCCGCGGCCTTTATCTTCCACAGCACAACCTGCCGCTTATTTCGCTCCGCGCCATCCTTCCCGGAGGGCCGCTGACCGAACCCGCCGGCAAAGCCGGACTCTCCCGGCTTGCTTCTCATCTTCTCATCAAAGGCACGCGCCGCCGCAACGCCGAGAAGTTGGCCCGCGATATCGAACAACTTGGCGGTTCCCTCCACGCCGATGCCGGCAACAACAGCGCCACCCTCTCCCTCGAACTCCTCAGCCCCGACTGGCAGGCGGGTTTCGAAATCTTCCTCGAAATCCTGGCCGAAACCGCCCCCACCGAAACCGAACTCCAGACCGAGAAGCGCAAGCAACTTTCTCTCATCCAAAGCGAACACGATTATCCCATGGCGGCAGCGCGCGACCTTGTCCGCTCCGCGCTCTATCCGGGTCATCCCTACGGCGGTAAAAATCTCGGCACACCCGAAAGTGTCGAAAGCATCACGCTCAAGGATATCATCGCCTACCAGGCCGGAAAGCTGCTCACCGAACAGCTCATCATCGCGGTCACAGGCCCCACTCCACCCGAGGAATGGAGCCGCCTCGTCACGCCCGCGCTGGACGCCCTCTCTGCCGCCGATCCAGCCTCCCCCGGTAAATTCCCTCTCCCCGGCTTGAAGGAAACCGTTCGTCTGGAAAAAATCGTCCCCAAGGAGCAAGCGGTCCTCCAGCTCGCCTATCCCACTGTGCCGGTTACCCATCCCGATCAAATCCCTCTCGCCGTTCTCGACGAGGCGCTTTCCGATCTCGGTTCCCGCCTGTTTATCCGCATCCGGGAAGAACTTGGCCTCGCCTATTTTGTCGGCACCAGCCAGTTTCTCGGTCTTCAAGCCGGCCACTTCATCTTTTACCTCGGCACCGATCCCGATAAGCGGCGGGAAATCGAGACCGAACTTTTAGCCGAAGTCGGCCGCCTGGCTCGGCATGGCATTACGGAAGCCGAGTTTACCCGCGCCCGCGCCAAAATTCAGAGCCACGATAAACTGGAGCAGCAAAACCCGTCTCACATCGCCTATGTCTCCGCCCTCGATGAACTTTTTGGCCTCGGCTACAACTACGGCCAGACCCGCCGCGAAGGCATCGCCGCCCTTACTCTCGATGAAGTCAACGCCATCGCTGCGAAGTATTTTTCCAACCCCCACCACGTTCTTGCTATCGTTTCACCGCGGTAGCTACAGCTATGGGTCTGCGGGGTGGAAGATTCCCGGACCGCCGGTAATTATCCACACTTCAACCATCATTCGACAGCCCGGCCATCCGCATGCTAACTTAAGTTTCCAAGGAGATTCCCATGCCTGAAGTCGATAAAAAAAGTTCCACCATCGGCAATGCCGAACTGGCCCAGCGTTTCGTTCAATTTGTCATGATGCAGACTCAGAACATTTTTTATGTTCTGGGCCGCATCCCCTCCCCCGACGGACGCCCCATTCCGCCCAACCTCGAAGCAGCCAAACTGCTCATCGACCAGCTCGAGATGATCCAGGAAAAGACCCGCGGCAATCTCTCCGCCCAGGAATCGGCCATCCTGACCGACGCGTTGAAAAATGTTCAGCTCGCCTTTGTCGAGACTTCCGGCGGCACTCCCGCCAGCATGATGCCCAAATCCGATCTACCCGATTTCCCTCTCGAGGACGAAGAGGCGCCCGCATCCGCGCCGGAAAAGAAATCCGCTCCCGCCTCTTCCGCCGCGCCGGCCACGCCATCGCCCGAGCCGGAAAGCAAAAAGAAGTTCACCAAGACTTACGGCTAAGTTTCCGGCCGGGGTCCGTTTCCACCAAAATTTAAGCAGCCATGCCGGAAGACCTCGCCTCCCTTGCCCTCGATTTGACGCAAGATTATCCGCGCAGCCCGCGCGCGCTCTTCGCCGGTTACATTCTGGCGGGCCGGATGCTCGACAAATGCCGCGCCCTGCTGAATGGAACGGCGGGGGAATACGATTTCAATTGCCCGCTGGACCGGACTTTTCTGGAATTTTCCGGGATCGATGCGGAGAGCTTCAAAAACTTTGTCGCCACCGGCGCGACCGATAAGGAAGTGGCCGGATGGATTCAAAAGCATGCGAAGGCCCATTCGCCCGCCGAAATCGCGGCGTGGAATTTCAGTCTCAAGTGCCGGCGCATCAGCGAACTTCCGCCGGAACGGCAGGCCTGGGTGCAGGAATATTTGCTCAACAACATCAAGCCCGAACTGCAGGAGCGGGTGATTTTCAATTTCGACCTGATCGACGCCGAGGAGGGCCGGCTGGGCTGACGCCGATGGACATGCTCCACAGCAGGTTGAGCATCTTCGTCAATGGCCGCGCTCGCCAGGTCAGCGCCGGCACCACCGTGGGGGAATTGGCCGCGGAGTGCCGGCTCGATTCCCATCGGCTGCTGGTGGAACTGAACGGCCAGACCCTCCTGCGTGATGAGTGGCCCAAGCGGGCCTTAGCCCACGGCGACCGCGTCGAATTTGTCCGCATCGTGGCCGGCGGCTAATTCTGGACGGCTATCTGGAATCCGGAACATATCGTTAATCCTTTCCCTGTGACCCGCCCCTACTTTTTCGGATAGCCCCTGGGCAAGTCTTTGCGGATGAAAAGCCGCATCCCGTCGATCTCCCGAGCCAGCCGGTATTGGCCCTCAATGAGCTGCGCGAGTTCGGGAAAAGAGGCGATGCCATATTTCTCGCGGTCGTTAAAAATAAAATTATCCGGCCCCATCGCCTCGAGAAAAAGCTCGGGACGGTTGGCCCGCATGTCATGCAGGTAGCGCTCGCGGTAATAAGTCTGGAGCGGGTTCGGGAGTACAAGGGAGGGGCCGGTTATCGCTTCGCGCGTGCCCAGCACCGATTGAGTCTCGGCGGCAAACGAGGGTTCCCAGCCCCAAAGAGCCAACTGCCCTCCGGGGGGACGGAGTTGCCCGATGGCCGCATCCATGGCGGAAGGCGGACGGGCTAAAAATTCGGCGACTTTTCCCCGAAAAGGATTTTCCCGTCCGGCTTGGGCAAGGGCGGGAAGGACAAAGAAAACCGCCAGAATACCCGGCGCGATGAAAGGCCGCCAGGCGGGCGGCGGAACCGGCCACGGACGCCGCAGGAGAATGTGAATCGTTTCCAAACCAAGCGTGCCCGCCAGGGCGAGCATGATCAGCCTGCGCAAGAGTCGCGCAAGCCCCGGATGAGGCCAGTGATGGAAGACGACCGTGGAAGCGATGAGCAGACCGCCGAGCAAGGCGCCCAATAAGAGCGGGCCAGCCATCTTCGCCGTCTCCAAGCCGGGACGTCCCACCCGGAACAAACGAAAATCGGTCGCGAGCAACAAAACGAAAGCGGGAAATAAATAAAAAAGATAATGCGGATAGGCGACCGGGCTCGAAAGCACGGTGATGACCGAGACGAGCGCGAAGAGAAGCGTCCACGCCAGCCATCTTCGCGCCGCGCGCGGCCACCGCGGCCTGGCGGCAAGGAAATGAAGAACCAGAACGGCGGAGGGAATCAACGTAAGATAGATGGGAAATGCGATGTATTCACGGGGATCGAGAAGCCATTTTACATGCGCGATCCTCGCCGCCAGCTCTTCTCCAAAAGTCGGATAAACCACGGTGTAGGCTTGGGACATTTGGATGTAGAAAGTCCAAAAGTCATCGAAAGCGCCGGTCCAGGCAACGATCCCAACAATGATCGCGCCCGGCAAAAGCGCCGCTGAGGCGAGCACGGTGATCCGGGCCAAGGCTTCGCGCCGGGTCAGGCGCGGAGAAGTCCAAAGGAATCCCATGGCGGTGAGACCGAGAAATCCGCCGAGCAGGATGCTTTGCAACTTCGCGAACGGCAGCAGGCCAAGAATGAAACCGACCGCCGCGCAGGAAAAAAATGAGCCGGGCCTCCGGCGCCAACCCGTCAGCAGGAAAACCGCCGCGCCGGCCAGAAAAACGGAGACTTCCTCAGTGGAATAGTGAATAAATTCGCCAAAGGCGGTGACGGCCAGAAAAACGAAAGCAGGCAGCAGGCCCAGGCGAGCGGCCAGATCGCCGGCCACGTGACGCGACGCTCCATAGAGGAAAATCAACATGCCCAGAACAAGCAAAAGTTCAAAAAAACGACTGGTCAGATAGGTCGGTTGAAAGCCGAAGGGCACGCACCAGAGCAGCGTGTAACTGTCGAGAGGACCAGCGGTGCCGCCGTCCACATCGCGCCATGGCACCGGATGGCTCTCATAGGTGATCGCCTGCGCGACCATCTGCGCTTCGTCGGGATTGAGGTGTTCCGGATAAAAAAACGCCGGATACCGGCAGGCGAATAGCGCCGCCGCCATAAAAGCCAGAAACCATCCGGGATGCTTGATGAAGGCAAACCGGACAGCGGTTTTCAGCATTGGCGCGAATGCCAGCAACCCGGTGACGGTAACGAGACTGACATTAAACACCGCATGCAGCTTCCGGTGCGCATCAAGTGCCGCGAGAAATTCGGACAGTGGCATGAGAACCGCCGTGAAATCTTATTCGGCGTGATGGGCGCTGATGCTCCAGATAAACAAGCCGAGCACGATGAGCAGAATCGCGACCAGGACGAAAAACAGAATCTTATCGCGTTGGCGCTGGCGCGCGAGATTGCGCCTCGGCGCCGGCTCGGCGACGCGAGAATGCGCGCCATCCTCTTCCAGGCGCCAGACGGGCGGCTCCGATGGCCTGATCTCTTCGGGCAACGGTTCGCCCGATTTGTGCAGCTCCTCCGTCAGGCGTGACATTTGTTCGGCGAGAAGCCGTTCCTGTTCCTGAAGTTTGCGCCGCTTGATTTCCAGCGGATCAGAATCGTTGGGGCGGCTCCACGGCATGCGAGAAGGATGAAGGCGCGGCGTGGATGAATCCTTAATGATGGGACAGGAAATAGTAGAGCAGAATTCCGAAAAAACCGAAAAGCCCCAACGGCAGTGAATAGGCAAAACCCTCCTTGACCATGGCGCCGAATGATTTTTCTCCGGTCACAAGTTCCGGATCGAGACCGGCGGACGCTTCGTCGGGTTGCTCTTCGATTTCCCGCAACGCAGCCAGGCGGGCGCGGGACTGGCTGTAGATCCCCTTCGCCTGGTCCACCCGGGCCAGCGCCTTGGTCAGCTCCGTCGGCAATTCCTCGCTCGACCAATCGGCGGGATTGAGATTTTCGGTCTGGCCCAGGTGCTCGGCGAAGCTGTCGCGCACGATCTTGATCTGTTCCAGTTCGCGTTTGACTTCGAATTCCTGGCGCTCAAGCAAGACGAGCCCGCGCGTTAGTTTTTCCACGATATCGCGGCGACCTTCGTCGAATTCGCGCTGCTTACGGCTCAATTCCTCCAGTTCGCGCTTCTGGCGCTCAATCTCTTCTTGTTGGCGCTTAAGGTCGAGAAGCTGCTCTTGGACATGCTGAACCTTGAGATTGATTTCATCGGCTGTCGAAACGGCATCGGGCGAAGAGGCGGGGGGAAGAAGTTCCGGCTCGTCTGGGTATTCCGGTTCGACAACGTTTTTGGATTTGGGAGGCATGCGGCGAAGCTAGAGGGTGTCCGAAAAACAAGCGCAGGTCACGCCGAAAAAATTTCTGCCTTGAGCAAAAGAACCTTTAAGGGGGAATGACAAGGACCTGCCCGATTTTAAGCGGCTTGCCCTCGATCAAGATGTCTTTATTGGCATCCTTGATCTTGTCGATGCCATTTTTCGTGTCGCCTGGATACATTTTGTGGGAAATTTTCCAAAGACTATCGCCCGAAACAACCTTGTAGGTCCGGTTCGCCCCGCCGTTGGCGTTGGCCGCTCCAGAACCCGAAACGGCGTTGGTCGCGTCCAGCGGCAACGCCCGCGGCGGAACGGGTGGTGAAGTGGAGCTGGTGGCGCCGGGCGCCGGCCCTGGTCCAGAGGTGGCTAAGGGCGGCTGGGTGGTAGCGGAGGCCGGCTGACCATTTACCCCGGCGGAGGCTGGCTGGGAATTTGCCGCGGCGGAGGCGGCCAGTTGCACTTGAAGCTGGGCGATGGTCTGCGCGGCGTCGGCGACCTGCTTTTTCAGGGTGGCGTTATCGGCCTGGAGCTTCGCGAAGGCCGCTGCGGTTTGCGCCGGCGAGTTGGGGATGGTCGCGGCGAAGGCGAAACTTAGTTTTTGGATTTTGTCCCTAACCTCCCCGGACTTGTCGGAGGCAGGATCAAGAGCGAGGTATTGCCGGTAATGATAAATGGCTCCGACGGGGTCGTTGAGTTTGTCTCCGTAAACAACACCAAGCTGGTAATGCGCTTCGGCTAATTTCGGATCGGCGGCCAAAGCGGCCTGATAGTCGTTTACCGCGGCGGCGGGATTGTTACTGTCGAGGTCTTGTTCAGCCTGTTTGTAATAGGGATTGCGCGAATCGTCGTACTGCGTGTCCTGCTGGGCAAAGAGATTGCAAGTCACCAGGGCCAGCAAACCTGCGAAACTGAGGCAAAGTCGTCGTGACATAATTCTTAAAGTAACAACCATGCCGGAACGCGCAAGGCTCAATGGCCCATTCGTTGTTTCGATTGGTGTGTTAAAGTGGTTAATGGCGTGAACTTTAAAAGCGGTTGCGTGGCGCGATTTTCGGGTTCAAATTTCTTTATGACCTTGAAAACATTTCTCAGGGCGCTAGCGACCAGCGCGATTTTGGTCTCCACCGTGGCGCAGGCGCAAACTTCCAGTGGCGTCAACCAGGCCTTTCAAGTGGCGCGGCAGGCGGTGAACCCCGAAATGCAAACCAAGGTTGTCTCCGTCTACGGCATCGGCACACCCGATGCGATCCAGAAATGGTATATCATTTTTTATGATCCATCGGTGCCTTCTCATGGGCGCGCGGTGCAGGTGGAAAATAACACCATCAGCAAAACCTATGAGGCCCAGCCCGGCAAATTGGTTTACGAGGGCAAGCTGACCTTCGATCCTTCGCGCATCACGAGCGAGACTCTGGCCCTCAACGCCACGCAAGGGTACGCCGCCAGGCATCATCTCGTTTACGACAGCGTACGCGCCCTGCTCAAACAGACGAGTCTGAGCAAGCCGTTTTGCTGGAGAATCGAATTACTGGACAACGGCAAGAGCCAAGGTTTTGTCTATGTCAAGGCGCTCGATGATACCGTTGCCTACTATGTGCCGCCCTCCTCGGGCAATGCCGCATCTTCAACTGACAAAGGGAGCGGCTTTGCCAACGATGTGAAGTCGACGTTCCTCGGCATCGGCGGCGACCTTCAGGAATTCTTCACCGGCGAACGCACGGTGGATCGTTAGATGGATTCGGGATTATGGGCTTGAAGCAAATCCATCATCCAGATTTATTTTCTCATCGATTTGTATCGATCGTTTAATCCCTGTCCCTTGAGGATTTGCGGCATACATTTTTCAATCCTGGATTCCCGAGTTTTGGATTGTTTGGGCGCGGAAAAATGCATGAGATAGACTCTTTGCCGTCCCGGTGTCAGCGCCTGAAAAGCGGTTTTAAAGGCGGGGAGTTCATCTAATTTCTTTTGAAGCTCTTCGGGAACTTTGTGTTCCGTAATCTTTTTAAATTCCACTTTCAAACCGGCTTTTTCCGCGGCAATGGCTTCCTGAATATAGGCTCTCAAGGCCGGTTTCATCTCAATTATTTGTCCAACATTAGTGAAACGAATTTGGCGCGCCGCCTGTGTGTTCTCCCCAGCTTTGATGAGAATGCCCTTGGCGTCTCTCAACAAGGCGCCTTTGCAAAACAAAAGCGCGCAGCAGGCTTTAAAACCAACGACTACAACAATGTTACTTTCCTGATAGGTGTAACAAGGCTTGCCCCACTTCAATTCTTCGATCAATTGGCAACCAAGAAGTATCTCTCTCAACTTCTCCAATTCTTCCCGCCATTTTTTGGTTTTTCTTATATAGCTATCGACCTTGGGGTTCATTTCAGTCTTTGTCCTGGTATTTTTCTCTATCCGGTCTGTCATTCCGAACTTACCGGGGGATCAGTTCGGTCCCTTTAAAATAGCCTGGGCACGGGCATCGATTTCCCAGGCGCGGTCGAGCGATTCGTCCAGAACGCAATAGTGGCCCATTTTGCGGCCGGAACGCGGCTCGCTTTTGCCGTAGAGATGGAGCCGCAGGCCGGACAAGGCGAGGAGGCTTGGCCAATCGGGTTCGCCGTTGGCCCAGATATCGCCGAGAAGGTTGCGCATGACGACCGGTGTTTTCAGGCGCGGATCGCCGAGCGGCAAACCACAAACGGCGCGCAACTGCTGCTCGAACTGGCCGGTGACACAGGCATCGAAGCTGTAGTGGCCCGAGTTGTGGGGCCGCGGCGCCAGCTCGTTGACCAGCAATTCACCCTGGCGAGTGAGGAAAAATTCGACGGCGAGCAATCCGATCACGCCGAGCCGCGTCGCGATGCTGGCCGCAAGATGTTGCGCGCGCGCCGCGATGCTGGCCGCCAGGGGCGCCGGCGCGACCGAGGTGGCCAGGATATGATTTTCGTGCTCGTTGAGCGCGGGTGGGAATGCCTGCACCTGATGGTTGCCGCCAGCATCGGGCACGCCCCGCGCCACGACGACGGAAAGCTCGGCCTGATAATTGATCCACGCCTCTATTACACCGGCACGGTTGCCGTGACGCCGCCAGACCTCGCCAAGGTCGCTCTCTTTCGAGATTTTTTGCTGTCCTTTGCCGTCGTAACCGAAGTCGGCGGTTTTCAAGACGCAGGGAAATCCAAGCGCCGCCACCGCCGCGCGCAATTCCGGTTCGCTGTTGACGACGCGAAACGGACCGACCGGGAACTGATTCTCCCGCAGGAACTCCTTTTCCCGCTGCCGGTTTTGGGTGGTGTAGAGGACATCGCGGCCCGGGCGCAGCGTGATCTTCGGCGCGAGGGCGTCGAGCGCGGCGACCGGAATGTTCTCGAACTCATAGGTGACGACACTGACTCCGGAGGCAAATTCGAGCAATGCCGGGATGTCGGTGAAGGGGACATTGAATTCGCGGTCGGAGATTTGTCCCGCCGGGCTGTCGGGCGTGGGATCGACGGTATGGACGCGGTAACCCATCCGGCGCGCCGACAAAGCGAACATGCGCCCGAGTTGCCCGCCGCCGAGGCAGCCGATGACCGAGCCGGGAAGTACCGGGCCGCGATTCATACGCGGACGGAGGGAAGTTTCTGTTTGAGAACGGCGCTGGTCTGCCGGGCGCGGTACCATTCCCATTTTTGGCGCAATTTCTCATCCTGAAGGGCGAGGATGGAAACGGCGAGAAGCGCGGCGTTTTTCGCGCCCGGCTCGCCGATGGCGAGTGTTCCCACCGGCACGCCGGCGGGCATCTGCGCGATGGAGAGAAGCGAATCGAGCCCCTTGAGCGCGCGGCTCTCGACCGGCACGCCGAGCACCGGCAGCGTGGTGAAGGCGGCGGCCATGCCGGGCAGATGGGCCGCGCCGCCCGCGCCCGCGATGATCACTTGCAAACCGCGGTGCTGCGCCGAGGCGGCGTACCCGGCCAGCCAGTGAGGCGTGCGATGGGCCGAGACGACCGCTTTTTCATAGGCGACGCTGAAGTCTTCGAGAATGGCCGCCGCAGTTGAAAGTGTTTTCCAATCCGAAACGCTGCCCATGATCAGCCCCACTTTCGTTCCCGGCTTCGTTTTGGGTTTCATCCCTTTATCTCAAAGCGAGCCGGTTCTGTTGGCGAGATCAAATTGTGGCGGTTGCCCACCAAACCTGTAAATTTTATCCAAACCCGATGCTACGCCTTTTTCTGATTCACAGCCTGCGCTATTTTGCGCGGCATCCGGTGCTGACAGTTCTGAACGTGATTGGCATCGCGCTCGGAGTCACCGTTTTTCTGAGCGTGCAGATCGTCAATCACAGCGCGCTCGAATCGTTCCGCGCCTCGGTCGATATCGTGGCGGGAAAGGCCGATCTGGAAGTCATCGGCGATGGCTTGCAGTTTGACGAGAACGCCTACCCCATCGTGGCGAACGATCCGGATATCGCGGCGGCGACGCCGACGGTGGAAGACGTGGCCAGTCTGACCGATTTTCCCGGCGAATATCTGCAAATTCTCGGCGTCGATATTTTTTCCGACGGCCCGCTCCGCACGTTCGAGCTGCGCGACGCCCAGGACGCGCAGCCGGGTGTGACCAGTTTTCTGAGCGATCCCAAAGTGATCGCCCTCACGGGAAAGCTAAGCAAGCGGCTCGGCCTGAAAATCGGCGATCCGCTCGGGGTGGAGACGCAGACCGGCACGGAGACTTTTCATGTCGGCTACATTCTCGATTTCGGAGAGGATGCGCCCGGCGCCGACGAGCATCTCTCCGTGATGGACATTGCCAACGCGCAGCAAAATTTTCTCCACGCCGGAAAGCTCAGCCGCATCTCAGCGCTACTTCGCCCCGGCGCCGATTTCGACTCGGTTTGCTCGCGGCTGCGCGCGGAGCTGCCGCCCGGAGTGATCGTTCACGCACCCGACCGGCGCAACCGCCAGATCGCGCGGATGCTGGGCGCATTTCAACTGAACCTGACCGCGCTCTCGCTCATCTCGTTGCTAGCCGGAATGTTCATCATCTACAACACGGTGGCGACGGCGGTGGTGCGGCGGCGGCACGAGATCGGCGTGTTGCGGGCGCTGGGACTGAGCGGATTCCAGGTGCAGGCGCTTTTTCTGGCCGAAACGCTTTTGCTCGGCGTCGCGGGCCTTCTTCTCGGTCTCGTGTTGGGGGTGGCGCTGGCGGGTCAATTGGTGGGCGTCGTCTCGGAAACGATCACTTCGCTCTATATTCTCACCAGTATTCAACATCTTTTTGTTTCGCCGTGGGCGGTTCTTGCGTCGATGTTTCTTTGCCTCGGCGCGGTGTTGCTGGCGGCCTGGTTTCCGGCGCGCGAGGCGGCGGTCATCTCCCCGGTGGAGGCGCTGCAATTGGGTCATCTCGAAGAGGGCAGCACACGGAGCACGGGACGCTGGTTCGCCCTCGGCTGCGCGCTGCTCGCGCTGGCGGCTATCTTGGCGAAGATCAGTCTGGCCACCGGCCCGGCCTGGCTGAGCTTCGGCGCGGCGCTTTTTGCGCTTCTCGGATTCGCCTTTTTCGTGCCGGTCACCAGCCGTCTTTTTTGCCGCTGGGCCAAGCCGCGCACGGTCATGGCGCGCATCGCGGTGGGGCACTTCGCTCAATCGCTGCACCGGACTTCGATCACCATTGCCGCGCTGATGGTGTCGCTGGCGATGGTGGTGGGCATTTCGACGATGATTTTCAGTTTTCGCGCCACGGTCGAGGCGTGGCTGGAACGCTCGATTCAGGCCGATCTCGTGATCGCGCCAGCGGGCAACCTGCTTATCGGCAACCGGGAATTGATCCGGCCCGAGGTGGAGCGGGTGGTGGCGTCGCTGCCCGGCATCAAGTATGATTCGTTCCGCGAACTGCGGGTGCAATTTCAGGGCGAACTGGTAAAATTTGTTTCCGCGCGGCTGGGCGTGACCCGCGATATCGAACGGCTTGAATTTGCGCAGGGCGATTCGCGGCGGGCCTTTGACGACGCCATCGACCGGGGCGAGGTGCTGGTCAGTCAGCCCTTTCAGCGGCGATTTCACCTCGGCCTGGGCGACACGATTCATCTCAGCACACCTTCCGGGCCGCGCGATTTCCGGATCGCGGGCGTTTACCTCGATTACACCACCGAAGGCGGCGTGATTTTGATGGACTGGCAGACTTACCGCAAATTGTGGCGGGATGACTCGATCAATGGCCTGGGGATTTACCTCGGCAAAAAATCGGGTCTGACTCCGGAGGAAGTCCAGGCGAAATTGCGGCCTCTGCTCGCCCCTTATGGCCGGTATCTCATCAAGTCAAACGGCGAACTGCGCCAGATTATTTTCCATATTTTCGACCAGACGTTTTCGGTGACCTACATCCTGCAAACCATCGGGATCATTATTTCGGCGCTGGGTATTTTTCTGAGCCTGACGATTCTGGTGACCGAACGGCGGCGGGAAATCAGCGTTCTGCGGGCGGTCGGCGCCTCGCGGCGGCAGATCATGGCACTGATGATGTGGGAAGCGGCGATCATCGGACTGCTAGGCTCGGCGTTGGGCATCGCGGCGGGGCTGGCGCTGGCCGTGATTTTGAGCTTCGTCATCAACGTTTCCTTTTTCGGCTGGACGATTTCGTGGGCAACGCCTTGGGGCTTTCTTTTCAGCCTGCCGCCCCTGGTGATCGCGATGGCTCTGGTTTCCGGCTACTGGCCGGCCCGGCAGGCGGCGCGGATTGACATCGCCGAAGGCGTGAAAATGGAATAATCGTTGCACGGCCCTAGGGCATGTTTTCAAAATAGAAAAAGGTCACGTCCTATTTTGAAAACACACCCCAACTTGAGACGCGCGCGAGCTGGAGGCTATCCAAAAAATAGGCTCGCAACGCGCCCTTGGCTAATTGGGAGATAGGTTCTAGAATGGGCCGATGTGTTCGTTTTCGGCGGGGGATGGAAGATGGCTGGCGTTGAGCGCGGCCCTGATGTGGATCATGACCGCGGGGCCCCTGCTCGCAGTTGGCAAACCAACCGGAAAACCGCTGGAGCTTTCCAATGTTGAGACAGAGCAGCCGATTCCGCTGGCGATCCTGACGCCGGACGGCAAGACGGCCCAATGCGTGCTAATCCGGCTTCATTGGAATCCGAAGCAGGACGTGGGTCCGAACGACGAGGCGACAAGTTTTGATCTCGATATCAAACCGGATGCTCCCGGCGCCTCTATCTTCACCGCGCAATTGTGGAGCGCCTCTCTGGCCAGCGCTCTGGTGTGGCAGCAACCCTGGTCCGGCGCGCGCTGGAAGGTATTTAATACGCCCACCTGCGATGGGTCTGGAATCGACGCCGCCTTGGCGGTCGGGATGATTTCGACGGCGTCGCGGCGGCTTTATCCGAAGGACACGGTGGTGATCGGCGCGCTGAACCCAGACGGTTCTCTTGGGGCGGTTTCGCATTTGGTGGACCGGATCGACGCCGCGCAGGCCGCCGGAATAAAACGGATCATCATTCCGAGCGTGCAGCGATTCGACACCGATTCAACCGGACAGGTGTTGAACATCGTGCGTTACGCTTCGGAAGAGCAGGTGCAATGCATTCCAGCCGATAATCTGGCCGAAGCGACGGAAACCGTGATGAACGATCCTCTGCCCGATTCGACCGTCAAGGGGTCGCTGCCGAAATATAGCAATGACGTGGAGACTTACATCGACACGTTCGCCCAGCGGGAGCAGTCCGAAATGAACGACGGTCTGCGCTTCGCCCCTCAGGAGACGGATGTGGCGAATTATCCGCAGCCGCTGGCGGTGATCTGGCGCCGGGTCTTTTCCGAAAGCAAAGCGGGGGAGCAGGCCTACCAGGCGGGAGAAGTTTACACGGCGTACCGGCTATTCGCCCAGGCGAATGGAGACATGCACGGCGTGAATACACTCGGCCAGCAAAATGATCCGGCGGCCTTCGACGTGAAGGCCGCGCTGGTCGCCTCGGACGATTTACGCCAGCAACTGCACGATTTGATGAACCCGCCCTCCATCGACAAAGACGAATTGGAAAGCGCGGTCCTGGTGGCAGAAATGGCCGACTGGGCGTATGGACTGGACGCGGCGCTGGAAGGGGCGCAACTGGTCACGAAGCAGACGTTTTCGCAACGCAGCGACGCCACGCCGGCTGAACAGGCGCGGGCTCGCGAGGAAATTCTTTTCACCAACGAGCAGGTGAAATATCTGCTGCAGCAGGCCGATTTTTACCAGGGACTTCTCGCCCACGCCGGTAACGATAATCCGATGCCGGTGGATGAAAACGCGGCGCACCTGTTGCCGCAGTTAATCCCGGCGCAATTGGCCACGGCGCATCTTTTTACCGATGAAATTCTGCCTCGCGCCAATGAAATGCGCGACGGCCTGCTTTTCGATTCCCGACTGGCGGCTTACGTCAATGTTCTGCGGGAAACCAAAACCGCCTGGGACGAGCGCCTGCGTCGCAAAGAAATGGAGAATGAAACGGAGGAAAACAACCAGACTCCGGCGCCGGCGGACGGGACAAAGCCGGCGGAAAACGCGGCCGGTAATGCAACTAAACCGAATGCGACCATGGCGAGCGGCGATGTTGGTTTCAATCCGGGCAACACGTTTGCTCCACCCCATACAATGTTAACTCCCAGTTCATCCGAGAAAAAAATCAGCGATGTGGCGGCGTGCCTGATTTGGGTGAATCACGACTGTGAAATCGCCGCGCTCAACGAAAAATACCTGCGGCTGAACGGGACAATCGATCCAACGACACACGAATGGCACACCAAAGACCGGGCGAAGCTCGATGAACTGCTGCAAATGGCGGAGTTGGGCGCGCGATGCGGAGTCGCCGTCGCGCAAAAAGCGGAGTTGGATCCGTCGGTGTTGGCCATGATTTATGAAAGGGCATCACAAGACCGGCTTCGCTCCGACGATACCGCGGCGCTGGCGGCGCTACGCAATTACTGGCGCTGCGCCCTGCTCGGCAACATGTGCTGGCAATTGGCCCATACCCGGAAAGCGCAGCCGGTCGACGCGGGTAACGCGCCGCCCACTCATAACGGCGGCAAAGCGGGACAGGCCAATGCGTCAAAACCGGGTGAAATCAGTCAGGCGATTCCGGTCCAAAGCACTACGCAAACGGCACCGTCCGTTTCGTCGAACAAACCAAATCCGTCCCCTTCCACAACTCCAGCTCCGGCGCAAATAACCACCACGAATACCCAGGTTGCTCCAGCCAAAACGGCGGCATCCGGCCCCACCACAATAAATAGCGAAGCCAACATCCCGGTGGCGCATATCGCCAAACCGGAAGATTTTGGCCCCAAGAACGGCAATGCCACCAACGCCCCTCCGGCATCTCCCGTGCCGCCGTCAACTGCGTCCGCCTCGGCATCCAGTACAAATATCGAGGCCAATATTCCGGTGGCGCATATCGCCAAACCGGAAGATCTTGGCCCCAAGAACGGCAATGTCACCAACGCGCCGCCGGCATCTCCAGTGCCGCCGTCAACCTCTCCCCCAAAGACTACTGTCACCAACATCGAAGAAGCCAATATTCCCGTAGCCCATATCGCTAAGCCTGAAGATTACAATGGCACGGCGGGCGGCAATTCAACCAACGCACCGCCAAACACCAATAATGCGCCAATCATCGGTCCGCCGCCGCCGACCCCGGCAAATGGAAATAAATCAAATTGATGGACGAAAAAGAGTAGAGCCTATCTCAAAATTAACCAGGGGTGCGCGCCTACTTTTTGAACAGCCTCTAACGTGCACCTCAAAGCTTAATCTCACCAGAGAACACCTCAAGAGCCGGGCCGGCCAGGGTCACGTCATAAAAATCGCCGTTCTCATGGGAACGGGCACCGACCAAGAGAATGTCTCCGCTGCGGACCTGGATGCGCAGAGGCAACGCGAGGCCATGAATGCGATGGGCGGCCAGCGCAGAGGCGACGACACCGGTGCCACAGGCCAGGGTCTCGTCCTCGACACCCCGTTCATAGGTGCGAACGAAGAGATGAGCCGGATCGATGACCTGGACAAAATTGACGTTGGCGCCGCGAGAGAAAACGGGGCTGTGGCGGATGGCGTTCCCCTGGGAAATCACATCAACCTCCCCGGCATCGCTGACAAAAAGAACGGCGTGAGGCACGCCGGTATTCAAAAAGTGATACCCGGTTTGCCCCCAGCCAAAATCGGCAGACTGGTTCAGCCTCACCTCGGTGGGAGCAGTCATGTTGATGCGAATCTCCTCGCCGAGATATTCAGCCGTGATAAGCCCCGCTGGGGTGAGAAAACGGACCCGGCCCGGTTCGGCGCGGCGCATGCCCTGGATAAAACGGGCAAAGCAACGGGCGCCATTGCCGCACATTTCCGCCTCGCCACCGTCGGAATTGTAATAACGCATGCGGAAATCAGCCGCGCTTTCACCGGAAGGTTCGACGGCTAAAAGACCATCGGCGCCAATGCCGTAATGGCGGTCGCAAAGCCACGCGATCTCATCGGTGGAGAGAACATGGTTGAGGTTGCGATTGTCGATGACGACGAAATCGTTGCCAGCGCCGGTCATTTTGATGAAAGGAAGACTGTCCATGTCTTTTACGTTAGCGAATCGGGCAGAGTGCTGCAAGGGCGCTTGGCTGGTCTCAACCCTTCCCCTTATCGTCGGACCGGTTGAGTTGGTAAGGGAAACGGAATTTCACCAGACGGAAGAAGCCGAGAATACTATTCCGCGCGAAAGCGCGCAACCGCTCGCGCGTTTTGACCCAAGCATGATAAAACGGATAGATGAATCTGATCCGACGTTCACGGGAGGAATCTCTTTGGACGAGCAATTCGCGGATCAACCGGGCCAGCATCGGAGCGTGTTGCGCCTCGGAAAAATAGGCTTCCCAGGCTTCGCGCGCGCGCTGTCCGCGAGCCTGCGCCTCGGAGACGTGACGGCGCGCGATTTCGATCAGGCGGGGAAGCTCGGCTTCGGAGACCAAAAGGGCGAATTGCGGCCAATCGGGCCCGTTGGGGAGAATGTAAGTATCGGCGATGATGATGGGACAGACGCCCATCTGCATGGTTTCAAACAGGCGAATGCCGCCAGAAGCGCCGACACCGCGCGGACAAAGAAAGAAGGACGAGCGGGCAAGAATTTCCGTATATTCGTCACGCATGCGCTCTTTCAAAGGGCGATGCGATTCCGACGTGTCCCAATGATAATAATTATTCGTGCACCGGATGAGAACGTCGTTCGCGATGAGGGTGGGCGCGAGGCGGAATAGCCTTTTGCGGAGCCAGGACGTCGAACCACCGACGAAAGCGACGAGATATTGCTTGGCCGGAGCGGACTGCCGCTCAGGCTCAAACTTGGGATTATGAAAAAACCGCTGCGCGACAAAATAATTGTAGGTCTGAGTCCGGCCTCGGGAGAGAAAATGGCGGCGATTGTTCGCGTAGATGCCGGGAAGAAAAAAACCGGGGACATCCTCTTCGGTTATGGTGAGGCATTTCTCCGGCCAGCGGGCATAAAGGGATGAATCCCGGATATGGGGATAGTCGTCCTTCTCAAAAAGAATGGCATCAGCCTCATCGCCGGAAGTGACCGTCTCGAAAAGAGGATGCCCAAAAACCTGCCGGAAAGGCGCCTCGCAACGCTGGTCGAACAAGACACGCAACGAAGAAGAGGGATTCATGTGACATAACCCGGGCGCTACAGCTTATCCAGAGGCGTGGCGGTAACGGGCGCCGCTTTTGCGCCTGTTCCCGCCGCGTTCACTGCCGCCAATTCGAAGGTGTAAGTTGTGCCGTTTTGCAATCCATCAATTACCCGGAAAGTCGTATGTGTCGTGTCGCTTATGGCCAGAACACCGTAGCCTGTGATGGGCACTTCCCGTCCTCCCGGATTCACCGTGCAGACATACCCCAGGATGGGGCTGCCTCCGTCGCTTATGGTGGGTGGGAAGGGAGATTGAAAGTGGATGCTGACCATGCCGTTGCCCGGAAAGACGGTGACTTTCGGCGGCGCTGGTGGCACGGCGGCTGGTTTCGCATTGACGGTGATTTCCGCGGAGGGGATGGATGGAGAGCTGTCTCCATTGGCATTATGGGAGGTAACCGTGAAGGTATAAGCGACGCCCTGTGAGAGTCCGGGAATAATGGCGTAGCCTTTGCTCTGGTAGTCGTCGGCGCTGATGGTGACTTGGTCACCTTTTGAGGAGCTGACTGTATAGGAGATCACGGCAGAGCCTCCATCAAATTGTGGGGGATTCCAGGCGATGTACGCGGATCCGTTTTCCGACGCCACTGCCACTCTGGAAGGCGATTCGGGCGTGGCTGGATCGCAAAACCGCTCATTCAGGATATGTTTAAAGGGCTCCTGGAGACCGGCATTCTGAAGAATCGAAGCCGGCGCCTGATCGAGCGAAGAAATCAAATGGTTGTCTTTCAGGGTGACGCCTTGCGCGCTACCATCCCGGTCGCCCTGCTGCCAGTAGTTTCCCTCGCCATCGAAGGCATCATTCGTTTTGCCCGCGTTGCCGTCATAATAATTTTTGTGACGGCCGCCCCAGTTGTCGTGGTAAGTATGAAAGATCACGTTGCCTTTGGCGGTAACATTGTTGCAGCCGTTATCGGTATAGATGCCGTGGCCGGAACCATATTGATCGTGAATGACGTTGCCGATGAGTTTCTCGCCGTCAGCCAACGACGGCCCGGTCAGACCCTGCGTATAGATTCCTCCTCCATCCGCCAGCAATTGCATGTGATTGAAAATAAGATTATTTGCCACCAGGTTGTTTTCCGAATTGTTGGCCACGCCCGGTTTCTCGATTTTGTCGGGCCAGCCGCCCCATCCCATGGAAATGCCGGTATAGGGAAGATGATCGATTTGATTATGCTGAATGACCGTGCGCTGCGCGTAACCCACGCAAATGCCAATGCCCCCGTGAAATTCGGCGGCGACATTATAGATATGATTATTGAGAATTTTGTTATCGCGGGTCACCTGTTCCGCCGAGGCTTCCGGAAGATCGACTCCACCAAGCTCAAGACCGTTGCCGGAAATATCGGTGAAAACAGAGCCCTGGACAATATCTGACTGCGAGCCATGCCCCAGTTCCAATCCGGCGCCGCCCAGATGAACGAAAGCGTCTCCCAAAAAACGGATCTTCCGGCCATAGGCAAACACGACATTGCCCGAAGCCTTGGTCCAG
>DATJMI010000068.1:0-16803 GCA_035508775.1 Methylacidiphilales bacterium
CCCGAGCACCAGGCCAAGGTTGTTATGAGCTTCAGCGTATCCGGGATTGATTTTCAGAGCTTCCCGGTATTGCCCGATGGCTTCGTCCATTTTTCCCTGGAGCAGCAGGACGTGGCCAAGATTGTTATGGGCTTCGGCAAAGCCGGGATTGATTTTCAGGGCGGTCTGGTAGTGGAACATGGCCTCACTGGCTTGGCCCCTTTGGAAAAGAGCACAGCCCAGGTTGTTGTGCCCGATCCAGCAATCGGGGTTTTTGGCCACGGCATCGGTCCAGAGGGTTTCCTCGCTCCGATAAACCCAGGCGCGTTGCCAGCTCGCTATGCCGGCGGCAAGCAACAGTCCCGCGCAAAGGCTCAAGGGCAGCCAACGCCTTTTCGGAGTGATCCAATTCGTCAGCCGGTACAAGCCCGCTCCCGCCAGCGCCAGAGGAGCCATGGAGGCGAGATACTGGAAATGATCCGCGACGAAGGAATAGCGGAAGAAATAGAGATCAAAAAAGCCGAGCGCGGGAAACAGCGCCGCCAGAAAAGAGGAGAAGGCAAAGAGCCAGGGCCGGGACCACGAAGCACGGTTGAACCACAAAATGAACAGAAGGGTCGCCACGGCCAGCAAAGGCAGATAGGAAATCCACCACCCGGCATCGATATCCCATCGCGGATAAATCGTCATCAGGGGATGCGGCCAAAGCAATTTCCCAAGATAAAACCAGACGGCGTCGCCGGCGGCGGCCAGACGTTGCGGCCAACTTCGCGCCCACAGCGGATCGGGGGCCGTCGCGAGCTGCCGTCCCTGCGTCCATAGGGAGACGGCGCCGGCGGCGAGGGAGAGCAGGAAAACCGGCGCCACTCCGGCCAGATCGCGCCACCGCCATTTTCTCTCCACCCACCAAACGCATAAGCCAAGGATCACCGGCAAAATCACGGTGGAAGATTTGCTCGCCATCGCCAGGGTGGCGCAGAGCAACATCGACGCATAGTTCCAGCCGCCGGTTTTTCCTTCGAGATTGAGATTCCTTGCCCGGAGATAGTTCACAAAGAACAGGATCGAGAGCAGGAAAAACAGGCCCGACTGAGTATTCTTCATCTCGGTGATCCACGCCACCGATTCGGCCTGGGCCGGATGCAAGGCCCAGAGGGCCGCGCCCAGCCATGCCCCCGGAATTTGCAAATTTCGCAACACCCGCCAGAGCAACACCGCGCAGGCGGCGTGCAGCAAAATGTTCACAAAATGGTAAGGCAGCGGCGCCAAACCCCACAACGCGTGTTCCACCCAAACGGCCGTCAGGGTCAGGGGGCAAATATCAGCCGCGCTGGTCGTCCAGATTTCCTTTAATCCGAGCGGGCCGACGATGCACGGATTGGCCGTGACGAACGCCTTGTCATCCCAGACAAATCCGTCCCGCCAGACCGGCGTGTAGATCAAAACGACGGCCCAAACCAAGAGCAACCCCCCAAGCCAATCACGATTGAGCCAGGACGGCAGCGGGACGAGACAAGTCCTTTGGACGACGGGCGCGGGAACTTGCTGCTCCGCCGGTTTCTTTCTGGTGAATCGCTTCGCCATGCTTTTGATAAGAGTACAAAACAGAATGAGGCCTTCCCGTTTCCATAGAAGCAGATTTTGTTATGGGGACTTCTATTACCGCCACGAATTCCAATGGAAAATCACAGAAAACTCTCCACCATGGGCGGATGTCCAAATTTGATCTCTTGAAACGGTGGAGAGTGGTTTTAGTTGCGGCGGCGCTGGTATCCGCCATGTGGGAAGGTTCATTACGCGCGGCGACTTCGCCGCCGGAGGATAAGCCCGACACCGATCAGCCGTTGCAGGCTTCCAATGATCCGGCCAGGGCGGCGCGCCTAGCCTGGTGGAGCGACGCCCGGTTCGGGATGTTTATCCATTTCGGGCTTTATTCGCAGGACGGCTGTTTCTGGAACGGGAAGAGCGGCGGGAGCGAGCAGATGATGCGGCACCTGCAGATTCCGCTGGCCCAATACGCCAAGATCGCCGATGTATTCAATCCGTCGCAGTTCAACGCGGACCAATGGGTGAGCATCGCCAAAAACGCGGGGATGAAGTACATGGTGATCACCTCGAAGCATCACGATGGATTCGCCATGTTCAACAGCCAGTCGAGCGACTACAACATCGTGGCGCGGACACCTTTCAAGCGCGATCCGATCCAGGAATTATCGGAAGCGTGCCAGAAACAGGGGATGCGGTTCGGAGTCTATTATTCGCTGGGGCGCGACTGGCAGGATCCGGACGTGCCGACCAAGGGCGGTTGGCGCAGCAACACCTGGGATTATCCCGATGAGAGCAAAAAAGTGTTCGCCCGTTATTTCGAGCGGAAGGTGAAACCGCAGATCACGGAGTTACTGACCCATTATGGTCCAATCGCGGTCCTCTGGTTCGACACGCCGGAGGAGATTTCAAAAGCGGAGAGCCAGGAGCTGGTCGATCTGATTCACAAATTGCAACCCGACTGCATCATCAATTCGCGGGTCGGCAACGGCTTCGGCGATTACCTCGTCTCGGAGCAGAAGATTCCCGACACGGCCGCCGTCACGCCGTGGGAAACATGCATGACGCTGAACAAACACTGGGCCTATTACAAGGGCGACGAGGCGTGGAAACCGGCTGGCGTGGTGATTCATAATCTCATCGATATCATCAGCAAGGGAGGCAATTACCTCCTGAATGTCGGCCCGACCGGGGCCGGCGTTTTCCCGCAGGGCGCGGTGGCCGATCTGCGGCAGGTGGGCCAATGGCTCAAGGTCAACGGCGAGGCGATTTACGGGACGACGGCCAGCCCCTTCAAGCAGCCGCTAGCCTGGGGCCGTTGCACGAAGAAGGCTGATGCCACCGGCACGACACTTTATCTGCACGTGTTCGACTGGCCCAAGGATGGCAAGTTAACCGTGCCCGAATTGAAGAGCGACGTTGCTTCGGCGACGCTGCTCGACGGCGGCGCCAAACTGGCGACTGCTTCCACCGCGGATGGATTGGTCATCACGGTTCCGGCCCAGGCGCCGGACAAGATTTCGTCCACGGTGGTGGTGAAAATCAACGGGACGCTGGCGGCGCGCTGACTCACCCCGGAAGCCGCTCCCGGTATTTGCACATGAGGGGGACGAGTTCCAGGGCGCGCCAGTAGCGGGGAATGAATTTGCGCGGCGCGGAAATGCAGCGAAAGAGCCAGCCGAGCATCCAGCGGTCGGCCCATTTGGGGATGTGGACCTGGTTGCCGCTGAGGAATCCGATGGCCGCGCCGGTGCAGTGGATGCCTGGAAAATAAGCGAGATTTTTTTTGAGGTAGTAACCAAGCCGCTCCTGGACGCCGCCGCCGATGGCGATGACGATGTGGGCGGATCCCCGGGCGTTGAGGAGGCCGAGGAGAGCGGGGTCGGAGATCGGACCGGAACCGTAATGGGGCGCGAGGTAAAAATCGGCTTCATCGACAGTGAACCCGGCGCGAACAAGCCAGGAAGCGGCCATCTCTTGGGCGGTGCGGTCCGGCATGATCCAAAAGAGAGCGCCCGGCTTCCGCAATTCGGGCTCTTGAAGGAGGAGCATGAGATATTCGTAGCCCGAGACGCGGCGGGTGTGATCGAATTTAAGGAGATTCCAGAGGAGAACCATGAGGCCGCTGTCAGTCAGGGCCAGGTTGCTGGCGAGGAGCGCTTCGCGGGTGGCGGCGTCGCGCGCGAGCATGCTGAGCAGGGGCGCGGCCGGGGCGACGACCAGGCCGCCGCGCAAGCCGAGCTGGACGGCCTCATCGGGCTGGCCGGTGAAAAAACGGATGCCGAGGATGACCCGGAAATCGCGTTCGAAATTCGCGCCGCCGCTCATGGCGTTCGCCGGTCCGCGGCCCGTTTTTCTTGCGTTTGGAGCTCGTAGGTCTTGGCGACGCTGAGAAATTCGTAGAAGGCGTGGAGGCGGGCGAAGTACCAGCCCTCGCGTCCGTCGAGGAAGCCGCGCTGCGCGACGTAGACGTAGAGGAAACGGAGCAGGCCGCGAAAGGGGAGCTGCTGAGCGAGACGCTTGATTTTGCGGCGCAAATCGACGTCCGTCTCCTGCAACGGCGCGGCGCCCTGTTTCAGCCCGCGCTCGATGGCGACGCGGGCTTCCCAGTTCGAATAGCGGTTGTGCTTTTCGACGAAAACTTCGACGGTGGGATAGGCGTAATGATCCATCTCGCTTTTCAGATGGCCGGTTTCTCCCTTGATAATGACGTGCTCGTGGACTTCATTGTCGCCGCTCTGGGTGTCGGTTTCGGTCAATTTCTCGAACCGGCCCAGGCGATGACGGAAGAGGCGCATGTTCCAGTTCGGGTAATAGGCGTGGCGAAGCCATTTGCCCATGAACATGAGGCGGCGGTTGATCCAGTAACCGGCGCGGGGATGGTCCCGGTCGGTGACAATGGCGCGGAATTCCTCCCGGGCGGAAGGGGGCACGACTTCATCCGCGTCGAGGATGAAGACCCAATCGTGGCGGAAATGGAGGTTTTCCAGGGCCCAATTTTTCTTTTTTGGCCAAGTACCGTTGAATTCGAATTGCACCACCTGAGCGCCGCGCCCGGCGGCGATTTTTTGCGAGCCGTCCGTGCTTTGGGAATCGACCACGAAGATTTCCGAGGCCCATGCAATCGAATCGAGGCACCGCGGCAAATTAGCCGCCTCGTTCCGGATGGGAATGATGATGGAGACGGGGACCGGTTCGGTCATCCGGGAAATTTAAG
Source organism: Methylacidiphilales bacterium (assembly GCA_035508775.1). Classification (GTDB taxonomy): domain Bacteria; phylum Verrucomicrobiota; class Verrucomicrobiia; order Methylacidiphilales; family UBA1321; genus JABDGH01. Next base: position 4,742 of record DATJMI010000068.1, read on the forward strand.
ACGTGCCGGGTTATAAGACGAGCATCGTGTTAAAGACCGGGAAGAGAAGGAATACTGGAAGAACTTTGCTCAAATAACAAATGGGAATACTCAATCTAAGTTAAATACAAATTAAACTATACCTACGAGGCATGACGTTTACCCTATTTTGTTCCGGTCAGGTCAATGCAGGTTCGCTAAGCTTGGAGCTTACCGCCCGGATGCGGGAACGGGGCTTGGAATGAGTGCCATTCTCGGCTTGACGGCGGCGGGTCAGGATCGCGGCATGCGCCAAAGGGTTCAACTCGTTCGTCAGGGGAATCGGGGCGAACGCAAAAATAATGGGCGAGACAGTCATATGGATGTGTAATGAGTGGTTATTATTATGTAGTAGTTTACTGGATAGTCAAGTATTTCGATTGCGTAACACATGCTATTAGTTACATTCAATGATCCTCTAAACTGTAAGTAGGTTACAATTTTCTTTTTTGACGCTTTTTCGTACACTTTTCTTCACACAAAAGTTAATCTTACGGGTCAATTGCATATGTTCCCAAGAAGTTTCCTGATCCTAGGAGGGGCTATCTGGCTGGGATTCTTGCCGTTACGGGGCGAAGAAATACCACCCTCCCACCCCCAAATTTTGCCGGTAGATCAAATTACGCCGGGAATGCACGGGCTGACTTACACGGTTTTGAAGGGCAATGACATTGTGCCGTTGCAAACTGAGATTGTTGGGGTGGCGAAAAACGCGCTTGGCCCCGGCTTGGACCTGATCATTGGGCGTCTAGTCGATGAAAAGACCAAGTTGACCGGGGCTGTCCATGGAATGAGCGGCAGCCCGCTTTATGTCGAGGGCAAGCTCGTCGGCGCGCTCTCCTTGCGTATTGCAACTTTTGAAAAGGACGGCCAATGCGGATTTACCCCCATCGCCGATATGATGAAGGTGGAAAAACTGGTGCGACCCGGGCCGCAGGTGCAGGAGCAACCAGAACCTGTACCCCTCATGAATTTCACCTCGATTTTGCCGAGAAATGTCAACAGTTCGGAGCCGGGATTTTCGGCGTTGGCGGTACCGCTCTCAGTCAGCGGGATCAGGTCGGATATCTTTTCCCGGCTGCTGGATCATTTCGGGTTAAGCAACAGCCTTTTTGTAACCGTTCCGGGCGGAGGAGAAGTGGATCCCACCAGCGCGGGCACGGCGAGCCAGGCGATGGAAATCAAGCCTGGGTCGCCACTGGCGGCGGTATTAATGAGCGGAGACATCAATATCGCGGCGACTGGAACATGCACCTGGCGGGATGGCAACCGGATTTTGGGATTCGGACATCCCATGTTCGGCTTTGGCAATTCGGAACTGCCCATGGCCGGCGCGGAGGTGGTGACGACGGTGCCGAGCTACGAGACGCCTTACAAAATGACCAACACAGGAGCGATTGTGGGCACCATTTACCAGGATCGCGTAACGGCCATCGCCGGCACGTTGGGGGACCTGCCGCCACTGGCGACTTATGTGATCGACCGGACGCACGACGGTGAGAAGCTGCCGGAATTGCGGGGGACGTTCGCGCCGCATCCGGTGCTGACGCCCATGCTGGTCGGCGCGGCCCTGAACAGCGCGCTGAGCAATTCGCTGCAAATGGCGCGAACCTTCTCGGTGCAGATGAGCGGCGAACTCGAATTTGCCGGTCATCCGGCGCTCAAGCTCGATGGAATTTTCAGCGGGGAGGAAGAGACCATGCCGGATATGCTGGCCAGCACGCTGACGCCGCTGGAGAAGCTCTTCACCCAGACCGATGAGCATCTCATGGCCAAGAGCCTTCACGTCTCCTTCGACACCCAGGAGCGAATGAAAAACTGGACGATTGAGTCGATCCACACCGACGAACGGGAAGTGGAACCGAACGGACAGATTCACGTCACGGTCGATCTGCGGGAGGAATACGGCGCCCGCACGTCCCAAAGTTTCGCGCTGGCCTTGCCGGAAAACATCAAATCGGGAACGGTGGCGATCCGGGTCGGCGGCGCGGCGGAGTTGAATGACGGCCGGCTGACGCGCGATATCGAGAACGCCCGGACGGTGGACGAAATGATCAATCTTTACAACCAGCGAAGAATGCAGGACCGGGTCTACGTGCAGGCGGTCTCGGCGGCGGAGGGGGAAGTGGTGCGCGATCACGAAATGCCCGCGCTGCCCGACTCGGTGCGCAGCGTGATGGAAGGGAGCAATTCCTCCCAGACCTCGGTCTCTCTTCCCGAACAGGTGTGGATGGAACTCAGCGCGCAGCTTCCGGGCGTGGTGCATGGATCCCAGGAAGTCAGCGTGATGGTGGAGTAGGTTGGGAGTTGAAGCAGGACTTGTGTGGTGTTTTCTTTCATATTTTAACCATAGTGAAATTGCTGGCGTTTGTTAAAAGCCACGCCTTAAAGTTTCGATGGGCTGTTTCCGCTGAATTTGCTGAACACCAGGCAACTACATCTAATTTGTTGTCTCAGAAAAATTTTTAAAAATTTCGCTGTTGAAGCGTTAACAAATTCCAGCAAAACGACTCTGCCTCCCCAGTCCCTAAAATGCCCCATTCCCCGTTCTTGCATTAGTTGGTTTTGTGGGGCTTATTTGTGCAGGCCGTGTTCGCGCGGACGAACGGATCTTCAGAAGCTATCCGAAAAGTAACCTGAAGGGTATTTATGAAAACCAACTCCTTATCCGTCTTGGCCTTCTTTGTCATCATGGGGATCGGCGCGATTTTCGCCTACGCCGTTTCGGTTATTTCCGAGGCTCTTGGCGTCCTGGTCGCCGTGACCGCCTTTATCGTCGCCATCATTGTTTCCTCCGCGGTCAAGGTGGCGGATCAATGGGACCGGGCGGTGGTGCTGCGTCTCGGGCGGTACCACGTTCTCTGCGGGCCGGGACTTTTTTTCATTATCCCCATCATCGACTCGATCTCGCACTGGATCGATATCCGCGTGATTCCGACTTCATTCAAGGCGGAAAAAACATTGACCAAGGACACGGTGCCGGTGGGGGTGGATGCGGTGCTGTTTTGGCAGGTCATCGATCCCAAGAGGGCGGCGCTGGAGGTGGCCGATTACCGGAGCGCCATCAGTTGGGCTTCGCAGACGGCGTTGCGCGATGTCATCGGCAAAACCGTCCTCGCCGATATGCTGGAAGGGCGGGAGAAAATCAGCCACGAATTGCAGAGGATCATCGATGAGCGCACCGAGCCCTGGGGGATCAAAGTCATTTCGGTGGAGGTCAAGGACGTGCTGATTCCTCCGGCCCTGGAAGACGCCATGTCGATGCAAGCCCAGGCGGAACGGGAGCGCCAGGCCCGCGTGATTCTGGGTGATTCCGAGCGGCAGGTGGCGGAGAAATTTGGTGAGGCGGCCAGGACTTACGCGAACGACCCGACGGCGCTTCATTTACGGGCGATGAATATGCTTTACGAAGGTCTCAAGCAAAACTCGACCATCGTTATTGTTCCCAGCTCGGCGGTGGAAAGCATGCAACTGGGCGGACTGGCCGGAATCACAGCGCTGACCATGGGTTTGGAGAAGAAAAGCGCTGGTCAAATCAAGCCGCCGCCACCACTTCCCACGCAGACTTCCTGATTGGCGCCGGAAGAAAGATGCGCCAAACAACTTTGGGAAGGGGCCATTTTGGGCGGCTTACCAAGGCGTAATTCGCGCCCGGCACGCGCTGTGCTATTTTCCATTTATGGAACTACCTAGTGAAGTTGGCATCATGACGCTGCCGAATGCGATTCTTTTTCCGCAAGCGCTTTTGCCTCTCTATATTTTCGAACCCCGTTACCGGGCTATGCTCAAGGAATCTCTCAAGAATCAGCGCATGTTTGCCGTGGCGTTATCGAATGGATTATCGAGCCCGGCAATGGTTCCCCGCCGCGTTGCCGGTGTCGGTTTAATTCGTGCCTGTGTCGATAAACCGGACGGAACGTCGAATTTAATACTCCAAGGTGTCAGCCGGGTGCGATTCACCGATTTCATCCAGGAAAAACCGTACTATGTCGGCAGGATCGAGATCCTTAGCACGGAGGAATCGGACGAACTGGAGGTCGAGGCGCTTTCGGCCAAAGTCCTGGAGATGGTCAGCGCGATGCATGACGCCGGCTCCATTCAGGCCGATGGCATTCTTAAATTTCTCAACGACATCCGGGATGGCGACGCGCTGGCCGACATTGTGACTTACAGTTTTATCGAAGATATCGTGCGCAAGCAGGATATCCTCGAAACGCTCAATCTGCGCCAGCGGCTTCACAAGGTGATCCTGGCGTTGCGGCGCCAGGCTTCGGAGCCCAAGCTAGGCTAAAATTGCCTTGTAGTCCCGGCATCGCGGCGGTTTCTGCCGCGAATTGAGATGATAAGCTGACGAAAATATCACCGGAATTTCTCCTTTAGAGAGAAACGGTGGTATGGTTCGATGGCACGGTGCCGAATGCAAGTTTCGCTGAGGGGCTGAATGAAAAGCTGTACCGGCTTTTCGTGTTTTTGATTCTCGCGTTCGTGACGGCGAGCTCTTTCCGTCCCATGCTCGACAATGTCGACATTGGATGGCACATCGCGCAGGGCCGCTGGATGATCGAGCATGATGCGATTTATCGCCATGACGCCTTCAACTACCCGAATCTCGGGCACGCGGCGATTGACGAGTATCCGCTTTTTCAGATCGCGGTTTATTTTGCTTACGCCTCGGGCTGGTGGGGGCCCTGCCTGCTGACCGCGCTGGCTTATGTGGCGCTTTTTCTGATTTTCTTTCAGGCGGCACGGTGGCTGAGGTTCGAGAGATCGGCTCTTTTTGCCGCTTCGCTCGGATTTCTTCTGCTCTATTTGTCCTTGGCCTTTCCCCTGCGTCCTCACGTTGCCACCTACCTGGGCGTAGCGGCGCTGGGGACTTTTCTCTTGCGGCGCCGGGCGGCTGCCGGCTGGTCCGAATTCTGGCCGATGGCGCTGCTGCAAGTTGCCTGGACCAATTGCCACAGCGGGTTTGTGCTGGGACCGGGCCTGGTGGCGCTTTTCGGCGCGGAAATGGTTTTGCGCGCAACGGTCCGGTGTCGCACCGTGCCATGGGCGTCGGTCCGCATCTGGCTGGGTGCGTTTCTGCTTATTTTACTGGCCTGTTTTTTGAATCCATTTGGCCTGGAACGTTTTTATCCGCCGTTTTTTCAGGATCAGCTCGAATCGATCCGCGCCTATGTCGGCGAAATGGAACCGCTGACCGGCGGCGGCGGGACGCTTTACAACGACATCACGATGGGAGCGGGAATGGTGATAGCGCTGGCCATTTTTTTACGCTGGGGAGTCTCGTGGAGTTTTTTGCTTCTGGCGGTTTTCTTTTATCTCCAGGCGCTGGAGGCGAGGAAAGCATGGCCGGTTTTCGGACTTTTCGTTCCGCTGGTGGTGCTGAGCACCGGCGCTTTCGGCGCCGGAGAGCCGCGGAAAATATCGCGATGGGCCACCGGCGCTGGTCTCGCTCTGATTTCGGTGCTGATTGCCGCCTCTCTCATTTCCCGGTTCTACGGAACCTGGGGAGCAAACCTGAGAGATCTTTGGCGTGACTATGACGCGGGCCGTTCGGAGCTTTCTCTGGAGGCGCTGGCCTGGATGAAAACCCACGGCATCGAGGGCCGGCTGTTTCATCGCAGCGAGGATGGCGGTCTATTGCAGGAGGGAGGCTATGATGATGGAGAGACTTTCGCTGACACCGGTTTCGGCAAATACAACGAAGCGTTTATCCACGAGGCGGGACTGGTTGGGGAGCGCCCGGCGCTTTTGCCGCGCTATCTCGGCGTCTACAAGCCCGGCTTTGTGGTCTGCGGCGATTTCTGTTTTCTCTGGCCTTATTATCTGAAGGGAGCCGGCTGGCATTTGATTTTTTATTCGCCGAACAGTTCGGTCTGGACGCGGTCCGGCGTGCGGGACGATTTACCGGCGGTCGGCGATCAACAGGTGATGGAAACGTTTCAGCGCGATATTGCTGTTCACGGAAGACCGGCTGATTTGAGGCTCTTCGGGCGCAATCTTATCGCGCTTCATTCGCTTGGACTGGATGATTTCGTTTGCCGGGAGATGACGGCATTGCCGAAGGATTTTCGCCGCATGCCGTGGTATTGGGAAGCGGCGCGGATTATGTGTTCCCAGGCGCCGGTTTTATCCTCGCTTCATCGCAATGAATTTCTCCAGCAGGCCGAAGATGAACACAATGACAATCTCACCGCCGAGTTTCGCGCTTATGCGACGGAAGCCAACGGCGACACCGATGGCGCATGGCGTATTTTGGAGACGATTCCATCCGGCCAGCTTAGCGACGCCGCGGCAGAGTTGCTGCTCAAGATCGAGTTCAATCGGGGAAGGCCGGAGGCGTTGGCGCTGGCCCGCCGGACCGATTGCTGGGATCTGCGCAACGGGCGTCGCTGGCAATTGCTGGCCGAGGCCGAAGAGCGGGCAGGCAATGTGGATGCGGCGGCGCGTGCCTGGAAAAAGGCGGTCTTTTATTATCCCGACGACGCGGCGCTAATTGCGGGAGCTGCGGTCTTTGCGGCCCGGCATCACGACGAGGCGCTGGCAAAAATCGTCGAAACGAGCGGCGATATCTATGATGATCCGGTACAAATTTCTACTCCGGCCCGGTGATTATTTCTCGCCGCATATTGCCACGCAAGCCGAGCCGAAATCGCAAATCACCGGAGGCTTGGTGTTTTAGTTTCAAGGCTACATGAATCGATGCGCCTGGCTTAGAGGAACTTAGGCCAATCTTCATTTCTCTGGCACGACCCGTGCAAAGAGAAAGGAGTATGCAAATGCAGCTTTCTCTTCAGAAAAGATTTTCAAAAAGCGGAAGAATATCGCTCCTGCTTTTATGGCTATTGGGCGTTCCGCTTCCCGTTATAGGGTTGATTTTTCTGCTGCAAAGCTGCCATGGCAGTTAACAACTTCACCACCAAAATTTTATGGAAACTCTTCTTATTCTCATTCTGATTCTCGCCCTGCTCGGGGCATTGCCGGTTTATCCCTACAGTGCGTCGTGGGGTTATTACCCCAGTGGAGGGATGGGTCTGGTGCTCGTGATCGTCATTCTTTTGGTACTCTTTAACTACATCTAAGAAGGATCGAAACAGGGAGAGGCAACCTCAATCGAAATTATCTTATGCCTAAGCCTTCACGCGCCAGAATGAATGGCTCAGCTACTCCGCATCTTTCGATTTTTCTTCTGGAGGATGCCGTATGGGGCGACTGGCCTCATTTTCCACGGTCATTCGTCAAAGCGGCAAGCCGCATTTCGCGCTCTGTGCCTCTTAAGGCAAATCGAAGTGTTGTGGCCAAGATAAAAAAGAGCTCTCTCCTGGCGTGCTGAAGAGAAGCAAGATTAAATCGACAGGTCAGCCTTCTTCTTTTGGGGAAGGGCAGGCAATGGCCAAATCCCGGTGATTTTTGAAATAGGTTCTTGATTTAAAAAAGTGCGGAATCTGTGCTAGGATTTCGCGCATGAAGAATAATTCCTCGCAGCAAAGTCACGCATTCTCCTGGCGCAGGTGGTATTCGTTGGCTTTTTTGATCATGGCGGCGTTTTTTCTTGGCGGATGCGCCGGAACGCAGCAGTCAAATTACCAAACCGTCGCCTATCAACCGGCTTCATTGAATGATGTGCGGGTGAAGGTTTCGCTGAGTACGCAGAATGTCTATGTCGAGGAGGGTGATCATCTTTTAATGGCGACGCCGACGTGCGTAGGCCGTCCCGGCTATCCGACGCCGGTGGGTAATTTTAAAGTTTTTTTCAAAGATCAATTTAAGAGATCGGAGACCTACGGCTATTGGGTGCGTGGGAGCCAGGCTTTCCCCGGGGAATCTTCCCACGAACCGCCGGGAGGCGGGTGGACCTATGTGGGATATCCCATGGCTTACTGGGTTGAGTTTGCGCCCGGATTCGGTTTCCATGAAGGCCCGGTCTGGCCCTATCCCCGCTCGCACGGCTGTCTTCATTTGCATGACACCGCATCGGCGAAATTCTTTGAAATCGTGCAAATCGGCACACCGGTCGAAATCGCCCGGACGTTGCCCGAGGATGCTCTTTACGGCAAGGATGTGAGGCGTCCCACCGACTTCGCCGATCCCGACCCGCCGGCCCAGTTGATGATCAGCCAGCAATTTTTCGATCAGCCGCGCGATACGATTCTCTTGCCGATTCCGCCGTCGTGAGGCGGCGGTTCCTGTAATGAGCGCGCGAGGGAACCGACTCGGCGATTTTTCCCTGGCGTCCGGGCGGCGCGCCTGGACGCGGCGGCTGTTTGGGCTGATCGACGAAACGGCGTGGAACGCCCTTGCCTTGGAACTTTTTACCTGGCAGGCGACGCATCTTCCCGCCTACCGGCGATTGATTGCCGGACGAGGAATAAATCCGAGGAAAATCGAGTCGTGGCAAGATATTCCCGCTATTCCGCAGCAGCTTTTCAAGCGGACCCGGCTCTTTTCGCATCCCGCATCGCGGTCCGGAGTTATTTATGAAACGAGCGGCACGACCACGGGCCAGCCGGGGCGGCAATATCTCCTCGATGCCGGGATTTACCGGGCCGTGGCGGTTGAGGGCGCTCGCCGGGTTGGACTTTTTGAAGGTCAGCCCGAACTTTTTTTCCTGGTTTCTTCGCCGGATGAAGCGCCTCATTCGTCGCTCAGCGCGATGTTCAGTTTTTGGCGGAAGGCATTGCGGCAAAAGGGAAATCGATTTCAGTTGCGCAAAGGAGTCCTCGATCCGGCCGCGTGCCGGAAAACATTGGCGGCGGCTATTAAACAGCGCCATCCCATCGGGCTATGCGGCACGGCTTTCAGCTTTGTCCACTTGATCGATTCCTGGGCCGGTTTGTCGCCGCTTCCATTGCCGCGCGGAAGCTGGATACTTGAAACCGGCGGATTCAAGGGCCTGAGCCGTGAGGTCGCCAAGGCCGGTTTATACGGGCAAATCGCCGAAGTTTTTTCAGTGCCAGATGATGCGATCTGGAATGAATACGGCATGAGCGAGCTCTCCAGCCAAGCTTATGCCCGGGGCGCATCGGGTTTGCACTGGACGCCTCCTTGGGCCCGCGTTTTGGTCTGCGATCCGGCCACGGGCCGCGAAGTTGCTATAGGCCGGCGCGGCCTGGTTTGCTGGGTTGATCTCGCCAATGTCGATTCGGTCCTCGCGGTTCAGACCCTCGACCTGGCCGAGCGGACGCGAGGCGGTTTTCGGTTGATAGGTCGCATGGTCCGGACCGAACCTCGCGGCTGCTCTCTCGGCGCGGAGGATTTGGTGTTGCGCACAGCAGCCCTACGGACGGCAGAAAAGCTTCGCCGCAAAGAAAATCTGCCGTGCATACCTGACTCATGACTACTTTAGGGATAGTCTCTACGGGCGCTCTTTCAAAATGACTTGCGCCGTGTTGTAACCGCTGGCCGCGAAGACGCCGCCGCCAGGATGAGTGCTTGCGCCGGTGAGATAGAGGCCGGGCTGGCCCGGGACCTTGTACTCGGAAAGCTCGGGCAGGGGCCGGAACATGAACATCTGGTCGAGGCTCATGTCGAGGTGCATCACATTCGCCCGGAGCAATCCCAGCGTGCGCTCGAGGTCGAGCGGCGTTTGGATATAGCGCTCGATCATCTTGCCGCGCATATTCGGCGCATATTGGCAGACCAGCTCGTAGAGTTTATCCGCCTCCCTTTCGCGGATCGTGTCCCAGTCCTCGCCGTTGCTCAATTCGTAGGGATGATACTGCCCCCAGGTGAAGAGGGTGTGCTTTCCTGCCGGTGCCAACGTTGGATCGAGCGCCGAGAAACTCATTGCCACCACGGAGGGTTTTCGCGGCGGAAGTCCGAAGGAAAAATCGCGATAGGAGCTGTTCAGATATTCCACTGACGGGCAAAGCAACTGGAGCGAGGTTTGGTAGTCCCTTGTGCCGGGGAGGGGGCCGGCCGGTGCGGAGGTGTCGCCGTAATCGGGCAACTCTTCCACCGCGTGCCGCACGATCATGCCGAAGCCGTTGCCGGTCCGCGTGCGTAAGGCGCGTTTTTTCAGTTCCTCCGGAGCGCCTTTCAGTAATTCGCCGAAAAGCGTGTGCAGATGGCAGGCGCTTACCACCCGCCGGGCGGTGGCCGAGCTGTCGCCATATTCGATGCGCCAAGTTTCGCCTTCACGCCGGATTTCCGTCACTTCCGCCTGGCAAATGATTTTGCCTCCATCGCTGGCAAGCCGCTTCGCCAGTGCCCGGGTCAGCGCGCCGCTGCCGCCTTTGGCCCGTTTTGCGCCGCTTTTATGAATCATCGCATTCCAGCCGAGCATGTCGCCGCTGGCCATCTCTCCGGGCGCGGGACCCGATTGAGCGGAAAGCCATGCCAGTGCCGTCCGGACAGCGGGATGCTCGAAGAGTTCCTCGATTAATTGTCCATAAGGCGCCATCAATTGCCGTGTTGTGTCGAGCGACGACCAGAGCTTGCGCGAGCGCCAATTGAGCAGATTACGCCGGAAGACCGTGCCGAAAATCTTGCCTGGCGACGGCGGTTTGAGAAATGTCTCGAAAATGCCCTCGTTCAGTTCACCCCAGTGATGCACGAAAGCGCGGTAGGCATCGGCATCTTTTGGGGAGATTTTCGCGATGCTGGCGCAAGTCCGTTCCACGTCGCGGTAAAAGCTGATGCCGGTTCCGGTGTCCAGAATCGGATAGTAGGCCCACGGATCCATTTCGAGATACTCAAGCCCAAAACGATGCAGTTCGAGTTCGCGCAGCACCGGCGTCAAGTGAATCATGATGTGCGCCGAGGAACCGACATCGATCCGGTAACCCGGGATGAGGTCATCCTGCGTGGAGACCGCTCCGCCCACGATGTGCCGCCGCTCTAATACCAGCACCTTGCGTCCCGCCTTCGCGAGATAGCAAGCGCAGGTCAGGCCGTTGTGTCCCGCCCCGATCACCGCCACATCGAAGTGCGCCATCCCCTTTTTTAGAACCGATGCAAAAATGTTCAAGAACCAGCTGCTTCGGGCCTGTTAACACTAAAATGGTGGGTTGGCGTGAGGAGCAACGCCGGATTCATGCCCAGCCGGCCCTCGCCCTTAAAATATCCGTCTCTTTTCTCCTCGGCGGGTTTTATTGATTTGAAGTAATCACCAGAAGCTCGAAACTATCGGGAACGATGGAGGGACGCGGCTTCGGATGATCAGGCGTGGGAGCTGGCGCTGGACCAAACTTGGCGGTGGGAACATAAGCTGTGGCGGTGGTGGGATCAAAGCCCATGGTGTGATCTCTTTGTTCGGTCGGGACGACTTCCTGTACGGTGTAAGTATCAGCCGAATCCTGATGGATCACAGTCATTGTGCCGTCGCTGCAAGACACGAAAACCCGTTTGCCCACAGGATCATAGATGGCGGCGTCCACATCCTCACCGATCGGTTCGGTTGCGACCGTTTTTCCCGACGGGTAATCTTTGACAACCAGTTGTTTGTTTCCGCAGCCAATGAAAAGACGCTTGTTGGCGGTGTCGATGGCCATGGCGGAAGGTTCGCTGCCGCCGGGAAGATCCCAGCGATCTGTAACGGTCATCTTTTTGGCATCAATGCGGAGCGTCTTCGACTTGTCCTCCAAATTCACATAGACAAAACCCTGGCCATCGGGCTGGGCAAATTCAGGTTTGCCCTCGAGGGGGATGTCACCGAGGGCTTCCCCCTTGACGGCGTCGATGACAGTGGCGGAGCTGCTGCGGCCATTGAAGGCGAAAACTTTTTGCGTGACCGGTTCATAGCAGATGGCGTCTGGATTTTGCCCGGTTTTTACCGTCCCCAAGACTTTGAGGGTACCGAGATCGAAGATGGTCACGTTACCACCGGCGCCGTTACTGATGAAACCGCGATTAAGATCACGGGCTAGGGCAATTCCATGCACCCCCGAAGCGGCGATGGAATCGATAATTTTTTTGGATTTGAGGTCGACTACCACCACTTGTGCCGCGTGGCTCAAAAAGATGCGATGAGCTTCCGGCTGCACCGTCACATAGTCCCAGCCGCCTGCGCCGCCAATATGAATTCGATCTGTAATGGTCCAATG
>DATJMI010000069.1:0-7714 GCA_035508775.1 Methylacidiphilales bacterium
CGCCAGCAGAGCGGTCTGTACCGCATCGAGAAGGAGTTCGCGCTTGATGCCGCGTTCCTTTTCCATATAATCCAACATCGCGATAAATTCTTGACTCATAATATGTTCCGTTTTCGGAGCCCGACCTCGCGGAGGGAAAAAAAAAGTGGGAAACCGGTTAGAGTTCCCACCGCAGGCGCGGACCGAAAACTCCATCTTACCTCTTGAGTTACAAGGGTCAAGAGGAAAAGCTCCCCGCTCTTTCCGCGAAAGAGCGCGGAAGGTATGCGAAATCAATAGAGGACCCGGCAATTCTTACTTTTACCGCAGATGCATTATGCGGATGATCCGCTGTGCACGGGAACGGCAGGATTTCCCGCAACAGTAGTGTTGGGCGCGACATCCCGGGTGACCACGGCGCAGGCGCCGACGATGGCTCCGGCGCCCACCGTGATTCCCGGGAGAATGAAGGCGCGGGCGCAGATGAACGCGCCGGGCCCGATCGAAATTTTCGCGGTCTGGAGTTCACGATTGGGGCTGGAGAACAGATGCGTCCCTGTGCAGAGATAGGCCTCCTGGGCGACGGTGGCATCCTCGTGAATTTCGATTTCACCCAGGCTGTACGCATGGGCGCAGTCACCCAGGCAGGCACGGTGATGAAGAGTGAGATGCCAGGGAATGGCGATGCGGGCGCGGGGATGAACGAACGGTTTGCCATTGACGGCGCCGCCGAAGAGACGGAGCCAAAAAAGGCGCCAGGCGTTGAGCGGTTTGGGGGTCCACGCACAGAAAAAGGCCCAGCAGATTTGCCACAGCATCATGCCGAGCCGTTGCCGGAGCGTCCACGGACTGTCGTAAGGCGAAGATTGAGAATGGGTTTTCAGGACAGGCGGCATGATAAGGCGAGGCCAAGTTTTAGGAAAGGCAACTCATTACCGCGGTAGCCGCGGCGGCGGCGCTGATCGTGCCCATGGCCCGGCGCTGGTAATCGGGATCATCGGCGCGAGCGGGATCGTAAAGACCCTGCGGATAAAGATTAAAATGGCCTTCGCCAAAGGGGAACCACTTGCCGGGCGGACTTTGCGCCGAGAAGATGGAGACACACCGCGTGCCCACAGCCGCGGCGAGATGCATCGGGCCGCTGTCGTGTCCAAGATAAAGCCGGGCGCGGCTCAGAAGCGCCGCGCTGACTCGCGGCGAGGCCTTACCGCAGAAATTGACCCGGGGGCCTGGCCAGGAGGGAAGAAGCGTTTCGTTGCGCCCGAATTCATCGGCGCTGCCGAGCAGGACTAAACCGAGGGAGGGAAACTCGTGGCCGAGCCGGGCCAGTAATTCGCGCCAGTTTTCCGTGCCCCAATCCTTGAGCGGCGACTTGGCGCCAAGACTGACCGCAATAAAGCCGGGGAGAATGTGAGCATCGGCGAGAAGACGGTCCCCCGTGGCGATTTCATCCGGTGTGAGCGCGAGATCGTGCCACTTGGGATCGCGGAGATTGGCGGCGCCGAATTCGGCGGCGCGCCGCAGCAGCCGGGCCGCTTCGGATTCATAGAGCCCGCCGGCGAGAGGCTGGCAGACCAGATCGCGGCGGCTTAGCGGGATGCCGATGATTTTGGGAATACCGCAGGCTTTGAGGAAAAAATAATCGCGCACGCTGGCGGCCAAACCGCGCGCGGCGGTGAGGGAAACGGCGAGGTCGAAACCCTCGGAACGCAGCCTGCCGCGCAACGCGGCGAGCCGGGCCGGATCACGCAACCCAACCGAATAATGGATGGTCGCGTCGATCAAACCGGTGTTTTCGAGGACCGCCTCAAGGGGCGCGGCTTTGTCCGAGACCGGCGCATTGGTGAGAACGGTTATCCGGGCCTCGGGCCGGACGTGACGGATAAGACGAAAAGAGGGAAGCGCCACCACGGTATCGCCGATGCTGCCGAGACGATAGATAAGAAGGCGCACGGGAAATCAGGGTTGGAGAGCCGGATCGAGAGTGGCAATCTGGCGCGCCAGGGCCGCCGCGGTGGCGTTGATGCTATAGCGTTTCATGCGTTCCGCGCACCAATCCAACGACCGGGGATAGGCGGCAACTTCACGCAATGCGGTCGCACAGGCGGGGGCGTCGTTATCCGGAATGACCCGGACGCGTTCCCATTGGCCAAACTCCGGGTAACAACCGACAGCGTTGCTCATAATGACGGCGCAACCGGCCTGCAGCGCCTCATTGACGGCCAAGCCCCACGTCTCTCCCGCGCGGCGTGATGGAAGTATAAATATGTCGGCGGCGAAGTACCAGCCGGCGATGGCGGATTGATTGACGAAGCCGGCGAAGTGAACGCGGTCCGGCGATTTTTCCGCGCGGGCACGGAGGGATGCCTCGAGCGCGCCCGATCCGATGAAAACAAGACGGAAACGGGAGCGTTCCGCATCGGAGAGGAGTTCCAGGGCATCGAAGATCAAGTGCGGGTTTTTTTTGTCGATAAGTTTCCCGGCAAAAAGGAGGACAATTTCATTCGGAGCGGCCTCGAGGCCGGCGCGTATTTTCGCGCGCAAGCGTTGCGCGGCAGAGGCGTCGATGCCGGTCCCAATTGGAGTGGAGTAGGGCGCGAAAGTCAGTCGCTCAGGCGTGAAACCATGGTGGAGAAGGTGCCGGCGATTGAGATCGCCAAAATAAAAGGCGTGCTGGACGTGGCAATAAGCGAGACGATAGATAAGCCCGCGCAGCGCCTGCTTCCAGGCCGGGCGGACAAACGCTTCATCCTGGGTCTCCTGGCGTATCCAGATGGGAATATGAAGCTGGAGACAGCTCAGGTAAGTGACCAGGTCGAATTCGTAGATGAATTGTGAAATAATGACGGCAGCGGGGCGTTCTTCCTGCAGGAAGCGATGGATGCCGCTCCCGGTCAGGCTGCGAAAATCGGTGAGGGGAATGCCTCGTTCGTTGTTGAGCACGAGAAAGGGATAACCTTCGAGAAGCGGCTGGTCCCAGATGACGGTTTTGCCAAATTCGCGGTCATGATGGCCGCGCATGGTCGAGTCGGTGGCGTAAATCACCTTGAAGGAGCCGGGTTTCAATTGCTGGAGGCGTTGATAAACCGGGGCCTTGTACTGAACCGGATGCGAATCAAAAATGAAGACCATGGTCGGCGTTATGAGAATGACAGGCTTTTTAAGGCTTCTACAAGGCCGGAGAGCGTTTATTCTAGCCAATCATGGATCCGGGAATCGAGATTCGGGATGAGCGTCTGGACCAGGGGTCGAGGCGGCCGAGGTCGGTTTCGCCGGTGTCACGGTTCTTGTTTTGCTGGCTCTTTCCGGGAGGACTCATGTTGACGGGCGGATTGACTCTCCTGCTGGGATTGAACGAAATGATTGCGGCGCAAAAAAGCGCAAAGTGGCCCGCGGTTCCGGGAACGGTGAAAAGCTCCGGCGTGGAATGGTCGAATGACGGTGACAGTCACGATGCCGACAGCGCCTACGCCAAGGTCATTTATACGTATCGGCTGGACGGTGATCTACACACCTCGGACAAGGTGCTCTATGGCGATTATGGATCGGGCGATTCGAGTCATGCCGACAGTATTGCGAGCCAATATAAGCCCGGACAGGCGGTGACCGTCTATTACGATCCGGCTGATCCTTCGACCGCGGTGCTAAAGCCGGGGATTAACGGAGGATGCCTGTTCCTGCCGGTTTTCGGCGGCGTTTTTTTGTTGGTTGGCCTGGCGTTGGCCTGGTTTTTACCGTCTCTTTTTGCTCCATTCTCCGGAGATTTCTCCGATTATAACCAGGCTTCGGACGCCTTTCCGCCGGCAACATGAGCAGCAACCGATCTCATTTCATTTCCTTCGAGGGTGGCGAAGCGGTGGGCAAGTCGACCCAGGTCGAACGATTGCGGGAACGGTTGACGGAACTGGGGCATCGCGTTTTGGTGACGCGCGAACCGGGCGGCACGCCGCTGGGTGAATCGATCCGCCATTTGCTCAAACACGCGCCGGAAGGCCGCGGCATGACGCCCCAGACCGAATTGCTCCTTTTCCTGGCCAGCCGGGCCGAACTGGTGCGCAAGACGATCATGCCCGCGCTGGACCAGGGGACATGGGTGCTGTCCGACCGGTTCCACGATTCCACCACGGTTTATCAGGGCGCGGGGCGCCAACTGCCCATGGAACTGGTGGAGCGTCTCAATGCTTTTGCCGTCGGAACGCATTTGCCGGGATTGACGTTGGTGCTCGATCTCGATCCCGAACAGGCGCGCCGGCGGCAGTTGCGCCGCCCTCGTCCGGTGGGCGCCGGCGCCTTTGACCGCATGGAAGCGGAGCCGGTCGATTTTTTTGAGCGGGTGCGGCAGGGCTATCTCGAAGTGGCCCAAGCGCATCTGGAAAGAGTAAAAATTGTCTCCGCAGCGGGAACGGTGGACGAGACGGCGGCGGCGGTTTGGAAGGAAGTGGCCCATGCCTTTTCGCTCTGAAGAACTTCGCCGCCGTTTTGCCGCCAGCATCGAGCGGGGCCGGATGGGCCATTCCTATCTGTTGACCGGCGATCATGCCGAGGCGCTGGGCCATCTGGCGTTGGGGTTGGCGGGCCAGGTGCTCGGCTCGGCGCCCGCGGAACATCCCGATTTTCACGCCGTGCGGCCCGAATCGAAATCAAGGCATATCACCGTCGAGCAGATTCGTGAACTTGAGCGCGAACTTTACCTGCGGCCCTTGACCGCCCCGCTGAAGGTGGCCTTGATCTTCGACGCGGAACGGATGTGCCTCGGCGCCGCCGGCGCGGCGAATGCGTTTCTCAAAACGCTCGAAGAGCCGCCCGCGCACACGCTGATTCTGTTGACTTCGGGCCGCCCGGCGATGTTGCTGCCGACAATCATTTCACGCTGCCTGCGCCTCGACCTCGGTTTTGAGGACATCGGCCCCGACTCGGCGTATGAACCGGAATGGATTGGCCGTTGGCACGCCGGCCGGCCGAACGCCGCGTTGCGGGCCTACGCCCGGGCGCAGGTGCTGCACGATCATTGGGCCCTTCTGCGCGAAACCGCGGAAGCACACCTCAAACAGCATCCTGACGAGGTGGAAGAAGACGTGGCCAAGGCGCTGGCCGAGGCCGAATTTCAGTTGGCCCGGCAGGAATCGATCGCCCAGCTCCAACGCTGGTATTGGCGCCGGTCGGAAACGGCGGCGAAGACTTCGGAGCAGGAACGGATGCGCGCGGTGAAAGCGCTGGAGGAATTGCAGACGGCGCTGGCGCAGAATATCGAAACTCATCTGGCGGTGGAATATGCGTGTCTGAAGATGGAGGGATTGGTTTAAGGATGCCGAATACCTGGTATTCCAGGGAAAATAGGGAGTCAAAGCGATCATTTGATTGCACATGGCGATGCTTTTGCCTCCCTCGTCGTTCAATCTTTTTGATTTTATAAGGACAGCTTACGTAATAAATTCCTATCGCATACGTCATGGCCAAACCAATCGACATTTTTTCCGAGGATCGGAGGAAACTGAGCGACATTCTGGGCAAGATTGTTGCCTATCAGAAATCCTTGCCTGATGGTCGCGCCGTCGAATTAGATGAGTTGCAACGTGCAGGTGTGCTTTCACCATCGGATACCGAATTTATGTCCTCCAACTCTGTGACCTATAAACCTCACCGAGTTTCAAACTACCATGCCGCGGACATGCTCCACATGCCGATGTCGGGCGGAGGATGTGTTTTTATTGGTCCTGCTGGCCATCCATTGAGCAAACGACGCGCACGATTGGGCGACCTTCAGCTAATTGTTCGAAATTTTCTCAAGTTGCCACGACAACGTGACGAACTCCTATTACATATCGAGTTCACCAAACATGATGGCATGGGAGTCGCTTCTCAATTCATAAGTTTTACTATCCGCAGCAACGTGTGGCGACAGCGGTTGCCTCTCCTTCGGACTGTCGCAGCCGAGTTCGGATTCTCGCCATTTCAAGATAATGAGGTTCAGGGCAGGCATGCCCTGACGTTTCGGGTTTCCGCTGACGCTGATCACACAGCCGCAACCGTAGCAACCCTCCTTGGTCGCGGGTGCGGGTTCCCTGATGATGAAGAAATCGTTTATTCAGCAGGAGCGCTAGACGAGGCTTAAAAGTATACCGCAATCCGATCAGTATCCTTTTTTGTGATTTTGAAATGAGTTCTAGCTCCAGGGTAAATTCTATTTTGTGGAAACCGTGCCCTTGCACGGCGCCGGATAGTCTCTAAAATAGCTTCCAGGTAACCTTTGCTTTTGCCGGGGTGTCTTAATCATTATGGCAACGAACTCAGCTCTCTCCAATTTCGCGGAGCGTCTCAACGCCTTTCTTTACCGCCAGCATATCCGGCGGTTGGGTCCGGCGGAAATCGCGCTGGCCCAGGAATGGAGCATGGCGGTGATCCGGCGCGAGCACCCCCATTTCAGCCAGGAACAGGCGGATGAATTTTACGAGAAGCTGATCCAGATCAGGGCCTATGCCGTTGACGAATGGTCGCAACGGATGAATTAAAGCGTTCGGACACCCCCTAGCTTCCGGCGACAAAAATAAGCAAAGTGAGGCCGAGAATAAGCAGGGGCCGGCGGTCCGCCGGAAAGCGGGTGGCATCCGATGGGGCGAAGAACCAGACCAGCAGCGCGCTGATCGCGAACCAGGCGGCGTAATTTTGCGCTGGAGGCTGTCCGGCGGACCACTCCCAATAATGTTTGGCGCGAGTCGCGAAAGGTTCGAGAACGAAATCGTAAGCGGCGCAGATCAGAGCGGCGCCAACGGCCTCCAACTTTCGCGAAAGATAACGGCCCACGGCCCGGACCATGAAGAGAGCGTTCGTCACCACCACATGCCAGGCGAGAGGTATCGTGAACGGAACGAGGCCGAGCAAAGGTCCGAACCGGTCGGTGTAATGGTAGGAACCAAAGGGAAATCCGCTCCACGCGCCGGCGGTCTCGACCCCGAACGCGACCCCGCAGACGATAAGGGCCCAACGGCGGGCCGTGGTGGAAGTCCATTGCCGGGCGGCATGAAAATGGGTGTTGGCGAAGGCGAGGAGAATCAGGATCGGATCACCCGTCCCGAGACAGAGATCGACAAATCCGGCCAGCCAGCCGGGCACGGGCCAGCGGGCAACGTTTTCAGGCGAGATGCGCAGCAGGGTGAAAATCAGCGCCGCCGCGGTCCAAAAAAGAAAAGCGCCGAACGCGATTTTTTCGATTCGGCTCCAATTCTTCATTTCGCCTCCTGCTGAATGAGATCGGCGGCCATTTTGCCGCTGAGAAGGACGAGCGGAATGCCGCCGCCGGGATGAGTCGTGCCGCCGGCAAAAAAAACGTTGTCCGTGCCCGGCATGCGCAGCGGTGGACGGAAAAGCGAGGCGCGAATGCTATGCGAAGCCCAGCCATAGAGAGAGCCGTGATAGGCAAGATCGCGATGGGCGAAATCGGTGGCGGTGAAAGGATGTTCGGCGACGATGCGATTCGGTAAATCTTCCAGTCCAAAACGGGCGAGGCGTTGCAGGATCGAATCGCGGTATCCGCGCGTTTCGGCCTCGCTCCAGGGCCGGGCGGGATCGCGGGCGGGGATGTTGACCAGGACGAAATAGTTATCGTGGCCGTCAGGCGCATGGGCGGGGTCGGTGCGGGAACTGATGGAGATATAGATGGTCGGTTCGGTGGGGCTGATGTGCTGCTGATGGATTTCGCCGAATTCGCGCGGGTAATCGTCCGAGAAAAAAATATTAT
>DATJMI010000070.1:0-36250 GCA_035508775.1 Methylacidiphilales bacterium
GCGCCTGCCGCGCGACGAGACGGCACAGGAGCAACTTGCCCGTCATCTTCGATTTTCATCGCGGCGCGAACTTCTTGCCATCTGCGACGAACAATACGGCCGAATCCGCGCGGTTTATGAAAAATTGCGATAGAAACGGTCCGAAAAATGGGCGTGGGCCTATTTCTCCCACAGCGGAAAAAGAACCGGATGACGGGCGTGGAGTTCCGGGAATTTCACCGGGCCGTATCGCCGCCAAACCCAGGCCGCGATCCGGCAAATGAAATAGGAATAAAGCAGCGCGATGAGCCATGAACCGAGAATATCGCTCGGGTAGTGGGAACCGGTATAAATGCGCGAGTAGCTGACCAGCGCGGCCCAGAGCCAGACCCACGCGGCGCGCCAGCCGAAAACGGAGCAAGCCATGAAGGCCAGCGCGACATTGTTGCAGGCATGGCCCGACGTAAAGGAATTACCCTGCCGCGGATGGCTCAACACCGATTCGGTTACTCCGTGGATGGTAACGACGCGGATATGGGGCTCCGTCTCATTGGGCCGCGGCCTCTGCACGGTGGCTTTGATGGCATCGCTGATCCCTTTGTCACCAATAAGCAGGCATGCGGCCATCAAAATGAGAAAAAGCCGCGCGCGAAACCGGCCGAAAATCAGCGTCAAGGCCACGGCGATGATAACGGGAATGCGCCAGGTGTCCCAGTCGCTCGCATAAGCCATGACGGGATCGAGCCAGGGGCGGCTCCACATGACATTGATCAGGTAAAGCAGATGCAGATCGACCGTGTGAAACCAAACCGGCAAAGACATGGGACAATTTCAGAACTTAGTACCCTTATCAAAAGTAGCCAAGACGCGGGTTTGCGGCGCGAGGGCCGGCGGGGTTATTGCGCGTATTGCGCAAGGTAGGCCGTTATTTCCCGGCAAGTTCTCGTGGTATCAAGCTTGAGACCCGACCCGATAGCAATCATGGTGGAAACCGGTTCTCCCAGCGCGCTCAAGCCGGTGGGAGCGGAACCACTGCCGGCGCCAGTGGTATTGTCCGGATTGGGAACACCGGTGCGGAAGGCCAGCACATATTGAGTCTTGGAAACATCCAAATCGTAAACGTAGACGTTGGTTTCCAGCGTGGTCTCGCCAAGGCCGGCGCCGAGAGTGGCGCGCAACGCCCGGCTGCCTTGGTCCACCGTGACAAATTCGCCGGCCACGAGCCAGCCGTGATCAGGCAAATCGTCGGTCCAACGTGGTTCGCTCGGCGCGAGCTTCATCAAACGGGTCTGCAATTGATGCACAAAATAGGTCTGGAACTCCTTTTTGAAGTAGTACAATTCTGTGCCCTCCCGTCCCACCATCCACTTGGCTGTGGTGGTATCGAATGGCGCGACGTAGATATGTGGAGGGTTGGGCGTAAGCCGCACGGTCGAGCTGGGAAGAGGCGCGGTCTGAATCGAACCGCACCCGGAAAGAAAAAATGTAGTCGCTATTGCCAGTGGCGCGAGACTGGCCAATAGGGCGGCGGAACGTGGCATATATTAGCGTTTAGCCGAAAAGCTGTGGAAATTGCAAGAGAATTTACATTGAATTATGGAAAATCTCTTCCAATCACTGGTTTTTGTTCCATGGCAAATACTGTTATGAGGCAAGCCATTTGAGGTTACCGAGCAATGCGATAACCCAATTATCGCTCGCGGAATATTCAATAGCGACCTCACTGAAAAGATCGCCCGCCGCACCCCTTCCGCCGTTCCAGGCCAGATTGAGATCAGCGCCAAGGTCATCGTCACTTACCGACCTCCTTAACACCCAGCAGATCGGACCGTTTCTTTTTGCATGCCGAGCCGCTTCGCTTCTGTTACAGTGATGGGTCTATGGCAACCGTCATCTCCGGACCCGCCTATGTGGTCCAGCATAATATCGACACCGACCAGATCATCCCCGCGCAATACCTCACGCTGGTGCCAACCATCCCCGAGGAATATGAAAAACTCGGCGGCTACGCCCTCTGTGGCCTGCCCGATTCGCTTTACCCGGTCCGCTATGTGGAAGAAGGCTCGGCCAAGACGAAATACCCGATCATCATCGCGGGCCGCAATTTCGGCTGCGGTTCTTCGCGCGAACACGCCCCCATCGCGCTCGGCGCGGCGGGCTGCCAGGTTGTGGTCGCCGAAAGTTTCGCCAGAATTTTCTTCCGGAATTGCATCGCCACCGGCGAACTCTACCCCTACGACAGCACCGTGCCCCTGAGCGAAGTCATCAAGACCGGCGACCACATCGAAGTCGATTTCGACAAAAACGAAATCCGCGCCAATGGCAACGCCTACGCGCTGAAACCCTTGGGTGAGGTGAAGCCGGTCATCGATGCCGGCGGTATTTTCGACTTCGCCCGCCAGAGCGGCCTTATTGCCGCTCGCGAGGAAAATTGAAGTCATCCCATCCGCCAACGTCCAATCTCCCCCCATGACTCCTCCCCTCAGAATGGCCGTGGTGACCGGCGGCGCCGGATTTCTCGGCAGCCATCTGACCGACCGCTTGCTGGCGGAAGGCTGCCGCGTCATCGGCGTCGATAATTTTATCACCGGCAACCGGGCCAACCTCGACCACCTGAAAAAAGAGCCGCGTTTTGATTTCATCGAGCAGGATGTGACCAAGCACATCGAAATTCCGGGCGAGGTGAATCTGATTTTTCATTTCGCCTCGCCCGCCAGTCCGATCGATTACCTCGAATTGCCGATTCAAACGCTCAAAGTCGGCTCGCTCGGAACCCATAACGCGCTGGGGCTGGCCAAAGCGAAGAATTGCTGTTTTTTACTCGCTTCGACTTCCGAATGTTACGGGGATCCGCTCGTCCATCCACAAACGGAAGAATATTGGGGCAACGTCAATCCCATCGGGCCCCGCGGCGTCTATGACGAGGCGAAACGTTTCGCCGAGGCCATGACCATGGCTTACCATCGCTACCATAAGGTCGACACGAAAATCGTGCGCATCTTCAACACCTACGGCCCGCGGATGCGGCTGAAAGATGGCCGCGTGGTGCCGGCCTTCATCGGCGAGGCGCTGAAAAACGAGCCGATCTCGATCTTCGGCGACGGAAGCCAGACGCGGAGTTTCTGCTACGTCTCGGATCTGATCGATGGCATCTACCGACTTTCCCAAAGCGATTTTCATGAGCCGGTCAACATCGGCAACCCGACCGAGCTGACGATCCGCGAATTTGCCGAGCGCATCATACGGCTGACCGGCTCGAAGAGCGCCATCTCCTTCCAGCCGCTGCCCACGGACGATCCGAAGCAGCGGCGGCCCGACATCACCCGCGCCTGGCAACGGCTGGGCTGGAAACCGGTTGTCGATCTCGAGACGGGACTGGCCAAGACAATCGAATGGTTCAAAAGCCGGGTGTGATAGCCTCTATGGCCCAAAATAAGGTGCCCATCTACGAGCTGAGCTTCTGGTGGTCGCGCTACTTGGGGGGAATCGCCGTGCCCGCCGTGTTCGCGCTGGGAGGAATTTGTTCCATTCTCACTCGCCACTCTTACGTTCTGGTTAGTCGTTTTCCTGCTTTCGCAACACAGTGGATGCCCGTTTGGATGCCCGTTGAGGGCGAACAAGCCATCCTCGCGGGCGTGGCCTATCTCGGCTTCGCCCTGATGTTTTTCGCCCAGTGCCATGCGCAATATCACGAAAAAATGGTTTTTTACTCCGACCGGCTGCTCGCTCTCGGTGCATTGCTGGCCGGCGGCGGTTATTTGTGGTGTCTCTGGATTTTCGCCGGTTTTTAAGAAACTTGACTCATGCCCCGCCGCGTCGTCATCGGAGTCGGTATCGCCTCTTACCCGGTTCACGCCGCCGGCAACACCTGGGCTTTTCTGCAATGGGTGCTCGGATTTCGCGCCGCGGGGTGGGACGTCTGGGTGGTGGAAAACCTGGCCCTGACGAAGTGCATCGACCGGGAAGAAAAAAAATGCGCGCCGGAAGCGAGCGCGAATCTCGCCCACTGGAACAGAGTGATCAAGGAATTCGGCCTGGAAGAACAGGCGACGCTTTTCATCGAAGACGAGTCGCCCGATTTGGAAAAACTGCTGCGCTTCGCGCGCGATGCCGAGTTTCTTTTCAACCTTTCGGGCCATTTTAAGCAACCCGAGGTGATGGCGGCGGTGGCCGAGCGGGTCTACGTCGATCTCGATCCGGCTTTCACCCAAATTTGGGCCGAGGTCTATGGCGCCGACATGCATCTCGATCTCCACACCACCTTCGTCTCGATTGGGCGGCGTCTGGGCCAAAAAGATTGCCGCGCGCCGCTGGCTGGGCGCCGTTGGCTGCCGGTGGGCGTGCCGGTGGCGCTCGAGCACTTCACCCTTCCCGGTACGGACAAGCCGGGTACGGCCTGGACGACCTTTACCCACTGGTACGGCTATCCGTCGGTCGAGTATACGGGCGAATGGTACGGCAACAAATCGGAGGAATTCGACCGCCTTGTGAATCTTCCGCGAAAGACCACGGAAAGATTAGAGATCGCAACCAATTTGCATCCGGAAGATCCCGCCACGCGCCGTTTTTTTGATGGCGGCTGGAGTCTGATCGATGCGGGACCGCTCAATGAACCGTGGCAGCGTTACCGCGATTATGCGGCGCGGAGCCGGGGCGAATTTTGCGTGGCGAAAAACGGCTACGTTCGTTCCAAGTGCGGCTGGTTCAGCGACCGGAGCGCGATGTACCTGGCGCTGGGCCGTCCGGTCATTTTGCAAGACACCGGCTGGACCGAATTTTATCCGCATAGCGAGGGACTATTATCTTTTCGCGACGAGACCGGCGCTGTGGAGGCCCTGGCCGAAGTCGCACGCGATCCGCAACGGCACGCCCGCGCCGCGCGCGCCATCGCCGAAAAATATTGTTCCGCGCCCGTGGTGGTGAATCAGTTTCTCGAAACGATTGGGAGGGGAAGGTAAGACTCTGGCGGTGGCATCGCCGCTTCACCCACATCTGTCTTCCATATCCTTAACTGATCTTGGATGCGTATGTGCCACATTGGACCTATGCGGGCGATTTCCGTGCGCGAACTCCATAGGCAGACGAGGCATTCTGTCCGCAGTGCTCAAACCGAGCCCGTGGTGATAACCGAGCGGGGAAGAACCATCGCCATTTTACAGCCCCCGAGTGGCAAGCAAATGCCGGGGCGTCCTTTCCCCCGCCGTACCTTAAAAGCCCTGGTGCGGGTCAAATCGGGCGATATCGATTCCACTCAAATAATTGCCGAGGATCGTGACCGGGAATGATCTATCTCGACGCTCGACCCCAAGCTTTCCCGCGCAATTCAGCCATGATTCTGGACAGGCTTTCAAAATCGAGTTCCAAGGCGGGCGGGCGGGCGACCCAGACGAGATAAGCCGTTTCCGGCCACTGCGCGAGATGCCTTCGGTAAATTTCCCGCATTTGGCGGCGGAGCCGGTTGCGCGCCGTCGCCGAACCGAGCCGTTTGGGCGTCAGGAAAGCCACCGCCGCGGCATCGGACGCGGCGGCATCCTTGGGCAAAATATTCAGCGCCATCCAGCGGTTGCCGAAACGGCGCCCCTTGGCCCGGGTCGCCTCGAAAACCGCGCGACGGCGGATGACCCGCGCGCGCGGCAGCGCTTGAGATGGAGGGGAACCGGAGGGCGCGGGAAAATTCCGCGCTGAAGCCGTGAGTCCCGCCACTAAAAAGTTTAACCCCGGGTGTGGCGGGCGAACTTGCGGGTCGTGTTGCGCCCGGCGAGACGGACGCGGCCCTTGGCCCGGCGGCGGGCCAGGATGGCACGGCCCGCCTTGGTGCGGGTGCGGGCCAGGAATCCGAATTGGCGGACCCGGCGTTTTTGCGAGGGCTGGAACGTTCTTTTCATAAAAGTAGCCTATATAGCGGAAGGGGCACATTACGGAAAGTGCCGCTTAAGACAAGAGGATTTTAACAGCTTCCTCGATCTCGGCCTCGGTATTGTAGAAGTGGGGGGAAAAGCGCAGGCAGGAGAGACCGGCGCGGGTCTGGCGCAAGGAGATGTCGACGTGGCGGTCGCGAAGTTTGCGGGCAAGCGCCATGGCTCTTTCCTGATCCTCCAGGACAATGGTGGTAATACCCGACTTTTGGGACCGGCGATTGGCAAACCCCGCGACGCGGAATCCCGCCGCGGCGAGTTTTTCCTCGGTAAGGGCGCGCAGGTCAAGCAACCGCGCTTCGATCTGTTTCACCCCGATGCCGAGGATCAGCTCCAGGCTCGCTTTCATGCCGTGCAAGGCCAGGAGATTGAGGGAGCCCGGTTCATAACGCCGCGCCGAATTTTCGAAAACAATTTCCGGCTGGGCGATATAACCGGGAGAATGGACGTTCCATGACCCAAGCAGGCTCGGACGCAATCTCTCGAAATGCTTCTGTTTAACGTAGAAAATGCCCGCCCCGAGAGGTCCCAGCATCCATTTGTGGGAATCGGCGGCGAGAAAATCGATATGCCGCACGTCGACGGTGGTCGCGCCGAGGGACTGGATGGCATCGAGGCAGAAGAGAATGCCGCGGCGGTTCAACTCTTCGGCGATTCCCTCGTAATCGAGACGGAATCCGCTTAAAAAATGGCAGGAGGCGAGCGCCACCAGGCGCGTGCGGGGCGTCAATGCCTTCGTCACGAGTTCCGGGGTGATTTCGCCGAGCCGTTCCGGCTGGAGCGGAATCACCCGCACGCCGCGACCAGCCAACGTTTGCCACGGATAGACGTTGGCGGGATAATCGTCGGGATAAAAGACGACTTCGTCGTTGGGTTGCCAGTCGAGCCCGTTGGCGACGAGGTTAAGACCGAGCGAGGTGGGACCGAGCAAGGCGATTTCATGGCTGGTCGCGTTGATGAGCCGCGCGCCGATACGCCTGATCGCCTCGACGTCGGCCAGAAAGTCGGGACCTTCCTGGGCTATGCCGGCGCGGTCGGCCTCGTGCTTGAGAGCGTCGATGGTCAAACCGGGCAGGGGCGCAACTCCCGCATGAGCCAAAAAAATGCGTTTGGTGGCGATGGGGAAAAGGCGTCGCCGCAACGATTCGTCAGCGAGAATATGGTCGATATTGAGATCGATCTGGCTTTCGTGCTTGAGGCTCACGGCCTCATTCTCGCTCACTTCGCAGAAAAAGCTAGCCTGATGCTGAAGCGAATCGTAGAGAAAATATGACCAAAAATTTAAGTCCAGTATTAATAAAGTTAATAGACTTTAGATGTTGAGGCGATGGAAAATTACAAAATTATTATTCAGATAAGACTTTGGTGCGCAATTTGTTCCAATCCGATTCAGCGACCATGTTACGCACGTCCGAAGACATCCTATTCGTCGGGTCTGGAGCCTGCCAAGTAATGGAAGCAAACTTGGGTCCATTGGCGGCAAAGTCTTCTCCCTCACGACGGCTTTCGAAATAGAGATCGATGACCAAGGCGGCTCGTTCAGTGGCGGTATGGCCCGTTTCGCGAGCGGCAGTACGGGAAATAACAGCGGAACCGGTATCGACCGCAAGATATTTGCCCAAACCGGAAATTGTCACCACGCTGCCATAGGGAATAATCGTGGGATCGACCGCACAATAGCCATCATGCAGGTGAATGCCGGTGGAACTGATGCCCTGGCTCGTGTAGTAGTCGCCTTCGCTGGCCCAATAGGCGGTTATACGAGCGAGCCGGTTGCCCGATGGGGGGCGGTTGCCATCCTGGGAAACATCCGTAGTCTTTGAGGGTGAGATAGATGCCTTTTTATTCTCCACCGATGAAGCTGTAACGGTCCGTTTCGGAGCCGAAGCAGGCGTGGTTTTCTTCTCACCGGATGAAGCGGTGAGTGAATGGCCTGCGGGTTTGGCAGATACTCCCCCCAGGGAGCCAGCAGTTTTGCCAACGGTCGTAGCCGCCGGCTGAACCACCCTGTTTTGATTGCCATCCTTGGAAACATCGGTAGTCTTTGAGGGTGAGATAGATGCCTTTTTATTCTCCACCGATGAAGCTGTGATTGAATGGTCCGCGGATTTGGAAGACACTCCTCCCATGGAGCCGGCAGTTTTGCCAACGGTCGTAGCCGCCGTCTGAGCCACCTTGTCCTCTTTGATCAAAGTGGGAGCTTTGATGATGGTCGCATCGAGTAATTTGGGCGCCTTGTCCTCGGTATGGGCTGGAATCGAAGTTTGGGGCTGGGCCGGAGCCGGTTTATGCCTGGCGTCGGGTAGAGACGCAAGTGTGCCGGCCTGCAGAGGCAGGCTTGCATAGGTCATCAAAAGTAGGACTCCAACCAAGCATCGAATCATAAGTGCAATTTTTCCAACTCATTAAATGAAAACAAAATACATGCAGTATCTCGAAGAGATATCTGAGGAGATCCAGTACCTAGCCGATAAGAAGAGTTGCCGAAAAACGGCTTCGGCTGTTTGGCTGTTTAGGTCAGGGTCTGGGGAATTGGCTCAAACGAACGCCAACTGCCGGGAACATGTATCGCATATTCATGCGACGAGGCCGAAAGTAGATATTCTTATAAACAATGCAACACTTTTTTTTACCCTATCAGGGAAGTTTATATTCGGGTCATCACGCGCCGACGGCGGACCGGTGGCCCCAAAAAAGGAGATTTTAGCTTCGGCGGATGTGATCTGTGGCAACCGTTCCGTTACCAGCCCCGTGCTCCGCCGAGGTGGTTTCCGGGTGCTCAGGGGAATCGTCGTCCTCGTCTTCCTCAATCTCGCGGCGCCAGGCCCGGGAAAGGAAGGGACGGAGGAATCCGTAGAGCAGATAAGCCAGGAACATCACCGCCGGCATCCAATGGTAGTAGAAGACATTGAGGCCAAGCACCGCCACCGCGAGCAGAAACTTCGGCGGGGAAAACTGGGTGCGCCAGTTGAAACCCTTGAAGCTGGGGTACTCGAACTTGCTGAACATCATGAAGGAAAGAAAAACCATGAGCACGGCGAGGCCGTACTTGGCGTAACCGATGGTCAGATCCTGTTGGTAGATGTCGAGTAGCAGCAGGGTAAGCGACGAAATCAGTCCGGCGGCGGCGGGGATCGGAAAACCGGTGAAATTGCGTGTGCCCGTACCGAGACGGTAGGTGGCGGCGACATTGAACCGCGCCAGCCGCAGCGCGCCACAAACCAGATAAAAGACGGCGATAAGCCAGCCGATCCGGCTGGGCAGCTCGTAAAGCACGATCTTAAAGACGAGCAACGCGGGCGCGACGCCGAAACTAACGATGTCGGCCAGGGAGTCGAACTCGATGCCAAACGGGCTCTCTTTGCCGCCCAGCCGGGCGAGCCGCCCATCGAGCAGGTCAAAGAGACAGGCCACCAAGATGCATTGGATGCTGGTGACGTAATAACCGGCCCAGTCGCCCTGGCCGCTAACCCGCACAATCGTTCCCTCAAAGATTTTAAGCACGGCCAAAAAGCCGAAGATGAGGTTTCCCGCCGTCATCAGGTTGGGCAGGAGAAAAATCTTGGCCGGGTTGTCCGGACGATGGGGAGGCGGTTCCATGGAAGCGCTTTTGATATCTATACCAGCATTAGAATCTATCTCAAGATTAGGGCCACCGCGCGATGGGCGTCGCCGCGCCTTTGACCCGGTCGCCCGGCTTGACCAGGATGGCGCATTCCAGCGGCACAAAGACTTCGGTGCGCGAGCCAAACCGGATCATGCCGATCCGCTCTCCCCGCGCCACCGCCTTGCCTTCGCCCGACCAGGCGACGATCCGGCGCGCAATCAGACCGGCGATCTGCCGTATAGCCACGGGACCACGCGAGCTCTCCAGACGCCAGGCGAGGCATTCGTTGCCGGTGCTGGCATCGGGATGGCGCGCATCGAGGAACTTGCCCGGCTTGTAGGCCGTTTTCGTTACCCGCGCCTCGAACGGAGCGCGATTGACATGAACATCAAAGACTGAAAGGAAAACCGCAATGCGGCGCATGCGACCAAGCCGAAAATCGGGTTCGTCCATCTCATCCACACCGGTGACCAGCCCATCCGCGGCGGAAACGATCAAATTGGGATCGGACGGAACGGTCCGTTCAGGGTCACGAAAAAAGTAGCCGATGAAAAGGGCCAGGAGAATGAAAAGAGTGAAGAGGCCCAGGACTTCCGGCCAGGTCCATGGCCAGAGCCACCATGTGACAAAAAGGAGCGCGTTGGTCAGGTGGAGTGGAAAGAGGAAGCGGCGGGCTTCTTGGCTGGCCGGCGACATAATCGCTGAACGTAGCATAAACCGCGAAAATGCCGTGCAGAAAATCTGGAGGTGGATGTCTTGTGTTCAGCCTGCAACGCTTTTTAGTCTCTTCCCTTATGGACGGATTCACGAACCCACTGGAAGACTTTTTGGATACTGGCGAAAGGCTGCTCTGGAGCGGTCAACCCAAGCAAGGCCTGCGTTTGCAAGCCACAGATTGGTTCATGATCCCATTCAGCCTGATGTGGGGAGGATTTGCTATTTTTTGGGAAATTATGGCCCTGTATCTCTTCTTTTCCCCTCATCATCAACCGGCCCGGCACCCAAATTTCCAATGGTTCGCGTTGATATTTCCTTTGTGGGGAGTTCCTTTTGTCCTGATTGGCCTTTATATGATCTTCGGGCGTTTCTTTTATGATGCCGCCACGCGCCAGAGAACCTATTTCGGCGTTACCGATCGGAGAGCAATCATGGTCAAGTCGCTCTTTTTCCGCAATGTGACTTCATTCGATTACGCCACCATGACCAATCTCAATCTCGTGGAACGGGGTGATGGCGGCGGGGATATTCTTTTCGGTCCACCGACACCCTGGTCCACCTTCTCTGGGGCCTCGTGGCCGGGGTCGGCGGGAAGCAAGTATGCTTCACCCGGTTTTTACCTGGTCCCCGATGCGCGTAACGTCTACAACCTGATTCGCGAAGCCCAGCAGCGCATCCGGAAATGACGGCTTTCGGCAAGAACCTGATTCTGGCCAGCGGCTCGCCCCGGCGGCGCGAGTTGCTCGGCGCCCTCGGTATGCCGTTCGAAGTTGTCACCACCGGGGTTGACGAAATCGAGGCTTTGCCGGCGGCGGATCCCACTCCATCGGGGCTGGCGCGGGAAAACGCGCGGCGCAAGACCGAGGCGGTCCGGCATTTGCGGCCCGGCCACTGGGTGCTCGGCGCCGACACGGTTGTCGCGCTGGGAAATCGTCTCTTCGGCAAGCCCGCTTCGCTTGAGGCGGCCCGCGATTTTCTTCGCGCGCTGAGTGGACAAACGCACCAGGTGATCACCGGTTGCGCGCTGGCCGGTCCGAAGAACGGGATGGAAATTTTCCACGAGATTTCGCGCGTGACGTTCCGTCAACTCTCCACTGAAATCATCGAGCGCTATCTCGCCGAGGTGCATGTCCTCGACAAGGCGGGCGCGTATGCCTTGCAGGAGCGGGGAGAATGGCTCGTGGAGCGGGTGGAAGGCTCGCGCGCGAACGTCATCGGCCTGCCGGTGGAAGCATTGGAACGCCTTTTCCGGAAGCATGGATGGATTTAGTGCTCTTATCAAAAATAGCCACGGGTGCGCCGGGAAACTGCTTGTCCTTATTGGGCGGCTCATTTCCACTTTGGAATGGGGAAAGCGGCAACTGTATCATTGGGGCGATTGGGCCGGCGCTGAGTCGATCACCGGCGATACGATCACCGACGTCGTAACTCCGGCTTGCTGTAACGGCATCGGCCCCGGCATTGCCGGCATGATCAGTGTGCCTCCTTGTGCCCAAGGGTGGGCCATCAGCGAATTTATACCGATGGAGAGGCGCGTATCATATTGTTCATCCACGGGAGCCTTTTGTGTAATAGCCGAATCTGCTCCCGTTGTTCCATTCGCGCCCGGGACAATGGTCCAGTCCTGCAGCATGCCGGCGTCCGCCGATGATTTAAAATAAGGATCCAACCGGGAGAGGTCGGCGGGAAATTGTCCCCCATTGGCCTTGGAATAAGCTTGCAGCGCGGCCATCAGATCGGCCGCATACGTTGTTTCAGCCTCCTGCCGGACAAGCGCCGCGGCTCTGCGATAATCATCTCCCGTTTCCAGGTTATTAGCCGCGGCGGTCAACCAGCCATTATCGGTAACAAGCCGAAGCTCGGGAATGTTGGCGCCGGGTGTTTGTTGTATGTATTGTTTGAGCTGATTGACCCTCGCCATCCAGGCTTTGGCGGCCATTTCGGACGGATCGCTTTCCTCCTGGGCGCGAGCGGTTTGATTCGATTGCGATTGCAATTGGGCGTTTTCCGCCTGCAACGAAGACAGTTCCGACGCCGTGTCGGTATGTTCTTTTTGCAATTTCTGGAGTTGTTCCTGCAGCGAGGCTTGTTGCTGCCGGAGTTTTTGATTTTCTTCGCGCAGGCCGCCCTGCGTTTGATATTGAATCACGGAATAGACCGCCAGCCCGGCAATAATGGCGCCGGCGATGGCGGTTTTGGCTTTGGTCCAGACCATAATTTTCAATGTTCCTTTGATGAGGTTTGAGGTTGCGGTGGAAGCCGTCGCCCCCTTGGTTAAGGCGACGGTTGTGACGGTTTTTACGAGCGCCACGGGCGCGGTTTGAACGGAATGGGCCGAGATGGCTCCGCTAATGGCCGAGGCGGTGGAATCGATCCCGTGTTTGAGAAAAAATCTCCGCAATTTTTCCACCGCCCGATGCACCCGGCTTTGCGCCGCCGGCTCGGTGACGTTCATGGCCTCGGCGATTTCGCGCAGATTTTTTTCTTTAAAAAATCTCAGCACCACAGCTTCGCGGTCTTTGGGCCCGAGCCGTCCCATTGCTTCATCCAACAGCGGCGCAAGTTGATTCCAGAGGGATGGATCGTCCGATTTTTCAAAGGTGGATCGCATA
Source organism: Methylacidiphilales bacterium (assembly GCA_035508775.1). Lineage (GTDB taxonomy): Bacteria > Verrucomicrobiota > Verrucomicrobiia > Methylacidiphilales > UBA1321 > JABDGH01. Next base: position 12,831 of record DATJMI010000070.1, read on the forward strand.
TAAGCCTCCTGCTCGCGCATGTGACGCCGCCGCTCACCACGTAAAAAACTCAGCGACGTCCATCGCGTTGTTTCATAGAGCCAGGCGGCGAGGATCATGTTTGGGCGCAGGCTGCCGGCTTTGCGCGCGAGAATGACAAAAACGGCCTGCGTAATTTCTTCGGCATGCGCGGTGTTTCCGGTATGGCGGAGCGCGGCCGAATAGACCAAATGGATGTGCCGCCGGACCAATTCGGCAAAAGCCTCCTCCGAGCCTTGACGGCCATAATCCCGCACCAATTCCATGTCACTGACACCGGGCATCTGAGTATTTATTGCCGGTCAAGGCAGAATCAGGCATTTAATTTAGAACCTATCTGAAAATTGACTAAGGGCGCGTGGAGAATTTTGCTTATTATTTTTGCCGTGGGCTGCTTTTGTCCCTCTTGCGCCCGATAACTCACTTCCACTACGTGGGCATGGAAAATGTACCCCTGACCGGGCCCGGCCTCATTCTTTCCAATCACATCAGCCACTTCGACCCACCTTATCTGGCGGCGGCATCTCCGCGCGTCATTCATTTCATGGCCGATAAACCGTTACTCGAAATTCCCGTGGCGGGAAAGCTGATGACCTGGAGCCATGTTTTTCCGATCGACCGGACAAAAAATGACCGTGGCGCGCTCAAAACCGCGCTGGCCCGGATGGAAGCCGGAAACATTGTCTGCATTTTCCCCGAACGGGGCATCCGTCATGGCAACACCGCGGCGCTCAACGGCGCGGAGATGCCCGTCGGCACCGCCTCGCTCTGGCGGATGGCCGATGTTCCGGTCATTCCCATGATCATCATCGGCACGGATCAATTGTATGCGTGGAAGAAAGCCTATTTCCATCATCCGCGAATTTTTGTCCGCGCCGGCAAACCACTCCCACCTGACAAAAACGCCTCGCGCGAAGAACTACGCGACCGGGTCGTGGCCGCGTGGCTCGAACTTTTCGCCGGCATGAAACACGATTACAAGATTCGGCCCGAGGAACTTCCCCAGAGCGCGCATGCCCGCTGGGGCGTTCCGGAGCCGGCTCCCCCATCCGCCGCACCCAGGGATTGAACCTCCGCTTTTGCCGAGTAAACTGGAAACGCATGCAAGACTTTGGAAAATTTCTTGTCATCCTGGGGTTCGTCATCGCGGCGGCGGGCGCGTGGCTCTGGTCGGGGCGCGGTTTCGGCTGGCTGGGCCGGTTGCCGGGCGATATTTCTTACCAGAAAGGCAATCTCGGATTTTATTTTCCGCTGACCACCTGCATTTTGGCCAGCCTTCTTTTGACTCTTCTGGCCTGGTTTTTCCGGAGGTAAATGTCCATTTCGAGCACCAAATCGATGCCCGCCCTGCGCGCCCAAGCGCTTTGCGAGGCGTTCCCGCGGATTTACCCCGATGCTCACTGCGAGCTGAACCATTCCAATCCGCTTGAACTGCTCATCGCGACGATCCTTTCCGCCCAATGCTCCGATGTCCAGGTCAACAAAGTCACGCCCAACCTCTTCAAAAAATACCGCACGGCGCGCGATTACGCCGAGGCTGATCCGGATGCGCTTGAACGTGATTTGCGCGCCATCGGGCTTTACCGCAACAAGGCGAAAAATATCCGCGCGGCCTGCCGGATTCTCGCCGACCGGCATGGCGGGGCGGTACCGCGGAGCATGGAGGAACTTATCCAACTGCCGGGCGTTGGGCGCAAGACCGCGAATGTTGTTTTGGGCAACGCTTTTGGCCAGAACGTCGGGATCGTCGTCGACACGCACGTCGCGCGGCTCTCGACCCGGCTTGGACTTACCCGCCAAACCGATCCCGCCAAGATCGAGATTGCGCTGATGAAAATTGTGCCGAGGGAAAAGTGGACCCTTTTCTCGCACTGGCTGATTTTCCATGGACGCCGCCGCTGCAAAGCGCAGAATCCGGACTGTCCGGGCTGTGAACTGCGCCATCTTTGCCCCAGCGCCAGGATTTTGATGAAGCTGAAAAAATAGTAGCCCGCCTCTGAAAATCAGCCATGGGCTCGGTGGGATTTGCGCCGTAAAGCCAGCAGGCCCAAGGCGCCCAGCACCATCGCCCACGCCGAGGGTTCGGGTACGGGTTGAATCGCGAGGAATGTAGGCCCATCCAACCCCGAAACGAGCGAAGCGTTAATCGCGGTTCCATCGACGAGGTTGTACTCGCCAATTGTGTTGCCTTCAAAGTTCGTGACAAACAGATCCGATCCGGAGATGGCGATGTCAATGGGATCGTTCAACCCCGGGATAAACGAGGAGTTAGTTGTGGTTCCCGAGGTGGAATACTCGCCAACCGTGCTGACGCTACTATTGACAAACAGATTCGATCCGGAGATGGCGACACCGATAGGTTCATTCAACCCCGAAATAAGCGCGGCGTTAATTGCGGTCCCCGAGGTGGTGTATTCGCCAATCGTGTTGTTGGCAACATTCGCGACAAACAGATCCGATCCGGAGATAGCGATGCCATCAGGGTTATCCAATCCCGAGATAAGCGAGGCGTTCTCCAGCGTCCCCGAGGTGGTATATTCGCTAATCGTGTTATTAATATGGTTCGAGACAAACAGATTCGATCCGGAAACGGCGATGCCGGTAGGGTCATTCAACCCCGAGATAAGCGAGGCATTAATCACGGCTCCCGAGGTGGTGTATTCGCCAATCGTGCCGTTAAAGCCCGCGACAAACAGATCCGATCCAGAGAGGGCGATGCCCTCAGGATAACTCAACCCCGAGATGAGCGAGGAGTTAATGGCAGTTCCATCGAGGTTATACTCGCCAACCGAGCCTTCGTAATAATTAGAGACAAAGATTTGCGCGTGGGCGGCGCTGAACGAACCTAGGCCGATGAGGGCGACAAACAGGCCACCGAATACTTTACTAGACAAGTTCGTTGAAGATTTCAGGGCGTCCTCCTTGTATCAAGTTCTGCCGACGCGAAATTTGATAAAGACACGTTGACCTTGAGTCAATCTGAAAAAAACATGAACGCCCCAGTATGCGTTAGAAGGTTTTTCCTTAGCGCAAGCGATAGGAATGAGAAGAAATCCTGCAACGCAATCGATATTTTGACTTCCAAAGGGTCTTTTTTCCTTTGAAAATCAGCCGTGGGCTCGGCGGGATTTGAACCCGCGACCAAGCGATTATGAGTCGCCTGCTCTAACCGCTGAGCTACAAGCCCGTAACATCTCTCTAGAAGCTAGTCCGGCTTTTCTTTTGAGTCGAGGATAAGCCTTTGCCATCACCTTCGGAAATCGAACCGCGCATTAGAAGTAAAATGGGTAACCCATCTGCCGGAATGCTTCCTTGTCCGCCTTCAGATACTTGTCGCCCAGTGCGTCGAAGCCCTTGTGCGCTTTGAAGTCGGCAAGAAAAGCGTTCACCTGCTTCTCCAATTCGGCATTGCCCTTTTGGATGCCGATGGCCCACGATTCTTTTTGGAACGGCGCAAGCAAGCCTCGCGTCGTGCCGGGATGTTTCTTGGCGTACTGGTAAATCGACATCTGGTCGTAAAGAAAGGCGTCGGCTTTTCCCTGCACCACTTCGAGCGCGCAGGCCGAGTCCTGTTCGAAGGCGAGCACCGTTGCCTGTTTGAAGTGCTCCTGCGCGTAGGTCGCGCTCGTCGTGCCGATCTTCACCACCACCGTCACGCCCGGTTTGTCGACATCGGCAATGCCCTGGATCGGGCTCTCTTTTTTCACGAGGATCGACAGGCCGGTGTTGAGGTAGGGATCGGAAAAATCGATCGACTTACGCCGCTCGTCCGTTGCGGTCATTGAGGAAACGATCAAATCGATCCGGCCCGTTTTCAGCGCCGGGATCAGCCCCTCGAACGGCATGTTCTCGATGTCGATGGGCCGGTGCAGATACGCGCAGAGCGCCCGCGCCATGTCGACACCGACACCGCAGGGCGTCCCCGCTGCGTCGGTCATTTCAAATGGCGGATAATTCAGCTCCATTCCGATAATGAGCGGCTTGGCCGCATCTTCGGCGGCGAGTGGACTCATCCCCATGCCCGCAAAGGCCAGAATGCCCAGCCAAAATCCGAGTTTCATTCCCCGACTGTAGCGGGGTCGGGAGCCGTCGCACTTCAAATTTAATGACTCACAAATCCGGCGGTTCCTTTGACACTCCACCCTTTCACGGTCTAATTTCTCCGGAATGAGCAAAATCGCCGGCATCGATCTCGGCACAACCAATTCTCTCGTCGGGGTGATGGACGCCGGCTTTCCCGTCCTGATCGCCGACGCCGAGGGCCGCCGCCTGACGCCATCCGTCGTCCATTTTCCCGGCCCGGATCAACCGCCGCTGGCGGGCGCCGCCGCCAAACGCATTCGCGGCCTGAAGCCGAAGGAAACCGTTTCCTCCATCAAGCGGTTCATGGGCCGCCGGGGCAGTGAAATTTCCCGCGAGGAAATGATCGTCAATTATCCGATTGCCGGAAAAGGCGCCGAACCGGTTCGCGTCGATCTGCCCGGCCGCGCCTGGAGTCCCGAGGAAATCTCCGCCGAAGTACTCAAAAAACTCAAGGCCGACGCCGAGCGCTCCCTGGGCGAGCCGGTGACCCGCGCCGTCATCACCGTGCCCGCCTATTTTAACGACGCCCAGCGCAACGCGACCAAGGAAGCGGGCCGCCTCGCCGGATTCGAAGTCGAGCGCATCGTCAATGAGCCGACCGCCGCCGCGCTCGCCTATGGCCTCGACCGGCTCAAGGAAAAAGCGAAGATCGCGGTCTACGATCTCGGTGGCGGCACTTTCGATATCTCCATCCTCGAACTCAACGAGGGCGTTTTTCAGGTCCTCGCCACCAACGGCAACACCCGCCTCGGCGGGGACGATATCGATGCCGCGCTGACCGACGAACTGGCCTCCCGCCTGGCGCGCGACCTCAAGACCCACGTGGACACGGCGCTTCTGGCCCGCCTCCACGACGAAGCCGAGGCGGCCAAAATTCGCCTCTCCACCGAAATGGAGACCCGCGTCGAAATTCCCTTCGCCGGCGGCGAGCGCAGTTTCTCCACCGTCGTGACCCGCGAGCAGCTTGAGGCGCTCGCCCGACCCATCGTGCAAAAGACCCGCGCGAATTGCCTCCGCTCGCTCGGCGACGCGAAGCTTAAACCAGCGGAACTCGATGACGTTATTCTCGTTGGCGGCCAGACCCGCATGCCCCTGGTGCGCGCGCTGGTGCGGGAAATTTTTGGCCGCGAACCGAACACCAGCGCCAATCCCGACGAGGCGGTGGCGCTCGGCGCCACCATTCAGGCCGGCATTCTTGAGGGCGGCATCCGCAACATGGTGCTGCTCGACGTGACACCCCTCTCGCTCGGCATCGAAACTTTCGGCGGGCTGATGAACGTCATCATCCCCCGCAACACCACCATCCCCACCAAAGCGGGCGAACTTTTCACCACCGCGGTCGACAACCAAAAATCGATGAAGATTCAAGTGTTGCAGGGCGAGCGCGAGCTGGCCCGGGACAACTGGCCGCTAGGCGTCTTCGAACTCGAATTTGAACCCGCGCCTAAGGGTGTGCCGCGCGTCGGCGTGCAGTTTGAAATCGATGCCAATGGGATTCTCAGCGTCCTGGCCCGCGACGTGAAAACCGGCCATCAAAAAATCGTTCAACTCAAAAGCGCGGTCGATGTCAGCGATGAGGCGGTGGAAAAAATGGTCGCCGAATCGGTTGAGTACGCCTTCGACGACCTCGCCCAACGCCAGTGGATCGAGACCAAGCGTAAAAGTGGCGACATGCTCGGCGCCACCCGCAAGGCCCTGGCCCAGGTTGGCCATCTCATCGTTCCGGAGGAAGTGAAGGAGATCGAAGCCCTCATGCTCGCGGTCGAAAAAGCGCTCGAAAGCGAAAATCTGAATGAACTTAAGGCCGCGAACGCCGCGCTGGACCAGGGCACCGTCGCGCTGGCCGATCTGGTCATGGATCTCGCCCTGGAGGAACGACTCCGGAAAAAGGGCGCGCTGGCCGAAGCGCCCACGCCTCCCATCGCTCCCGCCGGCACGGAAGGGTCAATTCCCCTTAAGGGGGAAAATTAGATTTTCTGCCCTTTATAGCCTCTCGGCGCTTCAAGAAGTCTCAGTTGAGAATCGAGATGTCCTTTTCGATGCGCAACGCCGCTGAGGCTATTGTGCTCAACATTTTCATTTCCCCACTGACTCCATCCGTTTCGGCAAAAACGAGCAAAAAGTTCCAAATAGGGTCCTGGTGAACAGGCTTCAATGATATCGTACAATTCATCCGGCTTCCGTGAATGTTCGCGCTTTCGCGTGGCAAACACGTTCACCTGAGTACGTCCGGCCTTCAAGGTTCGCATTTTCCCGCGAACTCCAAAAAGAATCAGTTCAGAAACATTTCTAAAATAGAAACCTACACCCCGGCCATCCGGGCCCCCATCCTTGCGAATTTTATACCAAACCAAATGGGTTTTGTAGGTAAATCCCCAGGCTTTCATGACCTCCAAGCCTTCCATAAGAAGAGCATTTGGCACCCATAAATAAAGATGCGAAATGGAAGCCGAGAGATGCGCAACGGGTAGTTGGGCTATTTCTTGTATTTCGAGTGTAGGATATCTTAGAAGGCGTTTGTGTTCGGGAGCCATTTTTCCGGTTCTATTTTGGAATTGCCACGGCGGATCGGCCAAGATTGTTGCATACCGGCCAGGTATCTTGTCTAAAAGATCGTCCGCCGCTGTAGCCTGGGGAATGCTGATTATTCTGCTCATGGAATTATTTGGTTATTTGTTTGGGAGTTATACCAAAGACCAATACAGGGCAACCGCCGCTTCGTCCCGCCCTTAATCTTGGCAAAAGCTTAGCTATATGGGTTGTGCTGGCCCCATATTTGGCCATATAGGTTTTGGGTTTTTTGGTTCCGGGATCGATGTAAGTTCCCAATGATTTGAAAAGATCGTTCAGAGAATTGGCCCGCGTGATCAAAATTCCCACCCCAATTTTGCGATAGTCAAAAAATGCGCGAAAAGAGTAGAGATCGCGATCAAATGTTTGGTCTTTGCTATTCCACTCTAAATCCAGAGCGACTTCACCCTTAATGAAATCGATGATATGCGTGTCGTGACTTGCTTCTTCACCATTGACCATCATCTTTGCGAACATTTTTCCCGGTTCCCAGCCAAATGGACGAAGAAGCATGGAAAACGCCTTTGGTATCTCACTTTCACTCCCACCCGGCTTTTTGATTTGATCGATGGTGATTTTAAAGCGGCCAAGAACTTGGCAGATTTCACCAAGAAGGACGGGATAATCGAGAGTCAGAATGGCGATCGCATGCAAGTGGTCATAAATTTCGTACTCTTCTCTAAGCCGATCCAACTTCAAGCTGACCGTAATTGATTGTGAGCTTATGGCCATTGCTTGATCCATCATTAAATGGGCCCGACTAAACGTAAAGCGAGATTGTGTTTTTCAAAAGATGCCTAAAAGCGTTTTCCACTTGGCCCCTATCTTCGTCCGTCTTACTTTCTTCGTTATGTCCGTCACTCGTGGCCAATTTCTTAAATCGCTTGGCGCTTCCGCCGGAAATGCCGCTTTCGGCATCGGTCTGGCCGCCGCCACCCGAATTCTCGGCGGGAAACTCACCGTCAAACTGGAGCCACTCGCCACAGCCGCCGCGCCGGACGAATCATCCGTCTTTTCTTTTCTCGAAAGCGGACCACCGGAAGGGAACCGCATCGCGCTTACCTTCGAGGACGGCCCCACGCCGGGCGTAACGGAACCGATTCTTGACCGGCTCAAGGAACGCGGTCTAACCGCCACCTTTTTCATGATCGGGCAGCACGCCGCGGCGGCGCCAGAATTGGCCCGGCGCATCTTGGCCGAAAGTCACACGGTGGGTAATCACACCTATACCCATCCGAAGCTAACCGAACTCCCCGGCGCTCAGGCCGAGTCCGAACTGGTCCGAACGCAAGACACTCTCGCCGAAATTCTCAACCACCGTCCCGCCATTTTCCGTCCGCCTTATGGATCTTTTCGCAAGAACCAATCTGGACTGGCGCGGAGTCTCGGCCTGCGCGTCGTTCTTTGGAGCGTCGATTCCCGCGATTGGACTCAACCCGGCGCAGACCAAATCATTGACGCTATTTTGGCGCAGACGAAGGCTGGCTCCATCATCCTCTGTCACGATCTCCATCATCAAACCGCCGATTGCCTTGGCCGCGTTCTCGATCAGCTTCTCGAACGGCAATATCATTTCGTTCCCGTCACCGCTTTCCTTGACGATGCGCCAGCAAATGGCCCGGCCGGTATCTGAAATTTTCGCGCGCGCATCTTTCTGATTTGCCTCGCTAGAATAATTGATAATTGGGGAATTTTAAACAATCCCGCGAATGCCCTAAATAGGTGAGCTTAAGAAAATTGATTTCAAAATATTTATTGACTAAAGCTTTTATTCGATGAATATTGGAATCCATGGAAACTGTTGATCAAAATACCCACTTGGCCGAAGAACTGGCTGAGATCGCCACGCAACTGCAACGCTCCTTCCTCGTGGAACTCTCCACCGAGGTAAATCGCGGGAATATTTCTATTCCGCAGTATACGCTGCTTGGCTTTCTCAATCAGACCTCCGGCCTGAACATGTCCCAACTCGCTGAATTGATGCGCCACACCACGCCGGCTACCACCGGTCTTGTGGAGCGTCTCGTCGACGCCGGGCTTATTGAGCGCTTCAGCCACCCCAAGGATCGCCGTCAGGTTTTGGTTCGCATTACCGACAAAGGCCGTGAACTGGTGGAGGGTCTCAAGCGAGGCATCGTGCGCAATCTGCAGGAGATCTTCAAAGAACTCTCCCAAGAGGATATTGAAGCTTGGCTACGGATCTATCGCACCATTATTCGCCGGAGCACTCAGCAGCAAGCAGCCAAGGTCTGAGTTAATCGCTTAGACACTTCGACAGCTTTTGAGGCGTTGTCCCCCCCTCGCCGGGGGAAGAGTCTTTTTGTTTTCTCGCGGAAATGTTAGATCCTTCCCGATGGAACTTGAAACATTCTCCGCTCTCCAGATGCCGGGCCTTCGTCATGCCTTTTCCACCCGCAGTTCCAGTCCGTTGGAAAAACTTGATGCCGAAATCCGCGAAACCTTTCTGGCTGCAGGTTATCCCATGGCCGATGCCGTCGAGGCTGAACAAATTCACGGCAATAAAGTCCAGGCCGTTTATACCCCGTGCGGTATTCGCGTCCCTGAAGCCGATGCCTTGACGACTTCAGTCCATCGCATGCCGCTCATCGTTCGCGTTGCCGATTGCGGCCCCGTGTATTTCTATGATCCCATCCAAAATGTCATCGGCCTGGCCCATTCGGGCCGCCGCGGCACTGAAGGCAACATCGTCAGCCAAGTTATTGCCTGCCTTCGCGATACCTACGGTAGCCGTCCCGGGGATCTTATCGTCCAGCTTGGACCCTGCATCCGCCCCCCCCACTATGAAGTCGATTTCGCGGCAGAAATCGGTCACCAAGTCCGGGCCGCCGGTGTCTGCAATTATTATGACTGTGGAATTTCAACAGCCGCGCGGCTGGACCGATATTATTCCTACCGCGCCGAAAAGGGAAAAACCGGACGGATGTGGGCCGTCTTCATGCTGGAATAAGATATTCGGGCCGATTTTGAGCAAAATCATTCATTGTTGTTCTAATTTCTTTAAATTAAGGACCATTGCGCTATCGTGTATGACCATGAGCCGGACTGGCCTGATATTTTTCATTTTGGCTGCGCCCCAATTTTTTGGGGTGGCCGCCTATGCCGAAAGTTCGCTTGACGCTCTAGAAAATGAACTAAATCAAACGCAGCAGGAGCAACAAAGCGCCTCTTCCGAACAGTTCACCAATTTTTTGAATAGCATCGACCAGGGCATGCAAAGCCCCACCGCGGCCGTGCAGCTCTATCAAAGCGCCGGTGGCGGCATGCCCGCTCCCGCGCCGGTCTATGCCTTCCATCCCCCCGATGAAACCCCGGACGAACAAGCGCTCCGCCAAGCCCAGGATCAGGCCGTGGTTAACGCCTTGGGTTCAACCGCTCAACTTCACTGCGGTCTCATCCATTTCGCCGCTCTTTTCGCGCAGAACCCCAACCAGAAAGGTCTCGCCACCGATTGGGTCGCTTGGTTGAAGCAAGCCGCCCCAATTTATCTCCAGACTGTTACTCCGCCCGACACCCGTACCCGGCCCCCCATTCCTTCTCCGGAAGAAAGACGGCGGGAGCGGGAACGCGGAGACCGCCCTAATAATAATGATAATAACGAAGAAAATCGCAGGGATTACGCCAGAGAACTTAAAACCGTTCCCGTTCGCGACTCCCTCATCAGCGCCTACTTTCATTATCATGCCTGGGGCGAGAAAGAACAGGGATCCTGGCGTGTGCAGGACGTTCCGCGCCTTTACCGGACCCAGGTTCTCGATCCTCTTCGCGCCAAACCCGACGCCAACACTGTCTCCGCCTGGGACGCCTACATCGCCATGATGAGTACCGACGAACTCAACCGCGAGAGATGGAACAACGTCGTTTATCCCGGCCTTTTGTTTCAGCGCGACTGCGATGATTTTTATGCCACTCCCGGCGAGGAAAAACTGACGGCTCTCGTCGAGCTCATTAAAAACAACTCCGGCAATGCCGATGCCGGAGCCTGGATCACCCAAGTCAAGCAGATGATAAAAGATTACCGCACCTTTAAGTCCACCGGAGTTATGCCTCCGCCTGCGTTCGCTTCGGCCAATGCTTCATCCGCCACTCCGGACACCTCCGCATCGGCGGAAGCGCCGGATGCCGGCTCCACTCCGGCTCCCTCGCCGGATGCCACTTCCACTTCGGACACTACTTCGACCCAAAACACGGCTCCGGATACATCCGCGCCGGCGGCCTCGCCGTCTCCAGCGGGCACTTAGAGGCTATCCGAAATTCTCATATCAGTTTTGCAAAAACTTCCAGGGTCGCCTCGATATTGCGCGACAAGTCATACTTTTGCGCCAAGGCCTGCGCCGGCTCGCGCAGGGATTCGCGGCGTGTCGGGTCCTCCAACTCGTTCAGCAGCGTCACCATCCGTTTCACATCGTCGGCCCGGGGCAGGACAAATCCGTTTACCCCATCTTGCATGATTTCCGCCGCCCCATTCTGTGCCGAGGTGATCACCGGCAGCCCCGCGGCCAGCGCCTCCAGCGTCACGTTGGCAAATGGATCGTAGAGCGTCGGCAGCAGAAAAACGTCCGCTGCCGCATAGACGTGCGGCATGGCCGCGGGCGGAGGCGAGTCGACGATCACCAACTTGGCCTCCTTCTGGCGGATGTGGCGCATCGCCCGCCACGCCAGATCGTGTCCCTTGCGTTCTTTTCCCGCGCCCACCAGCAGGATCACGTAATCCTTCGCTCTCAAACCCAACGCCCGCCGTCCCAGTGCCCGGTCACCCGCGCTGAATTGCTGGCAGGGCACTCCATTATAAATCACATCGATTCGTTCCGGATCGAACCCGAAACGTTTGACAATCTGCCCGGCGACAAAATGAGAATTGCAAATGACCCGTTTTGCGCCGCCCGGGGCGAATACCTCCGCTTCCAGCGCGCACAATTTCCGGTTCTTGTCGCGCAGCCACGTTCGCAACCGGCCGCCGACCGGAGAAAAGGAATGCCGGAAGGCGAGCCAGTCGGCATGGACGCCGTCTCCCGCCCGGTACAAATCACAACCCGGCGTCCGTTCGAGGCTGAAGATAATGTCGTGCCGATCCGCCAGGGGAACTGTTTTCACCCTTTGCGCAAAGGAAACCGGGTCGTTCGATTCCACCTTACGGATGGCGTGGAAGGGATTTTCCCGCGGCGACCAATTTTCGCAGTAAAGCGCCATCTCGTGCCCGCGCGCCGCCAGCCCCGAAGCCAGCCGCAGCAAATAATGCTCCGCTCCGCCGGTGGGTGAAAAACGCCGCCGCAAAAACGCTATTTTCCATTTTTTGGCGTCCATGTTCCCCATCAAGACGGCGCCAGTGCCGGCTCCGGCTCCGTGGCCGGTTGGAATCGGCTCCCGGCGGAGCGACACATCCGCCCAACGCATCGCTCGAAGGCATCGTGTCCCCGGATGATTTCGATTTCCACCCGCAAAAAATAGACCGGCAAGGGGCGTTTGCCCAATCTGGGAAAGCGGACCGAATCCTTTTCCGTCGTGATGACGGCCCGCGCGCTGCGGGCTTTGCTGCGCTCAAACACCCGCGCGATCTCTCCCTCACTGAAACGGTGATGATCCGCAAAGCGCCGCGAGTAAATCAGCTCCACGCCGAGCTTCTTCAATCCCTCCTCGAAACTTTCGGGCCGCGCGATTCCGGAAACCGCCCCCACCCGCAAATCTTTCAGGAAGGAGAGAGGCTTGACCTCGTGGGTAAAGACCTCCTCGAGATGCAGCGGCTTATGGGCGCATTCCACAAATTCCGCATGCCGGTTGTAACGCCTGAGTTCCGCCCGCAATTCCGGCAAATCCCGTCCGTCGCACTTCGTGATAAAAATGATATTTGCCCGCCGCAGTTGCTCCGGCGGTTCGCGCAGCAGCCCGCGCGGCAAAAGATACCGGTTGGCAAACGGCGATTCCCGGTCCACCAGCACAATATCGAGCCGCTCCTTCAAGCGCAGGAACTGAAATCCATCATCCAACAACAGGGTGTCACAGCCGAATTTCCGGATGGCATGCAGGCCGCTTTTCACCCGGTCCTTATCCACCAGCACAAGGACATCCTTCAGGTTCGAAGCCAGCATGAACGGTTCATCGCCCGCCATATCCGAATCGAGCAACAGGGATTGCCCGTCGGAAACCACCCGCGGCGGATGCCGCCGTTCCATGGGGCGAAACCGGTCCATGATCCTTTGCGGCAAAGGCGCCGGATGGCTCTTGTACCCGCGGCTCAGCACGGCCACTTTCCGGCCTCGCCGCGTTAATTCCCGCGCGAAAAGTTCGACAACCGGCGTTTTCCCGGTGCCACCCACCGTCAGGTTACCCACGCTCACGACCAGACAACCCAGGGCATGCACCGAACCGAGCCGGCTGTCATACCACCAGTGCCGCCAGCGCACCCCCAGCCGATAGAGTCCCGAAAGCGTCCAGAGAAAGAGGCGAAACAGCCCGGCGACAAAACCCCAGCGCCGTTCCAAAATGACATCGACGGCGAATTGTTCAAACCGGTCAAAACGATTCGAGGCCATGGCAGCACAATGGGCAAAGAAAGCGGACGCATGATGATCGAGGCGATTTCATAAAGCAATGCATTTGGCCATATATAGATTCGGCTCGCAACCCGCCTTGGGCTAATTTTAAGATAAGTTTTGATTTTTAGCGGAGTTAGCTCAGCGGTAGAGCAGATCCTTTACACGGATAAGGCCGGGGGTTCGATCCCCTCACTCCGCAGGTTTGCCACCGCCGCCTGTCCGTTGACCGATAAGTTGCAGCAAATTGCGCGCAAGCTGAATTAGGCCGAATAAGACTGAATTAGCCTGAACCCAGGCACTTAAGCGGATTGGAAGTGATGGCAGGAAAAACACATTGTTTAAAACATGTCGGATTTCGCATTACAGAGTTCCAAAATAGGAAAGTGTTTACAAATGGGCAGCTTATAGAATTTAGACGGTCTAGTTTGGAAGTTTTATAGGCCGGAATCCGGCAGATTATCAGTCAAACGGGACCTGTAAGGCGTCAAGGCATTTTTGCGGTATGTTCCCGATCAAATCGGGCCGGATCGGGCCGGGGAACGCACGCCAGGCACGCCGATTTTGGGCGCGGAAGGCGAGATGCAGGGCCGCTTGCAAGCCGGGAGCAATGGGCCGGAAAAGCGCGGTCATGGCAACGCTACAAAATCGCGGCGCGAGGTCTGTATCTATTAAGGGCGTCGTCTAGCGGCCAGGACGCCCGGTTGTGGGCCGGAGCAGCGCAGGTTCGAGTCCTGTCGCCCCCGCACGCTGCCCGGTCATGGAGGAAGGCCGAGGAGTTGCTTGGCGGTCTGGACAAGCAGGGCTTTGAGGATTTCAAGGCTGGCGCTTCCACCGACAGAAATAAGTTTTTCTTTTGCCGAATTCCACACGGTATCATTCCGGGCGGCATCTAAAAAATCGTGGCCAGCCCAAGTCAATTTTTGAATATCAAAGGAGCATTCCGAGACGGAATAGACCTCTCCCTCGATCAGCCCCTGCTCTATCATTAACTGAAGATGCTCAACAAGATTTTGTGGGCTCACACCTTCTGGCATCGTGAACGATTGTGGGAAAGTTCCAGCGGGCGCGGCCTCAATCTGGAGGAGAATCGAACGGATAAGATCGAAGTCGCGCTTCATGATTTTGTTTTTGGTTTAAAGGTGCCCTTTCGCGCGGGGAATTTCGATCTTTGCGCCTTTAAAATTTCTTCATCTGGTGCCGTGTTGGGCAAGCCGAGGATAGAAGTGAGTACCTGACGGTAATCAATCTCTGGCCTTTTTGAATTGGCTAAAGCGATCATATTTTTGCGCCTTGGGTTGATATAATCTTCCCCAAGTGTCCAAGCATAGTGGGCAACCTGTTTCAAATAATTTGTGGCCCCTTCTTCCGATAGCGCATTCTTAATTTCGAGAACATTACTGAGTAAATCGTCAAACAAATTTGTCTGTGTACGGATATTATTTAAGCCTCTGGAACCCGCATCAGGGAAGATTTTATCTAATAGCTCAGTCAGCTCGTGAACGAACCGCGCTGAGTTATTACCATCTCTCTTGTTGTAAAGCTTAGCAGTCTGGATAAGAATTTTCCTCACTGTATCCCAAGCCTCCGATCCGGCGGGGCTCGCGCCAACGCGGAAAGCTTTTTCCCCGTCAACCTCCTCCTCTCGACATTTTAAAGTTTCGGCAATCAAAGCAATATAGGCATCAACCAGGGGACTGAGATGATTGTCGTAAACGCTGCTAAAGAGCGAATCCGGTTTCAAATTGGCCTCAACCGCAGGCGCAATATCGACATAGCCGTTGGCTGGCAACTTCCCTGTAGCCAGCCAGCGCTGGCAAACATCAAATTCATCAGCGAGCCGATTGGCCAAACCATATTTGAGTGGAGACCGGCAATGCTCATGATTCGCCAGTCTCGTGCTATCGGTACCGATATGCTTCGCAAAAGTAACCTGAGACAAGCCCGTCGACAGCCGAAATTCCCGTAGTCTCTTGCAAATCTCCGCCTCACGAGAAGGGAAGGGATTTTTGCGTGGCACAAAAATTATTTAACAAAAAAACTTGCCAGGAGCTAGGTTACATGGATATTTGTAACCAATTACCAATGAAGCTTTCGTTCAAATACCCAGCGACAAAGAGTCTCCGGGTGGCCATGCGCAAGGCCGATTTAACCGGGCGGCTGCTGGCCGAACGTGCGGGAATCGGGCTTTCCACCATCCAAAAAATCCTTGCCGAAATTATCACGCCTGGCCCTCGCGTGACCGTGAAAATTGAGGCCATTCTAGGGCGCATCTGGTCATCACCCGTCCTTTTTCGGCAGCGAAAGTTATTGGCCACGGCGCGGCGCCAGGCGCGGGAAATCATCGACGCAAAGGGCCTCAGTGAAAGGGCTGCGTATGCAGCCGTTGCAACCAAATATCCGGCGCTAGGCTCTATCCTCAAAACGAAGGCACGGAAAAGGCGCGCCCGGAAAACGGGGAAAGCATGAACGATTTTTCAGAGATTGGACGGCGCGTGAGGGCCTTGGGCTTTCTTCATGGATCGTCCGGAGATCGTCCGCTCCTGACTGTTGGTTTGCTGCGTTGCCCTTTGGCTCTCTGCGCCGTTCCTCTCTGAAAATCAATCCAAAACAAATTATGAAAAGAAATACCTGTACTCTGTTCAACGAGGCCGCTCCCACGTCGCGCTCGCCGCAATTTTACAAGCGCAAGCTGGCCATGGCCATCGGCAGACCGGAGCTTGCCGACGCGCCAGACGAGGATCTGGAAAAGGCCCACGATGAGCATATGGAAACGATGAATCAACTCATCGCCGGAGGCGGTCCCATTTTGCAAACCGATGATTGGCGGAACAATCTGCCAGCCTCGATGGCGGCCCGAGGCAACGTAGCCAATTCCAGCGCCGGGACTCCAGCCACTATGGCTAATGAGAAGCAGCGCATGGCGGAGGCGCGGCTTCTTATCCGGCAAGCCGTTGCCGACGGCATGGCGTATGACGACGCCTTTAATGCCGTGTTTAATGCGAGGCCGGACCTCTTCCCGAAGGCACATGCCTCGCTGACCAATGACGCTCAGAAACTCAAAACCAGCGTGGCAGGCCGAGAGGCGGAGGCGGCGCGGCGGCGCGAATTTTTAGCACTCGTGAATGAGAAGATGGAAACGACCAAGTTCGATTACGATCTCTGCTTCAACATAGTACGTAGAGAGCGGCCCGACCTCATGCCTCCGGCCACCAACGCGCGGCGTTAAAAAAAGAGCACCCAAAAAAACCCCTATGAAACACAAACTCACCAACGCCTTTGCTCCCAGCCATCTTGGGCAGGAGCAGCAAGCCGCCTATGAAATACGGAACGGAGTTACCTCGGAGAACGATCAAATACGCCGGGACCATGCCCTCGGAAAGGTCAAGGAAAAGACTGACCTGGGCGTTCCATACGACGCGGCCTTGCGTGAGATACAGAATAATTTTCCGCATCTCTTTGAGGGACCAAAAGAGCGGGCGGCAAGGATGCGGCGAGTCGGAAATATCTAACCTACAACCTCAAAAAAATGATCAATACAATCGAAGAAATTCAAATCAGTTTCAATGAGCAAGTGGCCGCGAAAGTCAAAGCGGGCCTCTCAAAACAACAGGCGGAAAACGTCGCCGCCGGCCAGATCATACGCGACGCGCAAGGCGGCGCTATCAAAGAAAAGGCCGCGAAGGAATTTATCATCCTATGTGAAATCGCCAAGGGCAGCACGCGGGCGGCGGGTGAAGAAGTCGTGAAGAGTCTGCTGAGCGGACAGGCACCCAGGTTTGCACCGTGCAACTCAAGAAAAATCACCCAGGCGTCCGAGGTTCCGGAAGCCTAATCGCCGGCAGCATTTGAGCATGAGCGCAGAGGCCAAAAACGAATTGGCGGAGCGGTTCGCGAGTGACGCCGCGCGCCGCCACGTGCAGGGTCTGCCTCTGAAGCAGGCCGAGCTTGTGACCCTATGCCAACTCGTGCGCGACGCCCGAAACGGCCTACTCGATCACGCCGCCGTCCGGGCATTCATCGTGGCTCAGGAAATGGCCCACGGTCGCGGAGAGGTCGATGCCAAAGCCCACGCCGACGCGGTTCTGGCCGGGAAAGCCAGCCCCTGGCAAAAGCGGGATTTTGGTTATGAGAAAGCCAATAAGCGCCGCCCAGGCGGAGACCAAAAAGGCCACTTCGATACGCCACTCGAAACCGAAGATATTACGCAGCGGTTTTTCCCACCCCATTTTCCACAATGACTGCCTCCCCGCCCTCTTCGAATTCTTCCTACGCGGTCGAGAACACGCGGGCCGTGTTGTTCGCACTGCAAGCCTACGTGGTGAAACGCGCGACATCGGGCCGCACGGCGGCAGAGCGCGCGGCGATTGAGTGTTTTCTGAGCATGACAGGGCGCGACGTGACCGGGCGCACCGTGAGGCGGTGGCTGAAAGCGGTGTCGGCTCAAGGCGGCATTGAAAAAATTCCTCGAGATTTTTTTGGAGCGGCCAAAAGGCGTTCCCACACACAGCATCCGGTGCGGCAACAGGTACGCCGCATCATCGCCGAAGTGGCCCGACTTGAAGGTGAAAAAAAGACGAACCCGGGGACCTTTTCGGATCACTATGTTCTCGATGCGATTTATCAGATCGCCCGCGATGTCGAGTGTGTTCTGGCTTCAATTCGCGGAGATCGTGCCGCTTTTTACCTGCGTGCAATTCGGAAGGCCGCAGAAAAAATCAGCAATCTCCCACGCCCAAAAATCGTTCACGAAGAGGCGGCGGCGCAATTCCTGGGCGAGCTGCTCGCGCGGTTACAGGCTTTGCGTCCGGCTGCCGGAGGATGAAATCGTGAAACGGACAACATCCGTCAAGGAAATCGCGCACGCGGGCGCGGTCAATGCTTCACTGGAAGCCGTTCGGTCCCGTTCTGAATGTCTGACTCGCGCTGGAGAATCGCGCCGCAAGCCGCCTCACGATCCAAGGTCGTACCTGCTTCTCGATGGCGATGACGTGGCGCGGGCGGTCCTGGGTGAAATCGAAACATGCGGGCCATCGAGTGAGGATAGGTCTCTGCTTTCGAGCAGGCTGCTAAGTCTGCCCGATGATCTTCTCCACGAATACAGACAGTACATCCGGGCAGGCTTCCATGCCGTGTTGGTTATCGACGCCGACACCGGCGTAACGATTTTGGAAATGAGGAAGAGGGTCTGATCCATGCACGCCCAAGCAGCTTTCCCCCACATTGAAAAGAACGCGCCGGAGCCGCGCGCACACCGACTTGGAGGCGATGACGTGGCCACGGTGCGGCTGGGGAAAATCTCGCTGCGCCGGGCAGCGCTCTCCGATAAGCCTTTCTTTGACGAGGAAATTTTCAACTGCCTGAGCCGCGAACAGCATGCCGATTATCGACAGGCCCGCGTGGAAGGATTCAAGCCGGTGCTCGTTTTCTATGTCGCCTCAAGCGTCTGTGTCCTGGAACTGCGGAAGCAGAGCACCCAGAGAGCCAAACCAATTTGATGCCGTGTCTGTCAGAAAACCAATTCCAAAAGGAAATCTTACTATGTCACGCAGACTCAAAGCCAAAGTCAGTAAAAAATCAGCGCCGTTGCCAGTCTATATCACGATGGACACCGATGACTATGTCGATATTGACGAGATATACGCCCCAGTGGATGTCGCCGCCCTGGTAGGCGGCCCACGCTCTCAATCTGAAATCTTGGCCGCTCTTCCAAAATCGGATCAGAAGCCAGTCAGGGCGCTCCTGAAAGACGGATTCAAGGGTGTCTTAATGGTCGATGTGGAATCAGGCGCAGCCGGCCTTCAGCTACGCAGGTACATACCGCCGCCGCCCCCACCCTCCAAGAATTTCCGCCGCACACAGGTGCGCGTGCTCAAGGCGCGCGATGCTTGCAACGTTGCCTACCGCGCCTTGGAGGATGCAATTATCAATAAGGCCATCGCGGATCAAGATCACCACGCCTCATCCGAGGCCGAATCACGCCGGGGAAAAAACCGCCGCTGATAGCAATCCAGAAACCAATCCAAAAAGGAAATCTTACCATGAAATTGACCCTTATCGCAGCGATCCGTTATCTCGAAAAATTCACCCTAAAACCTGAAGAGACCATTTTGATCGACCTCTGGGGCCACGAGGGATACGAGCTTCAAGACGCCTTGCGGCAGTACGAAGGCGCGATCTCCCTCCGCAACACATTCAACCTGCCCGGCTGGTACACGCCCAGGGGAAATGCCCAGATCAATTGCCTTTTTGAGCAGATCGGAAAGGCAGACCTGGCGGTGCTATTCATCGATGCCTACCCCGTAGAGGACGTGGACGACGAAGGAAGGAATTTGCAGGTTGCGATCATGCACCGGGGCAGGCTCCAGGATGCCCTACGACAGTTTGCCCAGTATCTGACCCTTCCCGGAGAAAGAAAAGCCCCGTTGAAACGAAATGCAACGGCATCCCGTCGAAGCGGGCGCGGTCACAAGACCCCCATTTTGGCCCATTCGGAAGCCTAACCCAAAAATCCGGTTCACCCCTAAATCCAGTTTCCCCAGCCCCCATCAAAAATGGCCAACGACGCCGAATTTAAAATAAGGGCAACCATCGATGCCTCCGATGCGGTCAGAGGCGCACAGCAAGCTGAGCAAGCATTGCAAGATGTCAAGGGTGCCACTAATGACGCCGGAGAGTCGCAAAAGAATCTCGGTGAAGCGGCTGGGGAAGCAGCGCAGAAATTGACGAGTTTCCGCGCTTCCCAGCACATCCTGCATTCCATCCGCGAACTTTCCGAGGGAGGGACTCAAGCGCTTATGGGCGAGGCGATGGCGGCTCGGTTGCTGGGCGAAGCGATGGAAGCGGTCAACCCGGAAATTGGGGCGGTGATAATGGCGGCGTCGGTGATTGGCTCGATCATCGGCACTATCATGCTTTCAACGAGCAACCAAAAAGAAGAGGCCAAGACCGGTGTCGATGAAATTGGCCAGACGCTCGACGACCTTAAGCAAAGGACGGATATCACCAAACAATCCATCGAAAGCGCGATGGGGGCGATTATCGCAAACTACAAAGCGGCGCGGGAGGAACTCCAAGCCCAGATCAAGGCCACGAAAGAACTACAGGCCGCCCAGGACGAACTCCGCAGCGCGAAGCTGGCCGCGCAAATCGCGGCACTCAATGAGCAGGAAGCCCAGGCGGAACAAGGCAAATCATCGGATGAAGTTGATGAAATCAAGCGCCAGTTCGACGCCAAGCGGCTCGCCATCCGGCAGAAATTCGATGCGGATCAGGCGCAAGAAAAAATCGACGATAAAAAAGCGGAGATTAAGCAGCAACAGGACGAAATAATCGCGAAGCAAAAGGAGATGTCCGATTCCGACGCGGAACTTCAGCACCAACAGGACGAAGTCCAGCAAGCCCGGATCGGCGTTCTCGGCATTCCGACTGACGCCCAGGCGGCTCAAGCCCAGCTTGAGGAATTACAGAAAAAATCGTTCAGCGGATTGCTTTCACCGGAAGAGCAACAGCAAATGCAGGACTTGATGGACAGGGTACCGGGAATGTTCATCCAGGAAGCGCAAAGCGGCCCAACGTTCACGGCGCAGAAAAAGGCGCTGGCGGGTCAAATGGCTGGATACCGGCAACAGGAGAAAGATGCGGATGGTAGCGGCGATGTGAGCGGCGCGGCATTCAACCGTGACCAGGCGGCGCAGATTCAACAACAACTCGACGCCATTGGTCAATACGAGGGCACGATGGCTGCCCTGGCTGCGGACATGAAAAAATCCGAGTCCGATTCAGCGCAGAACCGCACACAACTGGAAGAGATGAAAAATCATCTCGCCGCGCTGGAAATTCAGTTGCAGGCGCTTGGGGTGAAATCCGGGACATTGACCGTAACCGATGCGACCGCGTGGATACAGGAGCGGAATAAAGACAACACCGCAGAGGCAAAGGCAGCTTTCGAAAAGCGGGAGGCGGAGCGTTACACCTACCGGGAAAAAGCACAGGAAATTGTCGAAAATCCAACGGAGACCGACGACCGCAAGGCGCAGGCGAAGGCGGCGATCAGTCAGATCGATGCGGATGGCGTGGCCGATAAAATTGCCCATGCGGTGACTTTGGGCTTAAGCAACGCCGAGGTGACCAGGCTAAGAGCCGATCTAGACAAATACCATGCGCAAGGCGCTTATGCGGTGACGACCGCACAACTAAAAGACGCGCGCACGGAAACGACCGGAGTGGCGCGCGACCTGGAAGCTTTTGGATCGACTCTGCCGAAGCAGGAGCGCGAGCAGTTACGGGCGGTGTTGGAAAAATTTAAATCGACGAACGATCCCTCGATGATGGAGATGGTCATCTCAACGCTGGAAACAATGAATGAGGCCAATTCGGCGCAGGTTCGTTCATTCGAACAGCGCTTGCGTCAGCTTGAGGCGAGCGTAACCAATCTGAAGCATTGAAAATTACCATAACCAACAAGAAAGGAATCATGATATGACCCCCGATGCGCACGTAACGTCTCTCCGAGAGATCACCATTTTATATGGATGCCTGTCAACTGATCCAGAATGCGAATCTCTTCTCCGAAAGCTCGCCGCCCGGTGTGGTATCCTGCAAATGGGAGATGCAGAGCTTGAAAAGGTGAAACTCCGCGCCACGGAGGCAATGGCGAAAGGACTGCAAGATATTAAGGCTTCGGATATCTACGCATACCTATTTGGAGCGGTCCGATTGGCAGAAAAAAATCAGGAAGAAACTATCAACAAAAAGGGCGAGTACATCGAGGCGCGCGACGCTCATGTGGCCTATATCCGGGCACTGGAAGAACGGGGGACGGCATTGCTCAATAAAATAAAAAGGCTGGGCGGCGACGTGTCGCAATTCCCGGAAATTCCGAGGCCGCAGCAGTAACCATGTTCACCGTCTCACAAATCGCCGCCGCCCTGGGCGCTTCCCGTCAGAGTGTGCATCAAGCCCTCTTCTCGGTTGTGCCGGTACAAGGCAAGCAGCTTATGCGCGGCAGTGAAGCGAATGCCTGGACTTTTGCGGTACTGCCTTCCTCGATGCAGGCCAAACTCCAGCGCCGCGCCAAGGCCAAAGGTTACCGGAATGCCGAGCACTTGCTTGCCGATCCGCCGCGCCGTTTTGAATCGCCGGTCCCGGTTGGTCAACTGGCGGGACCCATTCAACAGAGGGCGATGAAATTGCGCGAGGCGATGGCGCGGCCGCTGGCGGAGTTTGCGTCCGGGATGAAAGGCGGCGCTCTCGAAGAAATCGGCTTACGGCAATATCAACGGGTTTTCGGTTTTGAAATCACGAGCCGTCATTGGCGCACGCTTTTTCAACGCACGCTGGACCGCGACGCGGGAGAAGAGCAGTGGGACAGGCTTGATCTTTATCTCGATGCCAATCCACGCGGACGCGCGAAGGCGGCGCGTTTACATTCAGCAGAACGTGACGCGGAAACACTGTTGCTAAGCTATGCTTCTCAAATCCGGCAGCCAGGCGTGCCCACCGACGATGAAAAGGTGATGCTTTGGCAGACGGCCTTTGAGCAGATGGAGGAACTTGGACAATCCGGAGTCCCCCTTAAGAAAGCGCGAAAACTCATGCGCCGCGCCCTCTGGAAATGTGGTGCAATGCTGGCCAAAACTGAATCGGCCCTCGCCTGTGCCTGGATCAGAAAAGAGGAGGCGTGGCGCGCCGCCGATGGAAACATAGCAGCATTGAAAGACCGTCGCGCGATCTCTTCGGGAAATTTCCGTAGCCCCGACATTCCGCAAAATGACGTGGACCTCGTTATAGGGTATGCGGTCAAATTCAACGGGCGAGTCAGCCAGGCATGGCGTCACGTCCTCGAAAATCGGATGCTCAGCGCGGACATTCAGTCCCACTACGAGGGGCTATTTCCGGCCAGTAAATCGTATGTCCCACGTGTGATTCGAAACGCGGTGAGACACGAAGTTCGCGAGATGAGGAATATTCACCACGGCCCGCGCACGGCAGACTTGAATGGAGCCTACATCACCCGGAAATGGGATGACGTGGCGGCGGGCGATTGGTATCAAGCCGACGACGTAACTCTCAATAATTATTACTATGCGCCGGACGGTAACGGCGGTTGGACACTGATACGCGGCCAGGTGCTTTTGATGATCGACGTTCGGTCAATGTGTATTCTCAGTTTTGCGATTCTAGATCAGCGCAATTACA
>DATJMI010000071.1:0-40567 GCA_035508775.1 Methylacidiphilales bacterium
CCAGACTGGCATTTCCAGAATACCCTCATCTGTTAAGGAGATTCTTGTGGGAGCGTCCCGGCTCGCCATTTTTTTCTTTGCCAGCCATTTCGCCATGAATTTTTCGTCTCCAATTTAGTAAGAGTACTAGATCTTAAATGCTTTATTAATTGCTTCCCTTTTGCCGGGCCATGGCTTGCGCTTGAGCCAAACAATCCTGCGCTTCGGGATAGTCTGATTTCAAGCGCAAGGCATTCTGGAACTCGACTATGGCTTCGCCGGCCCGTCCCTCCTGCAGAAGGGCAAAACCGAGATTGTAGTGAACTTCGGAATAATCGGGATCGATTTCCAACGCTTTGCGAAAATGCGCGATCGCTTCGTCCATCCGGCCCTTTTGCAGAAGTTCCGCGCCGAGGTCGTTTTGCGCATCGGGGTAATTGGGATTAAGATCGAGAGCCTTCTGATACTCGACCATGGCATCATCTATCTGTCCCTGTTCGGCGAAAATATTGCCCAGATTATTATGCCCCATCCAACAGTCAGGATTTTTCGCCAGGGTATCGAGCCAAAGTGTTTCGAGATTTTGGTAAATCCCGATTTGGCGCCAACTCGCCACGGCCAAAATCAGTAAGAGTCCCGTGCCCAAACCGGATCGCAGCCAAATTTTTCCCGGCAGGGCGAAGTCCGCCAGCATCGCCAATCCTGCTCCCGCCAGCGCCAGGGGCCCCATGCTGGCCAGGTATTGAAAATGATCGCCCACAAATGAAAAACGGAAAAAATAGAAATCGAAAAAACCGAGCACCGGAAACAACGCGATAAGAAAATAGGCAAAGATGAAAAAAACCGGCCGCAGGCCCTGATTTCGATAGCGCCACAAAACCGCCAGAACCAGCGCCACCGCGGCCAGCGGCAAGTAGGAGAGCGGCTGCGAGGCTGCAATCTGCCATCTTGGATAAATGAATATTAAGGGATGAGGCCAAGCTAGCTTGCCCAAGTAAAACCAAACGGCCCTGCCCGCGATCACCAAACGGTCCGGCCAATTCTGCGCCCACTCCGAACCCTCGGCGCCCGCATGGAACTTTTGTTCCACCATCGCCCAAAGACTGGCTCCCGCGGAAATCAGAATAACGGGTGCCAGCCTCAGCATAATCCGCAGATTCCATGCACCACCCTTCCACCACCAACATAATCCGAGCACGGCGGGGAGAATGACCGTGGAAGGCTTGCTCAAAATCGCCAGCAGCGCGAAAACCAAGGTCAGCGCATAATCCCCCCCGGCTCCCTTTTCACCCAGGATTTCCCGGTCCTGCCATCGAAGAAAAAACAGGATGGCTAACAAATAAAATATCCCCGACTGCGTATTCTTTAATTCCGTAACCCATGCCGCCGTCTCCACCTGCACCGGATGCAAGGCCCAGAGCGCCGCGCCGAGCCACGCCCCCGGCATCTGCAAGCTCCGTAAAATCCGCCAAAGCAAAACCGCGCACACGCCGTGAAGCAAAACATTCACGATGTGATAAGGCAAGGGAGCCCATCCCCAAATCGCGTGTTCAACCCAAAATGTGGTCAACACCAGCGGATAATATCCGGCGTGAACCGTCGTCCAGATCTCTTTCAAACCGAGTGGCCCGGCGATACACGGATTACCCGTTAGTTGCTCGTCATCATCCCAAATGAATCCGGCCTGCCACACTGGCGTATAAGTCAAAATGACCGCCAGAACGAGAATCAGCCCGAAAAGCCAATCATGGCGCAACCCAACTGGCTGGGACGAAACCGAGGCAACTTTTCTGACCTCCGGCATAGAACCATAACCACCAGTTGCTTTTTTATGCTTGGATCGTTTCGCCATACCGGCCACCAGCAAGCACGAGCATAACCCGGAATACCTGCGGGTAAAGAAGAGAGGGCACCCACGCAAGAATGCCCGAACGATTGTCGGGCATTATCTCCGATCGAAACGAAGAAATCTTGGATTTTACCCGGGTCGCCTAAAAAATATGCCGCAGCCAGCCAGCTATCAATTTATGCAATTGCTTCTATGACAATGTATAACGTGGAATGATTTGCGAGGTGGCATGATTGAAGCTAATCTGGACGTGGTAAGAAATTTGCAATTTCTTATCATGATTGGAAGCCTAGATACAGCGCATCCAAGAAGAAAGTGAAATATGTTAATGTATTTGTGGCCGATACTGCTGGCACTCTTTTTTTCCTGTTTGATCGACGTACAAAGAGACCCGTAAATTCCTTCACGCTCTCTCCATGCGTCCGCCCTTCGCCTAGAGGGCGGGACAAACCGGGACGAAAACCTCCAGAGGCTGTTACCGATCAAGACGCGTGCTGAACTGGCGCAAAAAGCGGACGTCGTTTTCGGTGAAGAAACGCAAATCGGGAATTTCATGGCGCATGATGGCGATCCGCTCGATCCCGAATCCGAAAGCGTAGCCGGTATACTTTTCCGCATCGTAACCGACCTGCCGGAAGACTTCAGGATCGACCATGCCGCAGCCGCTGATTTCGAGCCACTCCCTACCCTTGACTTGGCTGCCGGTACGCGCGCAATCGACTTCGAAACTCGGCTCGGTGAAGGGGAAAAAATGGGGCCGGAACCGGAATTTGAGATCCTCGCCCAGCAACTCGCAAAAGAAATATTCGAGCGTTCCCTTGAGGTCGGCCAGCGTGACTCCTTCATCGACGACGAGCCCTTCCATCTGAAAAAACGACATGCCATGGGTCGCGTCGATCTCGTCGCGGCGATAGCACCGGCCCGGGGCGATAACCCGAATGGGCGGCTTTCGCTCCAGCATCGCGCGAATCTGCACGGTGGAGGTTTGCGTTCGCATGAGCCGGCGCCCGCCCATGCTCTTGGGGCTAAGTCCCTGGCTCGGCGCAAGGCCGTCTTCCTTCAAATAGAAGGTATCCTGCTCATTGCGAGCCGGGTGGTCCGGCGGCGTGTTCAGCGCGTCGAAATTGAAGACTTCATTTTCGATGTCGGGCCCGTCGGCCAACGCGAATCCAAGTCGCCGGAAAATCTCGATGGCGCGGTCCCGCACCTGCAAGACGGGATGAAGCGAGCCGGGCGCTTCATAGCGTCCCGGCAAGGTCGGATCGAAATCAGCCGCCTCCGTCGCGGCGGTCAATTCCGCCTTGCGCGATTCATAGGCCGCGGCGATGGCGCTCTTGGCTTCGTTCGCCGCCTTGCCCACAACCGGCCGCTGCTCTTTCGGCACGGCGCCCATTTTCTCGAGCAATTGCGGCAGCGATCCATTGCGCGAGAGGTAACGTATCCGCGCCTCCTCGAGCGCGGCGGCATCGGCGGCACCGGAGATGGCGGCGAGAATTTCTTCTTTGAGTTTGAAAATTTCGTCCTGCATGGGAAAGGAAATGGAGCCTAGAAGCTGTCCGAAAAATAGGCGCAGGTCACGCCGAAAGGAATTTTGCCCTGGGGCAGGGAGCCGAGCGAGGAGGTGCCGCGCACGGCAGGCTTTTTACGGCGAAGCTTTTCCGCCGTCCGCAGCACCTCGTCGCTTGCGCCTCGATTCGGCCCAAATTCGACTCGTCACGTGACCTACGCCTATTTTTTGGACAGCCTCTACCCGAAAATCAGGTCTGGCCGGTCGCGGCAAGGTTCCTCTTCCGGCGCAGGCGGCGGTCGTGGCTCAGTTTGAATACTTGAGAGGCCGCACGTAAAGCCATTCGTCCTTTTTTCCCGGTCTAAACACGCCGATAGAAATCAACTCGTGGCCAGGACAGCCCTCTACTTGCACCATCGCCTCACTTTTATCATCCAACGTATAGTTGTAGTCGAGTCCCCCCACCCCGGCCATACCTATTGCTCCACCGACTGGGCCCAGGATTTGCTCAACCTTATCTAATGCCGGATTAGCAGGGGCTGAAAGCTTCTTAAGCAGGGGAAGAACAACATTGGCTTTGTACAAAGGAAGCTTGGTTGAATCATTGGCATACGCCCATATCCGTGAACACTATCATTGCGAGAGCAAGAAAGAGGATCGCTCGCGCGAACATGCCTCAACATAACAGCCAACCAGTTCTTTTAAACTCCAGATCGGATCGGAAATTTCCGCTTCTATCGCGGTTAATTATGCGCGATGGGGGAACGGGAGCAAAATAAACCACTGCCCAGACGGCTCTTGCGGGTTTTGGGATAGGTCCTACCGTTATAAATAAATGAATCAGACCCCTCCTTCCGGCTGGTCGCAACAGGGTGACGCCCTCACCCGCACGATTGAGCGCGCCGACTTTGTGGAAGCCATTGCCCTTGTGCTCAAAATCGCTGCCCTTGCCGAGGCGGCCAACCATCATCCCGATATCGATATCCGTTACCGGACGATTCATCTCTCCCTTTGCACCCATTCCGCCGGCCACAAAGTCACGGCCAAAGACTACGCGTTGGCCGGGCAAATCAATGGCATCCCCGAGAGTGACATTGCCTCCTGCGCAACCGAACTGCGAAACTGCCTGAAGCCGTAGAGGCTATCCGCAAAGTAGGCGCAGGAATCTTTTATTGGCAACGGCAGTTTCCGTCTCTAAATCTCCAGTCCTACCCCCTTTCATCCCCATGAATCCCCTGTGTCCTCATTTCTTCTTCCCGCTCGGTGTTTTGTTCGGCGCGGGCCTCGCGCTCACCGCTCCGCTCCAAGCCGACGTTAGCAGCGATCTCGCTTTCAGCGCCTTCGCCGGCACACCGGTTAATATCGACGCGCTCGCCGGAGGACAAATCCTGCAGCCGCGCAGCGGTCTGCCTAATTTCCAACGAGGCATCACGGCCCAGTCACTTTACATTATCGATGCCGCCCCGGCCGAGGTCGCGCACAAGCTGCTAACCTGGAATCCAGCCAGCCATCCCGAACTCAAGGTTTGGATGCATCAATCCCTCCCCGCCAAGCTCACTCCCACCGATTTTGGCTCTTTGAGCAGCCTGCCCGATAACAATTCCGTTGGTTATCTGATTAGCGCGACAGCCAGTCTCGATCCGAATAGCCCTTCCCTGCAAATCAGCAGGGAGGAGGCGCAAGGCATTGCCGCCCTCAAGGCGCAAAATCCCGGCGGGAAGACTCTTTTCGCCAATTTTTGGA
This sequence comes from Methylacidiphilales bacterium, assembly GCA_035508775.1. Classification (GTDB taxonomy): domain Bacteria; phylum Verrucomicrobiota; class Verrucomicrobiia; order Methylacidiphilales; family UBA1321; genus JABDGH01. The sequence continues at coordinate 5,079 of DATJMI010000071.1, forward strand.
GCCAGGTTCTGGCCGGGCGCGTTAATAATTTTCTCGGCGGGAGGTTTGCCAGCGACACCTATTCCATGAGTGATGGCGATATCCATCCCTTCAACGAAATCGTTCAATTGATCCGTTCCGATTCAAAAATGTACGCCGATTTTCATCCTCTTTTCAGCCAAACGCCGCTGTATGGCTCATTAAAACTCGCGCCCGCCAATCTCTACTATGAGTGCTTCGACGTCGAAAATGACGGCGCGCTCGGTACCGGCGCGATTTATCAGATTACCAATGGTACCGCCATTCAGTCCGCGGATATCGAGTTTTACATCAATTCGGGCATCTACGCCGACGTTGAGCTCGAAAAACTTTGGCCCGTCAACGTCAATGGCAAGACGGAAACACTGGTTTGGCGCGAAGATCTCGTTTCCACCGCCAATATCGCTTATCTCCACGGCATGGAGCGGATGGCTTCCGTTTCGCTCATGATGCAGGACGTTCGGCAGGGGATTAATGCTTTTCGCAGTGAATTCAAGTAAGAGTGGTCGGAAAACCGGCCGGTCCTAAGTTTGAGAATGGACCCATTACGCCAGCGCGATCTGGCGCCGGATTTTTTCCTTGCGGCTTTTCTCGCGAGAGCCTTTCACCAACCGGCTTTTGCGGTGCCGCAATTGCTCCGCCAACCGGTCTGTCACCACGTCAATGGCCTGGTAAAGATCATGCCCATGATCTTCGGCGTAAATATCGGGGCCGGGCAAGGCCAGATGCACCTTGACCACGAAAGCGTGCTTGTAGGCCCGTTTGTCATCGTGCCAAAGCGCGATATGGGCTCCGATCAAGCCGAGGCCGAAATGTTCCAGATTTTCGATTTTTTGCGCAACATAACCATGAATGGCCGCCGTCAGTTTGACGTCGCGGGGACTGATATGAATTTGCATGCCTTAAGTTACATTCAGGTTAAGGCGATGTCGATGGCGGATGTCTTCTACTTCAGCAGTTGTTCGATTTGCCCGGCGAGGTTGTCGCGGCCATCTGTCGTCACAACCATCCCCTTCTTATCCACCAGCCACATGGCGGGAATGGCGTCGATACCAAAGCTTTTGCTGATGGCGTTATCCCATCCCTTGCCGTCGAAATATTGCGGCCAGGTCATCCCATTCTGCTTGGTGAAGGCCAGCAGGGAGTCTTTGTTTTGGTCGAGCGAAATTCCGACCACTTCAAAGCCCTGATCATGATATTTTTTGTACGCCGCCACGACATCCGGCACTTCCTCCCGGCAAGGCGGGCACCAAGTCGCCCAAAAATCGATTAAAATAACCTTGCCGCGCATTTTAGCCAAATCGATCGCCGCGCCATCCACCGCGGTAAATTTTAGGTCGACCGGTTTGGCCTTGAGATCAACCAATTGTTTTTGCGCGGCCAGTTCCTGCTGAGCCATGGCGGCAATTTCCGGTTGGGGATCCGAGGCCAGCTTTTGCACGAGCGCCTGGTAGCGCGCGGTGTTACCGCTGCCCTTGAGGATTTGCATTTCCTGCGAACGGATGACGGCAATGATGGGATGGGCGCCATCCAACGAAAAACCGCTTCCAAATTCCTTCTCGAAATCGGCGATTTTCGCGTCAGCCGCATCCCACTTGGCGGCATCGCCGGAGTTTTCCACCGCGCCCTGTATCGCCAGACTGATCTCCGACAGGTTTGCTTCCGCCCGCAATTTCTGAGGAGCCGCTTTGTCGTCGGCCACGGCGGCAAATTGTCCGCTGATCTGTTCGAGCGTTGGCGCGCCGGCGAGATGAATCCGCATGGCCAGGATGCCGGTTCCAGCCACAATCATCTTTGCGTCCCAGACATGGGTGTCGTTGGGGTATTGCTTAACGAAGGCATTGGCGCTGGCCTGAATCTGTGGAATCAACGTCTTGATTCCCTGCAGATTTCCACCGTTGATGTCGGTCGAAAGGCTTTGCGACTGGGTTTGGATATGCGTCCACAGAGCATCGGCGGTTTTATATTGAGATAAATCGTCTGTCGCCGGGGGCAGCGGAGCGGAAGGGGGGGACGAATCCGCCCCAATGGCGAGACTGCAAGAAAGAAACAATGCGGCTAGAATCGATTTATTCATAAGAGGAGAGGAAGGAGATGAGGACCGTGAAGCGAACGAAAGAAGTGTTTCGCAAAAACTGAGGCTAGATAATCTCACTAATTCGTATTCTTGACAACCCGTAATGCATCGGTTTTAGTTAGGCTCATGCGTGAGTCATTGTTCATTTCCCGTCCGCCCTCTTTAAAGCGGTCGCTCACGCCTGCCGCCGTTCGAATTAGCTAACGCGCGGCGTTGCCCGTCGCGCCGTCTTTGGCTAGCCTCATGCTTCGGGCATTGAGCTGCCTTAGCCGTAACCGTGCCCTTTCCCTGTCAGTCCATCCAAACAATCATTTTAATTTAATCTCATCTATGTCAAATCCGGCTCAAATCACTCTTTACGACACCACGCTGCGCGACGGTGCGCAGGGTGAAGGCATCCATTTCTCTCTGGCGGATAAACTTCGCATCGCGCAGCGCCTGGATGCCTTTGGCATGCATTATATCGAGGGCGGCTGGCCTGGCTCCAACGAAAAGGATGTCGAGTTCTTCCGCGAAGCCAAAAAACTCAAGTTTAAGCACGCCAAACTCGCCGCCTTCGGCAGCACCCGGCGCGCGAACAGCCCGGTTGAAAAGGACTCCCAAGTCGCCATGCTGCTCGAGGCCGGCACGCCCGTTATCACGCTCGTCTGCAAGACGTCCGAGCTGCACGTCACCGAGATTCTCCGCACCAGCCTGGAGGAAAATCTGAAAATGATCCGCGATACGGTCTCCTATCTGAAAAGCCAGGGCCGGGAAGTGATCTTCGACGGCGAACATACCTTCGACGGCTATAAGGAAAACCCGGAATACACCGCTGCGTGTTACCAAGCCGCCGCCGAAACCGGAGCTTCTTATCTCGTGATGTGCGACACCAATGGCGGCTCCCTGCCGGGTGAAGTCGCGAAAATCGCCATGGAACTTGCCGGTCGTCTCAAAAAAGCGGGACTGGAAAACTCCCGGTTCGGCATCCATACCCATGACGACTGCGGTCTGGGCGTGGCCAATGCGCTCGCGGGCATCGAAGCCGGCGCGCTCCAGATCCAGGGCACCGTCAACGGCTATGGCGAACGCACCGGCAACTGCAACCTCGTCACCGCCATCGCCAACCTCCAACTCAAAATGGACCGCCGCGTCGTCAGCGACGAAAATCTCGCCCGGCTGCGGGATCTCTCCCTCTTCGTCGACGAGATCGCGAATCAGCGCCCGAGCGGCCGCGCGCCCTTCGTCGGCAGCGCCGCGTTCGCCCACAAAGGCGGCATTCACGTCAACGCGGTCAACAAGCTCGCCCGCAGTTACGAGCACATCGAGCCCGCCCGGGTGGGCAACTCCCAGCGGGTTCTCGTCGGCGAACTGGCCGGACGCGCCAACATCATGCTCAAGGCGCGCACGCTTGGACTGAAACTCGAGGAAAAAAGCCCCGAGGCCATGAAGGTTCTCGACCGGATCAAGCATCTCGAAAACGAAGGCTACGAATTCGAAGCCGCCGACGGCTCCTTCGAGCTGCTCGTGCGCAAGGAGCTTGGCCAATACCAGCCCCACTTCGAACTGACCGAGTATCACGTTTCCATCCGCAAAAACGGCGTGAAAAACGAAGACACCTGCGAGGCTACCATCAAACTCCTCATCAACGGCGAAAAAGTCTACACCGTGGCCGAAGGCGACGGCCCTGTGAACGCGCTCGACGCCGCCCTGCGCGAAGCGTTGCTGCGCTTCTATCCCGCCATCGCCAAAATGAAGCTAATCGATTACAAAGTCCGCATCATCGATTCCAAAAGCGGCACCGCCGCCAAGACCCGCGTTTTCATTGAATCGAGCGATGGCGACGCCACCTGGGCCACCGTCGGCGTTTCCTTCGACATCATCGAGGCTTCCTGGCTCGCGCTGAGAGACAGCGTCGACTATCTTCTCTCGCGCGCAACCATGTCAACGTAGACCCTTATGCCCGAACTGGCCAAAGCTTACGAACCGCAGCAAGTCGAAGACCGCCTTTACAAAGAATGGCAGGAAGGCGGCTATTTTCGCGCCGATCCCAAGTCGTCGAAAAAGCCCTACTCCATCGTCATGCCGCCGCCCAATGTCACGGGCAAACTCACCCTCGGCCACGTTCTCAATAATACCCTCCAGGACATCCTCTCCCGCAAAGCCCGCATGGAAGGCAAAGAAGTTCTATGGCTTCCGGGTACCGACCATGCCGGCCTGGCCACCCAAACGGCGGTGGAAAGGCATCTCCGCAACACCGAAAAGAAAACCCGCCACGATTTCACCCGCGAGGAATTCGTCGCCCGCGTCTGGAAATGGAAGGAGGAATTCGGCGGCATCATCACGCGGCAGCTAAGAAAACTCGGCGCGTCGTGCGACTGGTCGCGCGAACGCTTCACCATGGACCAGGACTACGAGCGCGCCGTCCAGGAAGTTTTCGTGAAGCTCTACAACGAGGGCCTCATTTACCGCGGCACCCGCATGGTCAACTGGTGCCCCGGCTCGCTCACCGCTCTCTCTGACGAGGAAGTCATTCCCACCAAGCAAAAGGGATCCCTCTATTATGTGAAATACCAGCTTGCGGATGAACCCCGAAATTATCTCGTCGTCGCCACCACGCGTCCGGAAACGATTATGGCTGACGTCGCCCTCGCCGTGAAACCGGGCGGCAAATGGGCGCACCTCGTTGGACGGAAAGTGATCCGTCCCCTCCACCACGCCGAAATTCCTATCATCGCCGATGAGGCGGTGGAAGAGGGCTTTGGCACGGGCGTGCTCAAGGTCACGCCAGCCCACGACAAAGCCGATTACGAAATCGGCAAGCGGCACAATCTCCCCATTATTGGCATTCTCACTCCCAATGCTAAGATCCATGATCCGGGCGAACACGACACAACCGAACTCAATGGCCTGGAGCGTTTCGAAGCCCGCAAACGTTCTGCCGAAATCCTAAAGGAACGCGGCCTCCTCGAAAAAGAAGAGCCCTACGAAAATAACGTCGGGTTCAGTGAACGCGCCGGTGTTCCCATCGAACCGCGCCTCAGCGAGCAGTGGTTCCTCAAGTATCCGAATATCGCGGAAGCCCTCGCCCTCCTCCGCGACGGCCACGTCAAATTCCATCCCGAGCACTGGACCAAGACTTACGAACACTGGCTCGACAACATCCAGGATTGGTGCATTTCCCGGCAGGTCTGGTGGGGCCATCGCATTCCGGTTTGGTATCGTTCCAAAGCGATTGAAGTGCCAAGAGGTACCGCAAATCCACTTGGTATCGATCCATCCATCCTGGCAAACAATGAGGTTCGTTGCCAAATTGAGAAGCCCAAAGGTGAAGACTGGGTCCAGGACGAAGACTCCCTCGACACCTGGTTTTCCTCCTGGCTTTGGGCTTACGAAACCATGCGCACCGAAGACGGCACGCGCCGGAAGTTCTACCCCACCAGCGCCCTCGTTACCGGCCCCGACATCATTTTCCTCTGGGTCGCCCGGATGCTCATCGCCGGGCTTCACTTCAAGCCCAACGGCGACAAGCCAACCGAAGCCGAAACTCTCGAGGCCAACCTCGCCTTTAAGGATGTCTATTTCACCGGCCTGATCCGCGACAAACAGGGCCGCAAGCTCTCCAAGTCGCTGGGCAATTCGCCCGATCCGCTCGATCTCATCGCCAAGTATGGCGCCGATGGCCTCCGTTTCGGCCTCATCCGCATCGCGCCGCAGGGCCAGGATATCCGCTTCGATGAAAAGCAAATCGAAGAGGGCCGCAATTTCTGCAACAAGCTCTGGAACATTTGCCGCTTCCGCGCCATGCAGGGACCGATCGATCCGAAGGCCGATCCGTCGAAACATGCGCGGTCCATTTTCGCCGATGAATTGCTTCAAACCTTGTGGCGCCGCATCGAAGGCGACGGCGCTCGCACAATCAGCGCGCAACTCAATAGTTATTCATTCAGCGAAGCAGCCGCCACGCTCTACGATTTTGTTTGGAATGATTTCGCCTCGCGCTTTGTCGAGGCAGCCAAGGTCGATTTTGCCCAAAGCGATTCCCCTACCCGCGCCGGCACGCTCGCCACCTTTGATTATGTCATGAGCCGCGTTCTGCGTCTCCTTCACCCCTTTGCTCCGTTCGTCACGGAAGAACTTTGGCACCAGCTCGGTTTTGGGAAAGAGACGATTCAATTTGAGGAATGGCCCACCAAGTCATATCGCCCCCAAGAATATCGTCTCCGCGCCTTTCATATCTACGAAACAGCGGATAAGGGTCGCAATCTCCGAAGCGAAATCAAAATTCCTTCCAATCAAAAGATCCCCTTCCTTCTGCTGCCGTCCGCATCTTTGCCGGAGGGACCTCTACGGAACGATCAAATTGATGTCTTAAAGGCATTCCTAAATGCCAGCGAATTGACGCTGCTCAAGGAAGCACCGGCCAATCCCGGCCCGATGACCTTCGCGCCCCTCGGCCAGCTTTATCTCCCCGCCACCGGACTCGTTGATCCGACCGCCGAGCGCGACCGCCTGACCAAGGAACTCGCCAAGGTGGAAAAAGATCTCGAACAAACCCACCGCAAGCTGGGCGACGCCAATATGCTGGCCAAGGCGCCGCCGGCCAAAGTGGAGGAATGGCGCGCCCTCGAAGCCTCCCTGGCCGCGAAAGAGAAGTCGTTGCGGGAGAGCCTGAGGCGATTGGAAGAATAGCCGCGGGGGCGGTTATCCGATCCGGGGCAATTTCTCAAAAAAGCCGAAGGCCGCTTTTTCATCCCGCAGATCGGGAGCATTTTGAAAGAGGCGCCAATGTTCGACATGCTCGCCGGAAGCGCCGGGCGCAAGCGGCAGGGCCGGAGCGAGCGATTCGAGTTCGACAATGTCAGGGTTGGTAAAGAACTCAAAATTGCTGCCGCGATCGGGATAAGGCTGGGCGGGATCGTAAGCAAAATGTTTGGCGAAAACACAGCCGCGATTCTGATAGGCAACCCAGCCTGTGGGAAATTTCAGGCCGATTTTGGTGGCCGGTTTACTGGGATGATAGCTGATCCGGAGAAAATGCTCGCTGTAGGCGTAACGGCCATCCGAGAGATTGGTGAAAGGCCAGAGGACGATTTCACGATTCGGCCAAAAATCTTTAACATTAACCTCGCGGCCGCTGGCAAACTCGGAGGGATGGAGATCGAGCGGCGGCTGCGGAATAAGCGTGACTCCGCCGGGAGCCATGACGGACAAAGCCCAGGAAGAGAAGGTAAGCGGCTTGGTTCCAACGTTGGCCAGACGATGGGTTACACGGACAAGTTCGTGCTCCAGCAGTTCAATTTTCAGCGATTTTTGGAAACCGTACGATTTGCTGGGTGGCTGAATGATTTCGACGGCATCGTCGCCCAGTTCTTTCCAGGTAACGGGGCCATTATCCAAATCATAAGAATGGTCGCCTTCCGGCGCGGTCCAAAAACGGTGACCGCCGCGGATTTTCCATTCATTCTCGCCACTGCCGCCCATCTGTCCGGAGATTTCGGCAAAAGCGTTGGGACCATCGCCACAGGCATACCGGATAACACGCGGGCCAACGTCCAGCGTGATGACAAGTTCAGTGGCGCCGGCATGAAGGCGCAGATTGCGCTTCCAGCCGCCGTAGGTGATTTCCTGGATCATGAAGATATGGGTTGAGAGAGTTTCGGCATGAGGGTCGAGAAAAGAGGCTGGTAGTATTTACGAAAAATGACCGTCGGATCAAATATCCGGCGGCATTTGCGTTGCTGGCGAAAAACCGGCTGAGCCTCGAGCCAAGCGATAGCCGCCGGCAATTTGGCGAGGTCGTCGAGAAGAAAGGCCTCGTCGCCGCCAATGGCGCGATACGCTGGAACGTTGTTGCACAAGACGGGAAGACGATAAAGAGCGGCCTCGACGACGGGAAGTCCAAAACCTTCCTGTCTGGACGGATAGAGGAGGCAATCGGCCAGCAGATAGAGGTCACGCAACGTATCATCGTGAACGGTAAAGAAATCACTCACAAAAACGATATGGTTCAGCAGATGTTTGGGCAGAGACTGACGCAAGAAATCGCCGTAATGCTTGGCGGCGGTACTGTTGGAATCGCCCACACCGGTGATGAGGAGAAGAGGATCGCGTTTGAGTTCGATCAGATTTTTGATGACATCGACGGCAAATTCGATGTTCTTGCGCACCATGAGCCGGGACGGCACAAGAAACACAAAATCCCGTTCATAGATCAGGAGAGAACGAAGCGATTCGCGCATTTCGGGCGTGAGGTCGAAGACACGGCCTGGATCGACCGTATTGGGAATGATGTGCGCTGTGATGGCGGGCTTGAGATACGTCTCGATCTCCTGCGCGCGCAGGTCGGAGATGGCCACGTAGGTGACGTCGGGGGAACTCATGCGCATGAGGTTCCACGGTGGTTGCGTCGGATTGGGCAGGGCGTAATCGGTGTTTGTCGCGGTGAAATCATGGGTCCAGGCAACCATTTTATGACGGGAGGCGAGATCGTGCAGAGCACGGGTCAGCGCGAGATTAAAATGAACTGTGAAAACATTGTGGATCAAAACAAGATCGAAACCGGAAAAAGCGGCGTCAAGAGTCTCAATGAGAAGCGTGCGGTATTTGCTGAAATTATGGTCGGACTGTCCGCGCTCCAGCACGGAACGAACCGCGGAATTGAGTTCGTGTTCTGGAGCAAGTTCAGGCAAAATCTCCACCACATAGCCTTCACCCGGATCCCGGCCGACTCCGGCGAAAACCTTCACCTGATGGCCGGCACTTTTCAGCATATTCGCCTGATCGCGCATGACATGCTCGACTCCGCCGCTTTCGGGCCAAAAAGAATAGTGAAGTAAAGCAATGTTCATCGAGCCAGCTTGACAAAGAGGACAATAGACCGTAGGGGGCCGGGGAAAACCTTTTTTTGCAGGAACTTGCAAAAAATGCCGAACGGAAATAGCCCGCCAGATTCCCCCCGGGTTGGGTAGTGGCCTCTTTTGATTTTTTAGACCCAAAAGGCCTAATCTTCGGGTAAGTCCAGATCGAAAATATCTTTACTGAGCTTCAGTCGCCTGCAGAGGTGGCTAAGGATTGATGGTGTAGCTCTCTCCTGAGTCGAATTTACCTGAAGTATGGCGTAGTGCACTTTCCCATCATGCGTTATTTCCAGCGCGTAAGTATGCCCAACGTTTGTATCTGGCATGGAAATGGTGCCTAACTCATTTATTTCCACTCCATGTTCCCCAAGTACATGAAGGACTCGCCTTAAAGTGGGCCAGCTACCAAATGGAACGGGCACCCAAGTCTCCCTTGCAACCGGTGCCTTTTTAGGCCACGCGGGCCATTATGCTTTCCGGTAAGATTGGAGCAGTATTTCTGAATTTGCGACGAGCAGAGGCCGGGATCATAATCGGATTGGAAAGCTCTTCTCCTTTTTCAAAGAGATTCCAAACAGATTTTGGAGCCTTTCCAATTCCCTCAAAAGGAACGCGCTGTTTTTTCAAGGCTAAGACGATATGTCCAATCATCGTCTTTACAAAAGCACTCTTGGCTTCGGCAAGATTCCGTCCTTGGGCCACCACGTCTACCTCTAAGGCGTGAGCAACCCAATGACCGCACTGATCTGCCTTAAGCAGAACGCGGAATTGTATGCACTGAGGATGATCCATAAGCAAAATATGGCGGAATTTTCAGCAACCGCAATTGGAGCATTAAGAGAAACGGCTTTGTGGGCAAGTTAAATTTTGCATTTAGCCTAGCAGATCAATGACCTCTTCCAAGCTCCAAACGTGATCCGCTACACCTGCTTCCATGGCCGGGGTAACTCTCAGGCTTTGGTGGATGCGGCAGAAATTATAGTACATGTAATGGATGGCAATCGAATGTTCATGATTTTCGATCTTCTTTGAAAAGGCGTTTGTCAGCCGGGTAAACCGCCGCATGGACATTCTCATCGTCAAATTCTGGCGCTCGCAAATGCTGGTGGAAACGTGCTGGTAGACCGGTCGGCCAATGATCTTGGCTTTCCTTGCACCCATGCAAACGGCGGGTGAGTAGCGAACGTCCGCGTTGTACTGACTCTTCTCAGGGGTACCGTAAATCTTCACCAGTTGCGCGTAGTCGATTTCAGTACCGAAAGCGTCCTCGACGGCGTACAGGTAGGGGCGAAAGCCGTCTGTGGTCAACTGAACGCGATTGGCGAGCCTTCCCGCGAGATCATGGATAAAATGGTAAGCCGCCGCCGCATCCCGATTGCCGACATACCAGCACGGGACTAGCTTCGTTTCCGAATCAATCGCAATCCACGTCCAAACGTCGCCCCGGCCTTGGTGCTTTTGGTCATCGGGAACATTCTTTTCCTTGCATCCCACGTAGCTCCAAATCTCGTCGCATTCGAGACGTTTACAGGTGAGATTGCGGAAAACTTTGTCTTGGTATTCCGAGCAAGCTGCCCCGAGATCACAGAGAAGCCTATCCACTCCCTTACGCGAAATGCCGGTCATTCGGCTAGTTGCCCGCATGGAATTTCCCTCGACAAAGCAGGCGATTACCTTTGTCCGTTCTTCAGTGCTTAGCTTGTTCATGGAGACAATATGCTTGAACGTCTAAGCATTGTCAATTATAATTTTAAGCATTTTTTTGTTTACACCGTATGCTTGCGATGTTAAGATGGCAAGCACAAACAATAAAGAATCAAGCATGGACGCATTAGAAAACGAAAAGTCAAACGGCGGAGTAGCGAGGGCAGAAGCATTATCGAGCAAGCAAAGATCGGAGATTGCTAAGATGGGGGCCGAGGCTCGATGGAATAAGGAACTTCCTGAAATCTTGTGCGAGGGCGTGTTAAACCTTGGCGTTGTTTCGATCCCCTGTTTTGTCACGCACGATGGGCAGCGCCTCATTTCAGGACGAGGAATGCAAGAGGCCCTTCGGTTGGTTGATCCTGAAGTTCCAGAAAGCGGTCAAAAGCCTGGGTCCAGAATGACTCGTTTATTGAACAATAAAAAACTTAAGCCATTGATATTCAAGGACAAGACTCAGGACCACTTTTTGCCTATAAATGCCCGTTGGAAAGGAAGAAAGATCAATGGTCACAACGCCGAAATGCTGGCAGACATTTGCGAGGGAATGTTGGAAGCCCGCAGCGCCCTGGGCGATAGCCTGAGCATTCGGCAACGGATTATCGCAGATCAATGCGAAATTCTTTTGAGAGCTTTTGCCAAAGTAGGCATTACGGCGCTAGTTGACGAGGCCACGGGTTATCAAAAATTGCGCCCCGCCGATGGTTTAAGAGCTATTTTTGACCAGATACTCCGAAAAGACCTAGCTTCTTGGTTTAAGAGATTTCCCGATGAGTATTATGAAAACATTTATAAACTCAAAGGATGGGAATGGCCGGGGATGGCCAAAAACCGATACAGCGTAGTAGGTCATTATACCAATGACCTAATTTATGAAAGATTGGTTCCTGGACTAAAGGAAGAATTTGATCGAAGAAATCCAAAAAACAGCAAGGGCAGAAGATCGCATTTAAATCAACAGTGGCTTGATGAGAGCGGATCAAAACTATTTTCTCAACAAATGTTTACGGTTTTGAAAATTCAGCAGGCTTGCTTGGGAAAGACAGGCAATAAATGGAATAAATTTATGGCTATGATGGACGATATTTTACCTAAAAAGGGAGTGGCGGTTCAAATTGACCTGCCTACGCTGGACGCTTCTTCCAGCGACTAAGAGCCGCTTTTTTGGCTATTTCTTTGCGCCGAGCAGCAGTCAGGTTCTCTGCCCGCGCCTTTCCTCCCTTGCTTCCCCCTAATTTCCCAAGAATGGAGGCAGCTTGGCTACGCAGCTTTTTTAGTTCATCGCTGGCAGTTTGGCTTGAAAGGACGTTTTGCGGTATCGGCTGGCCCGTCGTCATAGCCACTATCCGGGCCGCATTCTGGTTTACGTCTTTCGGGATTCCCTTTGGCTTGCTTGAACGTGTAGGCATACCCAAAGATGCCCGGTTTAGCTCAGGGTTGCAATCGAAGACTTCCAGGGGCGATTTCAAAAGAGGCCACTACCCCGGGTTGAGCTTGCTTGCCGCGCCAAATCTGCGACTATAGCTTTTCCGCTCCATTCGCCGATACGGGGAAAAGCGGAAATGACACCGGTTTATCCGGGCTGTAGCGCAGTTTGGTAGCGCGCTTCGTTCGGGACGAAGAGGTCCAGGGTTCAAATCCCTGCAGCCCGATTAATTCATTTGCGTAAGTTTCCGTTCGCTCCTGTTTCAATTTTTCCAGAAACAAATCTCAGGACTATTCCGCTCGGTCCCACCTCCAGACGGTGATAGAAAACAGCTACGTTCCCGTTTCCTCTGGAAAATGTCCATTTGAGGACATTCTGTCTAATCCAAGCTTCGGCCTCTACTAAGTAATATCGATTGTCGCCTGTTACACTGTTCCAGACCATCCTCTCGTCCGAGGAAGAATCATCACGCAAGACCTCCTTCCATCGCCCTTTTTCCAATCCATACACGCTAAAGTCCTCACACCTCCTTCCATGAATGGGAATAAAGAAAGCCTTGCTGTCCTTCGTCCACTTTATTGCCTCAAGGTCCTGAACTTCGGGGCCGGGCCTGCTATTATAGGCCTGTTCAAATAGCACCTGTGAACTCTTATCCGATAAACGCACCGCGCTAACCGAAGCGGCCGGGGCTGGAGTAGATTCAAATGCCATCGTAATTTCCCAATGCCGGTCGGGAGAGATCGCTTGAGCGATAAGCTGGAGGGAACAAAGATTAATCAGAGCCAAGGTAAGAAAGAGAAATTTGGGTTGCGCCATAGATTGTCCAATAATCGCAAACCCGGACGAGATTATGACAGTTTTCTTGCTCTTTTAGCACCACTAAGCAAAAGTGGCAGGAACTCCAGGGTTCAAATCCCTGCAGCCCGATTATCTTTCCTGAATCGCGCTTTTGAGGTATACGACCATTCTGCTGCACCTTATGAGCACAAAAGACGCCTCTTTAGACGGTCTCCTCCGCCGTTGGTTTGAGGAAGTCTGGAACAAGGGACGCATCGAGATCATCGACGAGATGCTCAGCCCGGACTGCGTGGCGGAAGGCATTTTGGGTGAAGACGGCAAGCCGGTGCGCGGCCCTGAAGGCTTCAAGCCCTTCTTCAAAAAATTCCGGGGTGCGTTTCCCGATATCCACATTTCGATCCTGGAAACGTTGTCCGAGGGTAACCGGATTGCCGCGCGTTGCCGGGTGCAAGGCACTCATACCGGCGATCATCTCGGCATTCCGGCCTCGCAGAAGAAGGTCGACATCACCGGCATGTGCCTCGGCGCGTTCAAGGATGGGATGATGGTTGAAGCGTGGAATAATTTCGATTTCTTGAGTCTCTACCAGCAGGTCGGCCTGGTCTAGGGGCCTGTTAACACTAAAAGATGATTGGCATTGCCAGGGATTTGGCTGCTGAGCGAGGCGGCCAAAGGCTGGCAACTCCAAGGGCGAGGGCCGGCCGGGCACGAATCCGGCGTTGCTCGCTCAGTCGAGTAGCCCTGCGGCTACATTCCTTCGCTCGCGCCTAGGCTCCCGCCCGGCCTGCTCCTCGCGCCAACCCGCCATTTTAGTGTTAACAGGCCCCAGCTCAATTTTTCGGCCGGCCCAGACTTTTAACTTTGTTGGCATCGGTGCCATCAATCGCATCCAATTCGGCTTTGAGCATCCGGCGATAGGCCAGTTCATCCTTGGCCCGCTGCTGGTCGAAAGCATAAAAATTGTTCGGATTCTGCATGGCATCCACGTCCGCGTTGGCAATGCCATCCAGGGCTGTCTGCCATTCCCGAAACGCAAACATTTGCCCCGAGGCGTCCCCGGCGGCGAATTGATCGCTGAATTCGCTATTGGCTTTCGCGATCATTTCATCTTCCAAGTAAAGCTTGTCCTCCGGCCTGTCGTCGTTCGGCGAATTCAAATAACAGTCCAGGCAACGGTTACGCTGGTCGAATTGATCCAAAAACAGCGTTTCCGTCTGAAAACGGGCCCAATCGTAGGTTTCCCATCTGGGAACGTTATCGATCCGCAGCCCAAAATAGCGCGCGGGGCCGGCCGTGGCCGCATTGCGGCCGGCAAAGGAGTCTTTATCCAGCCGGCTGGAAACGCCCACCTGGATCGCCTCGGCCATGACGCCGATGACCTTGCCGCTTTTGACGTGAAAGACCGGCCCGCCGGCGGCGGCGCGATAGACCGGATGATCGATTTCGATCCGTTGCGGCCCGATGCCAAGGACTCTTCCGCGGGCATTCAACAGAACCTCGCCGGTTTCGCTGCTGCCGGAAATGATTACCTCATCACCCGTTGGAACGTTGTCGCCGACATTGCTCGCCAGACCCAGATAACTGAAGCTGCCGTCCTTGACCGCGATCATGGCCAAATCACGGTCGGCGGCGCCTTTCAAGGAGAGAACCGGGATCGGCACGCCGCTTTTGGTGGTGATCTGAAGATTCGGATTATCCGAGATCACATGAATCGTCGTGATCACCGCCGGGCCATCGGCCGTTTTGACGAGGAAACCCGTCCCTTCCCTGTTATCTCCCCTGATCAGCACCACGGCCTCGGTCTCCGCCGATGGCAGATCGGTCATTTCCCCCTTCCGGTTATGCGCCCAAATCATTCCCGAAGGGCCTGAATTTGTTTGCGGCCCTGCATTCAAAGGCGCCGAATTCATTTGCGACGAAACAACCAACACGATCCGAAATCCGCGGTCATCGCCCGAAGACATGTCCGGGACCCGCAGACCTGGAGAGGAAACCATCTGTCTTCTCGTGCTACTGGCCCAGGAACCTCCCCGCGTCCGACTCTCGCACCATTGCCAGACATTGCCGCCCATGTCGTACAATCCATAGGCGTTGGGTGGAAAACTTCCCACCGGACTCGTGCGGGAATACCCATCAGTATAATTGTCAAGAATGACCCGTCCGTTCGGCCAAGTATCATTTTGCGCTTCGCTTCCCGCGTAATTGCCCACCCCCGCCGGCGGAGGCCATTGACTGCCCCAGGGAAAGAGTTCCGGCCCAACTGCTTTATCCCATTCCGCGTTGGTCGGCAGGCGATATTCCTGGTTGGAGGCCAGTGTCCCTTCGCCCTGTTCTTTCTTGGTCAACCATTGAGCAAAGGCGTCACCGTCGCTTTTGGTCACATCGACCACCGGGTCGTCCTCCGTTTGGGGAAAGCCGGGATTTTCCCACGTATAGCCCATTTTTTGCCAGCCTCCTTTTTGCACGGACCACGGATTGCCGGTGCATTTGTAACCCGTGGCATCAACAAACGCCTGGAAATCCTTCACCCGCACATCCCAGACGGAAAATAAAACACCATCGGTTCCAGCCGGAACAAATTTCACCCCGAGGCTGTTCACCCAAGGCTGCCCTGCCGCAGGTCCGCTGACATCATCCGCCCCCGGCGCCTCCGTGCCGAAGAGAGCGGCCATCGCCGCAATCAGACTGAAACAGAAACGGCCTCTTTCATAAGATGCCATGGTTCCACGCTATTAAATCGACGCTATCTCCTCCAGCAAATAGCGATTCAGCCGCGCGCCGAGATCGAGATGGGAAACCGGAAACGTTTCATTGGGACTATGCGCATTGCAGTCAGGCAGGCAAAAACCGAGCAGGAGGGTGTCGGCGTTCAGAATATTCTTGAATTCGGCGACGATGGGAATAGTTCCTCCCTCCCGGATCAGTACGGGCTTCTTGCGCGGGACAAGGCGCCCCAGCGCCTTTTGCGCCGCCAAGCCGAAACCGGCGTTCGGATCGGTCAGATAAGGTTCGCCACAATGGCCCGGCGCGATTTCAAGCCTCACCGACGGCGGGGCATTCTTGCGGAAATAATCTTCCACAATCTTGAGAATCTTTTTCGGGTTCTGATCAGGCACCAACCGGAAAGTGAGTTTGGCGAAAGCCTTGCTTGGCAATACCGTCTTCGTCCCCTCGCCCTGATAGCCCGAGCCGAAGCCATTGACCTCGGCGGTCGGGCGCGCCCAGATTCGTTCCAACGGCAGGAAACCTTTTTCGCCGCGCAGCACGGGCGCGCCGGTCATGCGCAGCAGAGCGGCATCGTTCAGCGGCAGGAGTCTCCAGGCACGCCGTTCCCAGGGACGCAACGGCCGCACGCCGTCATAAAAACCACCAAGGTTGACTTTGAGATTTTTATCATGCAGCCCGGCAATCAAGCGCGCCAGCACCGTGGCTGGATTCTCCACCGCGCCCCCAAAGATGCCCGAGTGCAAATCGTGATCGGGCCCGGTCAAGGTGACTTCCATGGCGGCAAGCCCGCGCAGCCCGTAAGTCAAACCCGGCTGTTCCGGCGCAACCATGCTCGAATCAGAGATCGCCACCACATCGCAGGCTAGCGCCTCGCGGTGAGCTTCGAGAAACGGCGCCAGATTCGGACTTCCAATCTCCTCCTCGCCTTCCACCAAGACAATCAGATTCACGGGAAGATCGCCCTTTTCCCTCAACGTCTCCTCGATTCCAAGAATGTGCGCGAAAATCTGCCCTTTGTTATCGCTCGCACCCCGCGCGGTCACAACTCCGCCCTCAATGCCCGGATTGAAAGGCGGGCGGCGCCATAATTCGACCGGGTCGACCGGCTGTACGTCGTAATGGCCGTAAATCAGCACCGTCGGGCGGCCTTCCTTGCGCGGTCCTCGCGCCAGGACAATGGGATGGCCGGGCGTCTTGTATTGCTGGGCCTCGAGACCAATGGCCTTTAGTTTTTTTTCCACCCACGTGGCGCATTCGAGCACTTGTTCCTTGTGCTTGGAATCGGTCGACACACTCCCGAAACGGAGAAACTCGAGGAATTGATCAAGGGGCGCTTGGGCAACGGGCATAAATTTATTTGGGCAAAGCTCCCGAATCGAAGGTGGGCCGGATCTGCGTGGGAGCCGGCTGTTCATTTGACCCGATAAAATTCCGGCAAATCCAAATTTTCCATGAGCGGTCGAAATTCGGCAGCGGTGGATCATCCAAAGGCATGACCGCCGCGAAGTCTTGCACCACGCCGGGCAGCGGCGGATCGGCGCCGACATCAGGATCGGTGGAATGGCCGATAAAGAGAGCCGAATCGTTCGGAGACGCCGATTCATCGTATCGTGGCCAAAAATCGAAATGGGTGATGACCCCGGGCCTGTCCTCGACATAGACGAATGGATTACGCGGCAGATAGAAACTCAGCGCGCTGGCCGTCTCGGGCGAATCGGCAATAATCAAGGTCGCACCCTGATCCCGTTGCAGGCTCTGCACCGCGTCGGCGAGGTTGCGCCACGAAATCTGTCTCTTAGTCACGTCAAAACCATTTACATTCTCCCCGCTTTGCGTGCGCAAAATCTGGTACCCTTTTCCATTCAGGCTCGGCGCGAGATAAAAAGGATTCAACCCCGAGAGCGACTGCAAACCCGCCGCCGCCAACACAAGAATGGCCGCCCATTTCGCCCTCGGCTGGGTGAGGGCTAACTGCGTCACCGTGCCACCCGTCAGCAGCACCAGCGGCAGAAAAAGCGCCGGAGTGAGATCAAACCGGCCTTCCTGAAAAAAAGCGGCCAGGTTCTGCCAAACCAGTCCCGGCAGCGCGAGACATACCAATAAGGCGTAATGCGAATTATGCCAAAGCCTGCGACCCAGCCGCCATAACGCCACGGCCAGCAAAATGAAAAATAGGGGACAGAGATACCAAATTTCCATCCAGATGAAATGAAAACCTTCATGCCACGAAAAACCGTGACGCAGAGGCCAGGAATTGGCGATGCGTGTGTGCAGGACGTCCGCCACTTGGGATCCACGCCACCACCAGACCAGCGGCGTCAAAAAGAGACAAGCCAGCACCACGGAAATCCAGGGCCGCACTTCGCTTAACCGCGCGCGCCGTTTTGCATCAATCTCAAAATAGAGAATCAAACCTACGATCCACCACGCATTGGCCATCGCCACCAGCAGGGCCAGGCCGCAGCTTGCGCCTCCCAGCAGCCACCACCAGAGCCTGTCCTCTTCCAGCGCCCGGCAAAACGCAAACAAAGTCAGCGCCATCAGTCCGGTGCTGACGGCGGCCTCGGTCATAAAGGAAAGCTTCCAGGCGTACATGGGAACCAGGATGAAGAGAACCACGGTCCAAAAAGCCGATCGGGCGTCAAACCAATGCCGGGCCACGTAAAAAACAATAAATCCGCTGGTGCAGGCGATCACCGCCGCCAACCACCGCACTCCCAATTCGGTGTCGCCAAAAAACAATGTCCCCACCCGGATCAACCACGGCACGAAAGGCCCCCGTTCCCAGTAGGCGGGGCTCAGATTGTGCCCCTGCAGCCAGAGATAGGCTTCCTGCCCCGATAGCTCAAAAGTCTGTCCGAACCAGAAACGCACCAGCAGCAAAGCCACCAAAAGAAACACTGTGCGTTTGCGATAACCGGGTTGCTTCATGATAAAAATATAAGAACCTCTGCGGACGCGACAACGTCTTAATTTAAGCTAATGTCCATTACAGGAACGAAACAAGCGAAATGCAGAATTGTCTTCCCTCCTGTTTTCTCTTAACTAGAGCGGCTTTATGAAATTATTTGCCCGTCTTGCCTTTCTTGCTCTCTGTCTCCTACCCAGCCTTCTCCAGGCCAGCACGCTTCCCGATCCGGCGACCAAGGACAAAGTCCCCCCCATCGCCTACGTTCAGGGCATGATCTGGAAACGTCTCACACTCGCCGATTTTTATCTCACCGGCGTCATCCGCACCAGCAAGGATAAAAAACAGTATCCGGTTGTCCTGCGCACCCGCGGTCACGAAATGGTTTATGAGTTCCAAGATCAGCCGTTGCAAATCCGCGTTCAGATGGATCCCGGAGCCTTCACCGTCCAAAAACGAAGCAAGGCCAGCGAACCCTGGGCCACCATCACGGGTAATGAGCTCAAACAGCCGATTCTCGGCACCGACATCACTTACGAAGACCTCAGCATCGACTTCATCAATTGGGACAATATCGAACCCCTCGGCACCGACAGCATCAAGACTCTCGACGCCTACGTCTTCGAGGCCAAACCCGGCCCTGATGACCATAGCCGTTTTCCCGCGGTCCGTTTCTGGGTAAGCAAACAATACTGGACTTTTCTCCGCATCGATGGCCTCAACAGCAAAGAGGAGACCGTCAAGCGCGTCGAGGTCCAGGATGTCATGCAAATCGGCAAGTATTACGTCTTCAAGGAAATGAAGATCAGCAACATGGACCCCACGCGCGAGGACATTCCCTTCTCGACCACCTTCATTGACATTCAAGATGGCAAGGAAGGTTCCGGCCTCACGGAATAATTCGCTCCGGCTGCCGGATAACTTTCCATGTTATCCGGGTTGTCAGGGGTCAATTTTTCGGACAGCCTTCAGGGGACGACACCTTCGGAAATCCTGCCCGTGGAAGAGTTCCCCTTTCGCATTCCGGCCAAGCGCGCTCCGGCGCGCCCGCCCGAGCCGCCCGACCCCAGTCAAAAGCGGCGTCTCGCCCTCGCCGCCGGATTTTCCCTCCTCTGGACCATCTTTACCCTCTTCGCCCAATTTTCCGGCGTACTCGATGAAATTGAAGAGCCGCTGATTGACTGGCGACAGTCTCTCGTTTCCTACCCCGCTCATCCCAGCGATCAGCTTGCCCTCATCGCCATCGATAAAATTCCGGCCGATAAACCATGGCCTTGGTCCCGGCTCGATTACTCGCTCATCCTGCGCAGCCTCATCGATTACGCGCCGCAAAGCGTTGTTTTCGAAATGAACCTCAATGACCGCGATACCGACTACTCCTCTTTCGACAGCACCTTTTCCCACGTCGTTGAGCGGGCCAATATCGTGGTTTTTGCCGCTACCGTCCTTTCGCCTCCCAGTCCGCTGCCCGTACCTCCCCAAGTCAAAACGCTGCCCTTCCGCGGCGATATCCGCGCCGTTCCCCGCTTCGGTTCCGCCATCTGGCCCCTCAGCACCTTTGCCGGCGATTCGCCCGTCGGCGCCAATAATGTCGAGGCCGAGCCGGGCCTCTATTTGCGCCGCCTGCCCATGGTCTTCATGCTCGGCAACAAGCTCATCCCCTCGCTCGTTCTGCAAGCCGCCGCGCAATATCTCGGCGCCGACCTTTCCTCCTCCGGCGTCATTCTCGGGCGTGCCATCTTCCTGCGCCGGCACGATGGAAGACTTCTTCGCACCCTCCCCATCGATGACCAGGGCCGTCTGCGCATCCGTTATCGCCCCGGCGCGGCCACCTCCTGGCAGGCCAGTTTCGACAATGTGCTGGTCTATGACGATCAGATTCAAAACGGCATCCCGCCCGGACAAAATCTGCGCCTGCTGGAAAACCGGCAAGTCTGGATTGGCCGCACCGATCCCGCGGAGCGTGAACGCTTCAACACCGCTATTGGCCAGCTCAGCCGTGTTGAAATCGAGCTTCAGGCCATGCGCACCATCCTGGAACAGGATTACGTCCGCCCCCTCCCCCCCATGATCCTGGCGGCGCTTTATCTTCTTGCCAGCATTGGCGGCATCGCCGCCGTCATCCGTCTGGGCCCCGTTCATGCGGCGGCCCTTCTCCTTATCGCCTCCTCATTTTGGATCGAGTCATCCCTTCTCGCCTTCCAGCTCTACAATGTTATCCTACCCTTACTGAGTTTTCTCATGCTTCTCGGCGGCACTTACATCATGGGTCTTCTCGCCTTCTTTTGGGACCTCGAACCTGAAATCGACCGGCGGCAGCTCCCGCTGGAACTCTAATTGTTTGAGCCAGCGCGCGTGGGCAGCGCCTGCTTTTCGGATAATCTCTACTGCCCCTGAGACGGTTGATCAGGATGCGGACGTGGATGCGGATGCCCTGGAGCCTCCCGGTCCCGTTCATTGTCCAGATGCTCGCTTTCCAGGCGTTGCAGTTTCGTTTTTTGATCCGGAGTAAGCAAGGGCGTGATCTGGTTGTTAACCGATTCCATGATCTGCCGGGCTTGGTCCATTTCATCACGATGAAGGGCTTGCAGCTTGTCGATCGCGCCGGACACAATTGGTTCGATTTTCGCCTGCTGATCCATGGTCAGACTAAGCTTTTCGGTCAAATGAGACATCCAGTGCTGTTTCTTCCCCCGTATGCCCGGAGGAGGAAAGAAACGGGGCCCAAGTCCGACCGTCAGCAGCGTGCCCGTACCCGTGCCGGCCAGGAAAATCAGCGCCAGCACCAGCCATGGCTTCAGGATTTGCGAACTCATGGCGAGTTGTCGATCTGCACCGTCGAATCAGCCAGTTGACTATAATCGGAATCGGGATTGTTGGGCTGGCTCTGCATGACCGGCCAGACACTCAGCGCCATCAGCACAGTGGCCACGATCAGCCCGCGCACCAGCAGTCCCATCTCCCAGAAACCGGCGGGGGCTTGCGCCGCCTCCCGCCACGCGGCCAGCACGCGCGTTTCCATGCCAAAGGGAGGAGCATCCGTAGACGCGGCGCACGGATGCCTTGCCGCCCGGAAAAGCCGGTCCAGTTGATCATCAATTCGCTTCATGATTTTTCTCCTGTCAGTAAAGCATATCGTTTCCGCAATTGCGATCTCGCTCTAAAGGCTCGTACCTTAATGAGCGCGCCATTCCAGCCCGTCAATGCGGAAATTTCATCCATCGTGCGTCCCTCCAGGTACATCAGCCGCATGAGCAACCGGTCGGCGGGACGCAACCCGGCCAGCAGCTTTTCCACTAACTCGCGCGCCGAAACCGATTGCGAGGCATCAAGATCGTCCGTCCGCGCGGTCAAATTCTCAATCACCGAGGCTTCTTCCTCGCTCAGATCGGCAAGCCGCACTTCGGGTCGCCGTTTTTCATGCCGGATTTGATTGAGACAGGTATTGATCGTAATGCGCGATACCCAATGCAAAAAGGGCACCTTGCCGGAAAATTGGCGCAGGTTGGTGATCGCCTTGACACAAGCCTTCTGCACCAAATCCTCGGCGCTCTCCTTACCGGGAAGGTTCGCATGCACCAGTCGGGCAACGTGGGGATACATATAATGGAAGAGATCAAGAATCGCGCTTTCATCGCCCTGCTGCGCCCGTACCACGCACGCTCCAACTTCCGCGTCCGTCATAATCGGGCAACCCTTAACCGCTTCATAAGATGTTGATTCCCAAGCCAGGCCCTGGGTTACAAAAATCTTCGATCCGGCACGGAATTAAGTTAACATGACTCATGGATTTACGCCCGCTGGCCATCGGTAACCTGCCCCTGGCCGCGCCCCTTTTCTTATCGCCTCTGGCCGGATATACCAATCTTCCTTTTCGGCTGGTCATCCGGGAATTAGGCAGCGTGGGCCTTTGTACCACCGATCTGGTTAACGCCCGTTCGCTTTTGGAAAGAAACCATAAGGCCCTTAAGTTGATTGAAAGTTGCCCCGCCGACAAGCCCCTGGCTGTCCAAATTTTCGGGGCCGATCCGGGAGAAATGCGCGCCGCCGCTCAATATCTCGAAAGCGTGGGCGTCGCTTCCGTCGACATCAATATGGGCTGTCCCGTTCGTAAAGTCTGCCAGGTCGGTGGCGGTTCGGCCATGATGACCGAACTTGCCCGCACCGCTGCCCTGGTCCGTGGCATGGTTGACGCAGTCAAAATTCCCGTCACTTGCAAAATGCGCCTCGGCTGGGACGACGCGAACATCACCGCGCCTAGTCTCGCCCGCGCCTTGGAAGATGCCGGAGCCGCTGCCATCATGGTTCATGGCCGCACCCGCCAGCAGGGCTTTGACGGCAGTGTCAACCTCGCCGGCATCCGGCGCGTCGCCGAGACCGTCCGGCGCATACCGGTCATCGGCAACGGCGACATCACCTCTCCCCAGGCTGCCCGCATCATGCTCGAATCGACCGGTTGCGCCGGCGTCAGCATCGGCCGTGGCGCCTTTTATAATCCGTGGATTTTCGCCCACACCGCCCACTACCTTCGCACCGGCGAGCTTCCGCCCGAGCCCCCCTTCTCCGAACGCCTCCGGGTCATGAGCCGCCATCTTGGTTTGATGATTGAAATCTTCGGTGAAAAACAGGGCTGCGTCATGTTCCGTAAAATCGGTCCTTGGTATGCCAAACGCTTTGGACCCGCGTCCCATTTCAACAAAGGTATCGTCAAAATCACCAGCCGCGCCGATTACGATGCGCTGATTCAAAGTTACGCCGAGTGGCGTCGCCAATTTCTCGATTCCGGTGGCCAATTGCTTCCAAAATATGCCCCGGCGCCCATCGGTCTCAATTTCCGCGATCAGGAAGACTTCGAGGCCCCGGCCGTGACCCGGCGCATCGCCATCCCGGTGCCCGCCGGACCCAATGAACTTTGGTAGAGGCCATCCGGTTAGAACTTCTTTTCCGCTGGAGGCGTGGACAACGGCGATAGAATCAAACTGATATATTTACCGATTAATTTCGGCTCGTGATCGGCACTTCCGGTGTGGCCCAGGTCGGCATGCATCCGGCGGATCAGATTCATTCCAATTTCCGGATGTATCATTTCACGTCCGCGAATTTTAAGCGTCAGCTTCCCTGTCGTTCCATTCCGCAGGAATTTTTCGGCGTGGCGCATTTTCTCGCGATAATTGGATTCGCCGAGGTTGATATGGAAATAGAACTCCTTGAGCATGGATAATATAAATTCATCAAGGCGACGCGGCGGCGCTGGAGCCGTCGCCTTGGGCCGCCTTGACCTGCGCTTTGAGCTTGGCGAAATCGATACCCAGTTGGGTGGTTGGATCTATCGGCATACGGTCTTCGACGAAGCGGATGCCATCATCGGCTTGGCTGGCCCGGCCCGCCACAAGGCAACTGCCGATATAGTAGCTGATGACGTGATCGTATAAGGTGACGCCGCCTTGCCCGCCAAAATCGCGGATCGTTTGCTGGAATTGGAGTTTCGCGCCGTCCCAATCGCCCGATTGGATTTTTTCGGAAAGGACATCGGCGGCACCGACGATGCCAAGATCGAAATCCTGGCTGCGGTTTTGCAGGACGATGTCCTGCTCCACGCTGTCCGCCTCGGGATCGTTGGTTTTTTTGAGCAACGTGAGCAAATGTTCCTGGCCGAAAAATTTCATTTCGGCAAAGGACTGGAACTGGGTGATCCAATCCCGGTAAAACTTTATTTGATCGTCGTCGCTGGCGCCGGTTCTTGGCAAAACGCCCGCCTCGATTTTCCACGTTTGGGCGAGTTCCGGCATGACCGACCGGGTATCATCGAGAATTTGCCGGGACGAGGGATCGCCCTGGTGGAGGCGCGCCCAGGCCAATCCGGTGATGGCGGCGGCGTAATTGGAATCAGAGACGCCGTTTTTGAAAAAGTTAGTCAATTGCGTGTCGTCGATGATCCGCCATGTCTGCGGGTCAAGCGCGTAGCCTTTCGGATAATTTTGGTCCGCATAGCGTCCGCAATCGAGCTCCCATCTGCCCGAGATCGACAGATAACCGAACCAGGCATGGCCACCGCCCGTCCCCACCCCGGTGAAATAGAGGGTTGGAATGCCCCGGCCCTTGCCAAGGATGGTCGCGTAATAAGCCTGATCAATGCAAATGCCGCCATTTTTCTCGATATCAGCGAGTTTGTAGGTGGGATAAAACCAGTTATAGGTGAAATTGGGCGGCTTGATCCGTGAATAGTCGTAACGAATCGAGAAAAACGCGTCCTGAAATTGCGAATAAGGAATCCGCTGCGGGTTGGCCTGCGCGTAGGCCAGTTCGGAGAGAGAGACTTCACTGTCGACGAGAAATTTGAGGTTTTCAAACGTCTGCTGAGTCAGATCCAGTTCCAATTTTTTGTCCCGGTCGGACTGAACATAAAAATTGAAGCGCTTGACGGCGTCGAGATCGCCGATGGGAACGGCATGCGGATCGACCTGGTGGTGGGGCCAGTCGCTGGGAAAGGGCTTGTCGAAGACAAGACTGAACGCGACGCCGAGCGCCGGATAGGCGTTGAGATCGTCCAAATTCGCCTTGGCCAGGCTGAGCAAAACCCGCAGTGCCCCTCTTTTGGAATTGGCGGGATCGAGCTTTTGAATAAAGAGATGCGAAACCGCCGGATCGTTGCCCAGCGTGATGAAGGCCGTCAAGTTGTTGGGATCGGCGAGAATGTCCGGGCAATCGAGACCGAGCTGAATCCATCCGAGGTGTTCCAGCCAAGCTTGAAAATTGGGATCGGAAAACGCCGAGGCGCCATCGGATTTGTATTTGATCTCAAGCTGCGCGCGCAACTGGACAACCGCCGGACGCCATTTATCGGGCGACGGATTTTGCGCCCACCACGCCTTGGCCGAATCGTCATCCCACGTGGGCAGTGGCTCATCCGCGCGCGCGAAGGCCATCAGGCAAAGCGCCACGGCCAAAAGCGCGAGACCACTTTTCACGGAAGGGAGTCTTCCATCGTTATTTTTTAGCCGCGGCCTTTTTGGCGATAATACGGTCGTTTTTCGCCGCGCGCCGGGCGCGTTTGCGAACATTTCTGCGTCCTGGATAAGATCCCATATGGGAGTCAATATCGCCGCAGAGCAGAGCCGGGGCAAGAAAAGTTTATGGAGCCACCGTTCATGGCGGCCCGTTTTTCGTTTTCGTCCAAACATAACGGGCCAGCGAAATCAATCCCGAAAACCGATACGACGGATCGACATACCGTTCCAGCGCGTAAAAGGCGAAATAGTAGGCGCGGCAAAACGCCCAAACCGTCAGCGCCAGCAGCATCAGCACAAGCAGGTTCGGCACTTCGAACAAAATCAATCCGGAAGAGATAAAGCCGATAACCAGGAATAGGATTGCTTTCGCCCATATCAGACGCGGTGACCGGAGATCGCGCATCACTTCAGCTTAGTGCTCTTATCCAAAGTAGCCATGGGTCGCGCTGCCCGCAGGGCCGGGGTGCTTCGGCCTTCCTACGTTGTCGCTCGGTACTAGACGGCAGAAAGGCTTCACCTGCAAGAAAAGCCGCCGTGCGCAGCACTTCGTCGCTCGGCTCCGCGTGGGAAGGCCGAATTCCTCCCGGCGCGACCCATGGCTACTTTGGATAAGAGTACTAGACCGCATCCGAGACGCTCGACAGTGTAAACTCGTCGACCAAAAGCGGCGGCGCCGCCACCGGCAAACCCGGGCCTTCCTCGCCATAGGTCCGCACTGACGGCCCGAGCGCGACAACTTTGTTCAACATGGCAACGGGGCTTTCGTTAAAGCGGAAATTGCAAACGGGCCGGACAATTTCCCCATCCTCGATCAGGAAAACACCGTCGCGCGTCAGGCCGGTCAACAGCACCGTCTGCGGATCGACTTCACGGATGTACCAAAACCGTGTGATCAGCAATCCGCGTTTGGTCTGCTTGAGCATATCGGCGGCCGAAGCTGTCCCTCCCACCATGGTCAGCATGGTTGGACCCGGCACCGGTTGCAGCTTTGATTTCTGCGCCCAGTACCGGCTGCATTGGAGATTCTTGAGCACGCCATTTTCGATCCACATCGTTTTCTGTGCCGGCAAACCATCATCGGAATAGACACCGCCCGGCGTCACCGGATCGTTCGGATCGGAATAAATCGTGACGTTCTTCCCAAAAGCCGTTTCGCCCAAACGCGACCCGCCACCTTCTTTCGTCGCGAAATTGCGTCCTTCGTCGGCGGCGCGCTGGTCAAACTCCCACGCCACGAGGATACCGATCAGGTCGGAAACCGCCGACGGTTCCAGAATGACCCGGTACTTTCCCGGCGACAGCCGCGATGGTTTTTGAGAGCGAATTGCCTTGTCAATGGCCACCGAACCCATGGCCGCCGCGTCGAATTTGCCAAAGTCATAATGGGTTGTCCCCGCCCAGCCCGCTCCGGTCCCATCCGGCGTCCGGGCCGTGACGGTATGCAGCACGCCGGTTTGGCGGTCGTAAGCGAAAAGGCCATTGCTCGTGGCAAAAGCGGAAAACGAGACGTCCGTTCTGAGAAATCCCGAGGCCTGCAGGTTTTTCGCCTGCGCTTCCCGCAACACCGGCCCGATCGCCGAGGCCAGCATCGCCGAAGTGGCCGATTCGGTTACCGGAGAAAAGCCGGTTCCCGCCGCGTATTTTTGCGGACCGAGCGGCGGCATAAATTCAGGATTTTCCGGCGCCAACCGCGCCGTTTTTTCCGACGCCGCCACCAGAACCGCCAAGGCGTCGTCTCCAAAATCGGTCCCCGACGTCGCCCCCGACCGTTTCCCGAAATGGGATTCGACCCTTACTTCGATTCCGCCCGGCGCGCCATTGGTGGTCGCCATGTTCTGGGCATAACGGATATGCCGGCTTTCATAGCCGCCGATAGTCACCGTGCAGGAATCGGCCTTGGAGAGAGCCAGCACTTTGTTCGCCAGCGCTTGCGCGTCGCTTTCGTTAAGAATCATGCGAGAACCTTTCGCGCCGTATTCAAGACCGTCACCTGGCGGAACCGCGCCGGAACCGCGCCGTGTGAAACAGGCGCCGTTTGCTCCGGCTGTCCCTTGCCGCAGTTCGGCGCGCCGCCGAGAAAATAGGTTTCCGCGCCGCCGATGCCATCCATCGAATTCCAAAACCCGATCGTGTTGCCCTGGTAGGCGACATCACGCAACATTCCACCGAGTTTTCCGTTTCGAATTTCGTAAAAAAGCTGGCCACCGAACTGGAAATTGTGCCTTTGCTGGTCGATGCTCCAACTCCCGTTGCCGATGATGTAAATGCCCCGCTTTACCTCCGCGAAAAGATCCTCGAGGGAACATGATTGGGGATTCGGCGCCAGCGAGACGTTCGGCATCCGCTGAATCGGGAAGGCCGACCAACTGTCGGCAAAGGCGCAGCCGTTCGATTTCGTTTGGCCGATAAGCTGCGCCTGGCCGATGGCCATTTGATAATTCACGAAGATGCCGTCTTTAATAATCGGAAATTCGGCCCCCGCCGTGCGCACGCCGTCGTCATCATAACCGACGGTCGCCAATCCGCCTTCCTGGCTCCGGTCCGCCACGATATTCATCAGGCTGCTTCCGTACTTCAGCTTGCCCAGTTGATCGGGAGTCACAAACGTCGTCCCGGCGAAGTTCGCCTCCCAACCGAGCGCGCGATCGAGCTCCGTGGGATGGCCGACCGATTCGTGGACCGTCAGCCAGAGATTTGTCGGGTCCAAGACCAAATCATAATCATCGGGTTCTACCGGCTTGGCCTTGAGCTTCTCCCGCGCCTGTTCAGCGGCCTTGGCCGCTTCGCCGCTGAAATCGTAGCTGAGGATGTATTCGTAACCGCTGCCGCGCGGGGCGGCCAAACCGTCCCGCGACGCAAAATGACCGGTTGTCTTGTCAATGACTGTCACTTGCGTATCGGGCATCACCCGCACCCGCGTCTGCTCGATCCGGCTGCCGCGGCTCGAAGCGAAAAACTTCTCCTCGCGCACAAAAGCAAAGGCTGCTGTCGCATAGTTAGCCCCGGCTTTTAACGCCGCGTCGTTGATTGCCAGAAGTTTGGAGATCTTCTCATCTACTGGCACTTTGAACGGGTCGGCCTTCATCGGCATATCCCAGCGATCCTGGTAAACCGGCACGTCCTCCAGCACAAATTTCCGCAATTGCAGCGGCTGGCTCGCCTTGGCCACTTCGGCCGCGCGGGCCGTCACACGCTTGACCTCGTCGGCGGTCACAAGCGGGCTGCTGGCGTAACCCCAGGTTCCATCCAGCAAGACCCGCACAGAAAATCCGGCATTCAGACCGGCGGATGATTCCTGCAACCGGTGTTCGCGCGCTTCGAAATACTCGCTCTGGTAACGGCAAAGACGGAGATCGGCGTATGACGCACCCAGCGACTTGGCCACATTCATGGCCACGTCGGCCAGGGCCAGCTTGCCCGCCAAGTCGAGTTGCTCAGCCGCTTCCTGCGCTTCGACGGGGTTCATGCCGAGAAATAGAGTACCGGGCGCCAGGGTCGCGCACGCGCACCCCCCCATGGTGCGAAGAAATGAACGGCGATTCACATCCGCATCTTGCGCCTCCCAGGGCAAATGTCAAAACGCCTCCGCTTACAAATGTGTAGGGGGGGCCTGCACACGGCAGGTATTCTTTGCGGCGAAGCTTTTCTGCAGTCCGCAGGACCAAAAAAACCGGCGTGGCCTTGCGGCAACGCCGGTTTTGCGGGGCAATCTTTTAAATCGCCGCTTCGTGATTATCCTCGCCAGTGCCGGCCTCGCGTGGACTTGAGCTGAGCCGCTTTTCAAGCTTGGCACCGCTGACCACGATCTGCCGGCCCATGAAATCGGTCCGGTTCAACTTGGCCGAAGCCTCCTTGGCCGTTTCCAGCGTTTCCATTTCGACGAAGCCGAAGCCCTTCGAGCGGTTGGACCGCCGGTCCATCGCGATTTCGACGTTCTTGACCGCACCGATCTTGGAAAAGAGATCGAAGAGATCGCTCTCCACCGCTTCATAGGAAAGATTACCCACGTAGAGTTTTGGTGAAACGATCTCCTGCAACACCGGTTCGGCCTTGGGCCGCTCCTCGCGCCGCGGACTTTCCGTCCGGATTTCCCGGTTCTTCAATTCCGCGCGTGGGCTGCCAAGGCGTCCCGGTGTCCCGTCGGTCTTTCCTTTCTTGCCGGAAAACCAACCCAGCAAGGTGTCGATGATGCTTTTTTTCTTCGGCGCAGCTCCCGAGCCGTTGCCGTGAATCCGGTTTTCCCGGTAATGGCCGTTATTATTACCCCGTCCCCGTCCTCCGCGTCTGCGGCGTCCGCCGCTCCGCGGGCGATAGTCTGAACTCATTATTGTACTGACATGCCGTGAATCGCGCGATCGTTCCGCGCTCTTTTCAGGCTCTACCGGCTGGCTCCATTGATTCGCTTCTGCTTTTTCTAAATACTGGATATGATTTCTGTTCCCCGTGGCTTGGTGGCCCCGGCTAAAGATGCGTTCCCCCTTGTCGCGCCCGTAGACCGCTTATCGGTCGATTTTAAACTTCGCGTGCCGCGTCGCCCGCCTGCGCCTCTTTGGGCCATAACGGAATGCGACTCGGCATGGGAAAATGATGAAGCTGTCGATGTGTCCTATGGTCGCCGGGGAAGGCATGGCAGGCATAAGTACCCGCGCGCTCAAGCGCCGGGCTCGTGTTCACGTAAACTTGCTTCCAGCTCCATTTTGATGGAAGCAAAGGCGCCAGCCGCCCCGACCACGAAAGACTTCACAACATGTTCCTTTCTACGCTTATACTAGCAAAAAATCTGACGCGATCAATCTAAATCTCCACTAACTCTCTCTGAGGCTTAATGTTATCGCAAATGCGCTTCCTCTGTGAGGAAACTTGGGCTTATTCATCCTCCAGCGCCAAAATGGGGGAAAATTCTTTATTAGGGTCTCTTAACACTGAAGTGAGGGACTGGCCCCAGAAGCGGTTTCAACCGCGAAAACACGATCCAAATCAAATTTTACAAGCCGTTCACGGCCTGCTCGATTTGCTGGCGCTGCGCTTCGTCGGACTCGGCCAACGGCTGAGTCAGCACCGTAATCTGCCCATTCTGCTCGCGCCGGATGATGTGCAGCAGATCGTGTTCGTTATCGACCCAAATTTTCGCGCGCTGGTACCAGGCCAGCGGCCGGGTTTGCCATTGGTCAAACGGCGCGTCGGCATCAAAGGCGACGATCTTCGCCGCCGGGACGCTTTCGGGCGTGAGCGCCGCATTGTTGCCACGCATCAGGTCGGTCCGGTAAAGCCCGATCTCGACGGTGCTGTCGGAAAAAAGAATCATGACCATGATGGCCCCGATCACCGCCGCCGCGCCACCGGCAAAGATCCAACGCAGCACCAGAAATGGCGAACGGGATTTCCCGGCCCGACTCGCCGCGGGGCCGAAATGTTGCCGGACGGCGGTGCGTAATTCATTGATGCGATAGGCGGGAAGTTCCGGCCCGGTTGCCCGTGCGGCTTCGGTCATGGGCAGAGCGACACCAAGCAGGCGATGAGTCATCTGCAACCCGGCAAATTCCTCGCGCCGGGCGGGATCAGCCGCCATCTCGGCTTCAAAGGCGCGGCGGTCGTCAACATCCGCTTCGCCGGCGATTATCCGGAGGGCCAGATCTGTAAAGGCATCAATGTCCATGAACAATTATCGCAAAAAGGCGTTGAGTTCTTTCCACAATTTTTGGTTTGCCGTCAAATGGATACGTATCTTGCCAAGGCTTCTGGAAAGGTTAACGCCGATGCTGCCTGCGGGCATCTGATATTTTTGGGCCAATTCCTTGTAAGGAAGCTGGTTGAGCAGGAAATCGCGCAGCAGACTGGCGTTGCGTGGTTCAAGGCCGGCAAGCGCCTTATCGAGCAGATGCCTCAATTCGCGCAGATCGCCCGCATTGAGGCGGGACATGATCTGTTCGGCGGGCTCAAACCGGAGCGATTCATTTTCCCGCATGGCCTCAAGGCTCGAGACATCGCCGCCGCCGCGTTTTTCCGCCAATTGCCGCCTCTTTTCGGAAATCGCCTTGCGCGATGCGATGGTGATGACCAACGGGCGCAGTTCGTCAAAATCGGCAATCTCGCGAATTTTCGGCAGCAGCAGGGTCAATGCCTCGATGGCGATATCCTCCGCTTCCGCCGGCGTTAAAGCTGCCAGGGGATGCCGCGCCGCGGCGAATGCCGCGGGATAAAGCAGCCGAAAGGCTTCCTCCCAGGCCGCGTCATCGCCCCGGCGCAGCGCCTCCAGAAATTCCCGGTCCGTGTTCATCCCGCGAAATGTTTACCCATCGCAATCGGAAGGCAAGCCTCGGAACCTGCTTCGAGGTTTTTTACCCACTGCCTCAAACAAAAATCTGCTTCTACCGGCATGGGAAAAGTCTCATTCTTCGCCCAAAGCTTTATGGCGATAGAGTCCACAAGAAAGAAGACGGCGGGCGGCGATGTCGCCATGCTGGAAGCCGGGCAAGCCGCACCTGCCTCGCCACGACCAGAACGTCTCCAGGATGACTGGACGTGGGGGCTGCTCCTGGCTTTGGCAGTCCTTGCGACTTATCTGCCGGTATTGCATGCGGGATTTATTTGGGATGACGATGTCTTTGTGACCAATAACCCGTGCATCATTGGTCCGCTGGGGCTGAAAGAAATCTGGACGACAAACGCGGCTGATATTTGTCCGCTAACATTGACCACGGTTTGGTTCGAACACGCGCTGTGGGGTTCGGCTCCGCTGCCGTATCATTTGGCGAACGTTTTGCTGCATGCCGCCTGCGCGGCGTTGCTCTGGCGGGTGTTGCTGAGCTTGCAAGTGCCGGGGGCGTGGTTGGGAGCAGCGCTTTGGGCATTGCATCCGGTGCAAGTTGAGTCGGTGGCATGGGTGACCGAGATCAAGAACACGCAGTCGGGTTTGTTTTTTCTGCTTTCGATTCTTTTTTTTGTAAGGGGACTGAGAGCAGAAAGCCCCCATCCTGAAGGAAGGACCGGCGATAGTGGGGACTACGCATTAACTTTGTTTTTCGCGGCTCTGGCAATGGCAAGTAAGTCATCCACGGTGGTTTTGCCGGTGGTTCTTTGCCTGTGCGCCTGGCGGGTCGAAAGCCGGTGGCGATGGAATAATTTGGCCAAAGCGGCCCCCGTCTTTCTTCTGTCCGTTATCGCCTGCGCCCTCTCCCTCTGGACGCAAGCAAAGCCGTTGCAGGCAAGCAATGACCCAATATGGAGGCGGACTTTTTCGGAGCGGCTGGCCACGGCGGGCGATGCCGTTTGGTTTTACCTCGGCAAGCTGATTTGGCCACATCCATTGATGATGCTTTATCCACAGTGGCAAATCGATGCCGGACAATGGTTCGCTTATCTGCCGGCGCTGGCGGCGCTGATTATC
The DNA here is from genome assembly GCA_035508775.1 of Methylacidiphilales bacterium. Taxonomy (GTDB): domain Bacteria; phylum Verrucomicrobiota; class Verrucomicrobiia; order Methylacidiphilales; family UBA1321; genus JABDGH01. Next base: position 37,973 of record DATJMI010000071.1, read on the forward strand.
CTGTTTGTCCTATGGTTTAAACGCGATTTGTGGCCTGGTTCCGCGTTTTTCGCCTTTGCCTATTTTCTGATAACGCTGCTTCCCGTGCTGGGCTTCGTCAACATGGGCTTCTTTCAATTTTCCTTTGTCACCGATCATTTTCAATATCTGGCCAGTATGGGAGTGATGGCGCTGACGGGAGCGGGTTTGATCTGGCTTTTGGATCCAATTCTTTCCCGGCATTCCTATGTACGTCCGGCTCTCTGTGCCGGATTATTGCTGATTTTGGGCGCGGCAAGCTGGCAACGAAGCTGGGTCTACAGAAATTCAGTGACGCTCTGGAGCGATACTCTCGCCAAAAATCCGGCCTGCGGGGAGGCCTACAACAATCTCGGCGCCGCTCTGTCCCGGCAAGGGCAACTGGACAAAGCGACCGCCCTCTTTCAAAAAGCTTTGAAAATCAATCCAAAAGACGCGCGAGCCTATTTCAACCTGGGCGACGTTCTTTTTAAAAAAGGAGAGATGGACGCCGCCGCCGTCCAATTTCAAAAAACTTTGGAAGTTGACCCGGCTTATGCCGAGGCTTGCGTTAATCTTGGCACCATCTTTTTCAAAGAGGGCCAAACAGATGAAGCCATCGCCCAATATCAAAGAGCCTTGCAAATCAATCCCCATCTTACCGGGGCCTACGACAATTTCGGCAAGATTCTTTCACAAACGGGACAACCGGATCAAGCGATGATCGAGTATCAAAAGGCTTTGGAAATTAATCCGAATTATGCCCAAGCTTACTACGACATGGGAAATATTCTTGTCCAAAAAGGAGAGATGGACAAAGCACTGGCCAAGTTTCAAAAAGCCGCGCAGATCAATCCAAACTATGTTGAAGCCCACAATAATGTGGGTTGGATCTTTTTACGAGAAGGGCAGGCAGAACAAGCGATCTTGCAGTTTCAAGAGACCTTGCGTTTGAATCCCAATTACCCCAACGCGCGAGATAATCTCGCCAAGGCGGAGGCATTGGTTCAACAAAAAGCGGACCAGAAATAATTGGGGTGAAATCCAAGAAGCCAGACTTGCATGGCAAAACGATTCACAAAAAAAGAGCGGGTGGTTGATTCTGTCTTTGAGCCGCCGTTAACGACGGCAAGAAAAATTGCTTCGGAATCGCCGCTGCCGGAATGGCTAAAAGGCGATTGGATGTGGGGGTTGCTTTTGGTCTTGGCCGTTTTTGTGACTTATACGCCGGTCTGGTGGGCGGGGTACATTTGGGACGATGAGACATTCGTCACGGCTAATCCATGCATCGTGGGACCGCTGGGGTTGAAAGAAATCTGGACGACGAGTGCGGCTGATATTTGTCCACTGACGCTGACTACGGTTTGGTTCGAGCATGCCCTGTGGGGGTTGGCTCCGTTGCCTTATCATCTGGTGAACGTTTTGCTGCACGCCGCTTGCGCGGTTTTGCTCTGGCGGGTGTTGCTGAGCTTGCGAGTTCCGGGCGCGTGGTTGGGCGCGGCGCTCTGGGCGTTGCATCCCGTGCAGGTCGAATCGGTGGCGTGGATCACTGAGATGAAGAATACGCAGTCGGGTTTGTTTTATCTGCTATCGATTCTTTTTTATGTGAAATGGCTAAGAGCAAGGGATTTCGATCCAGAAGGAGAAGAAAAAACCAGCAGTGAATGGAACTATGAATTGACTCTGCTCTTTGCCGTCATGGCGATGGCAAGCAAGTCATCCACCGTGGTTTTGCCGGTGGTTCTTTGTTTGTGCGCCTGGTGGATTGAGGGCAAATGGCAGTGGCGTAACTTGATTAGGATAGTACCAATCGTTCTCATATCCCTTACCGCGTGCGCGTTATCAATTTGGACGCAGGGGCAGCAATTGGGAAAAGTTCCTGATCCACAGTGGGCACGGACTTGGCCAGAACGATTGATCACAGCAGGCGATGCAGTTTGGTTTTACCTGGGCAAGCTGATCTGGCCGCATCCGTTGATGGCGATTTATCCGCGTTGGCAAATCGATGCCAAAGAGTGGTTTGCCTATCTCCCGCTGCTGACGGTGATAGCGGTATCATTAGGCTTTTGGTGCAATTGTCGGTTTCGCTTTCGACCATGGCTTTTTACATATATCTATTTTTTGATCGTTTTGCTCCCGGTGATAGGGCTAAATGATTTCTATTATCAGCGGTTTTCATTTGTTGCCGATCATTTTCAATATCTGGCCAGCATGGGGCCATTGTCGTTGGCCGGAGCGGGACTAGCTTCATTCTCGGATCGCATTGGTTCACAAAGGTTATGGCTGCAATGGACTCCTGCCGTTGGAATGCTTTTGATTTTCGGTATACTGAGTTGGCAACGATCCTGGGTCTATCAGAATAATGAAACGCTCTGGACTGATACAGTGATCCAAAATCCAAATAGCTGGCTGGCCCATACCAATCTTGGCGCCAGCCTTTCCCGAAAGGGACGCGTAGACGATGCAATAGTTGAATACCAAAAAGCATTGAAAATTAATTCCAGGTATGATGTAGCGCATTTTAACCTTGGTATTGCCTTCGCACATAGAGAACAACTCGATGAAGCGATAACCGAATTTCAAGAAGCTTTAAAAATC
>DATJMI010000072.1:0-32632 GCA_035508775.1 Methylacidiphilales bacterium
GGAACAACTCCTGCGTACAATCTGTCATCGGCGTCGGGCCTCCTTTTGGCTTCTTTGGTTTCGTTTAAGCAACTCAACCTGAAGCGATTATCGGGCCGGACGCCGATGCTTTTTTGCCCGGGGGTGAAATATCCGGGCTAAACCGGTAAATAATGTAACTTTGACTGTCAGGGAGGAGTCATAAACGGTATGAAGCTTATTCTCTCCATCGGCGCCTGTACGATTATCGTAGCCGGCGGTATAGTTTTTGCCCTAGTCCATCATTCTCATGCGGTTTCCGATGCTGCTACGGCCAGTGTCGGTGCGAGCCAGCCCGCCGCTAATGCACCGGACAACGGCGGTACGCCTTCCCCTGCGCCGTCCGACCAAACAGCGATGGCCGACAACACGCCGCCACCCAATCCCGGCTCCGGCAATGGCCAGCACCGCCACCGCAACAACAATGGTCAGCGTGGACAGCGGGGCGGTGGTGGTGGAATGCAACAAATGTATGCCCAGCTTGGCCTGACCAGTGAACAACAGCAGCAAATCCAGCAAATTCGCCAGACCGTGACTGACCGGAACCAGCGCCGCCAGGAGATTATGAACATTTTGACCCCCGATCAGCGCACCAAGCTTGACCAGCTTCGCGCCCAGTACCGTAGCCAGCATGGCCAGGGAGGACAATCCGACACGGCCACTTCCACACCGCCGCCTACTCCTACTCCAGATAATACGTCATCTGCGCCGTCGACATCGCCGTCCACAACGACGACAACCGGAAATTAACGCCGGAACCTCCGCGCTGGCAGCCACCCTCGTTTATCCGGTTTTTAAAAGAATAACGGTGGTGTCCGGAAAGTTGTGCCGGGCACTTGAGGGGTGTAAATTGGAGAAGAAAAGGAGGGCGGTTATGACGACAAAAGCTTACGTTACAGCTTCGGCCCTGATTTTCGCTCTAGTTGCACTGGGGCACTTGATCCGGCTGATGGAAGGCTGGCCGGTGCAGGTGGGATCTTATAGTTTCCCGGCGTGGGCCTCGCTCCTAGCCATTCTGGTGACTGCCAGCGTGTCAATGTGGGGTTTATCACTTCTGCGGAGATATCTTTGACTGGTGGACTGGGCGGATCAGCGGGGAACAAGCACCCGCAGCCTGCGGCGGCGAATGGAGAACTCGACCGGCGAATAGCCCGCGAGTTCGCCATCGGCTTCCAAGGGCACAGTCTGGTTGGCTTTGACCAGGAGGCGCCGGGCCTTAAAATAATGAACATCGGAAAACTTTGAGAGTGAACCAAAGAGCGCACCGCGAAAATAGCGGATGAGGGCGAGATAATTCATCGACTTGAAAACGCACACATCGAGCAAACCGTCTTGCAGATGCGCCTCGTTGAAAAGCGAAAAAGGACCACCGTAAAAACGTCCGTTGCCGACCAGCACAAACGAGCCCTCCACGGTGGAGCGTCCCTCGGCGCTGACGTAGAGGCGCGGCGGTTTCTCGGCGGCCACTTGCGTGGCGGTGAGGAGATAGCTGAGTGGGCCCAGCATGTGTTTAACGTGCCGGCTATTGCGCTGGACGATTTGGGCATCGAGACCGACTCCCGCCATCTGCACAAAAAGATGGCCGTTCGCGTTGGCCAGATCGATGGCCCGGACATGGTGTTCCCGGATGACTTTCCATGCCCGTTCGAGGTTGAAGGGAATCCCCATTTCGAGCGCGAAAACGTTCACGGTTCCCATCGGCAGGATACCGAGCGTGACGGGCGCCAAGCCGATTCCGTTGACCACTTCATTGATGGTGCCATCGCCACCTGCCGCCACAATGGTTTCATAGCCTTGCTCCACAGCACGTTCCGCCTGTGCCTCGGCATCGCCGGGCGCTCCCGTTGTTTTGATAACCGCCTCGCGGGCAAGGCCCTCCAACCGCCGCAGTCGCGCTCTCGCGCCGCGCGCCGCCGGATTGATGATGATACAAATACGATTCAAGACTGGTTCCCGGTCGATCAATACGATAGATTCATACCCATGAGCATAACTCGCTGGATTGTGATTATCATCGCAGTGGTTGTGGTATTGTTCATTGTAGCTATAGCCGCCGGGACGATGTGGCTCAATAGCTTCATTCATTCTCCCGCATTTCTCAGCGAAGTCGAAGTGCGCGCCGGACAGAGCCTTGGCGGTACCGTGCAGATTAAGAGCATTGGCTTCGATGTTTTCCGCGGAGTCAAGCTCCAGGGCCTTGTTACCCAGATCGATCTCTCACATACCGGCGGCAAAGGCACGCTGGCGGCCAACGTCGCCACGCTCGATTGTGGGTATGACTGGACTCGACTTTTTGCCGGCCAGCTTAAACTCACTGGTGTTTCCCTGGACCATCCCCAGATTGTTCTTACCCAGCAACCGCCCGGGTCGTTTCCTCTGCCGGGGTCGTCCGCTCCGGAACAAACGTCCTCTACGCCAAGCGGTCCGACTCCAGGCGCCTCGGCGGTCTCCGGTCCTCCCCTCTCTTTTCAGTTCGTTCTCGACCGGGCGCGAATCTCGGATGGAACTTTTTCTTTGCGTGATTCCGGAGGCGCGTCCATGGTCGAATTGCAGGGCATTAATACCGTGGCCGATACCTCCGGCTACACTTTGGGCAAAGATGTTACCGGAACTCTCAAGATTGCCACGGCCTCTTTTCCGCCAGGCTTGGCCGTCACCGATTTTTCCACTCCCTTTTCTTACCGTCCCGGCGAGATTTCGGCCAAATCGATTTCGGCTTCGGCTTTTGGCGGCAATTTGGCCGGTGATTACAGCTTTGTTGTCTTCAGCGGCCCCTCCATCCTCAACCTCAACGGCAAGGGAATCGACGTCGCCAAGCTTCAGGCCGCGTTCTCGCCCGGTTCATCCTCGCCGGCGCTGACCGGTTCGCTCGATGTGCAGAGCAAATGGCGCGCCGTCGAACAGGGCGCGGTTGATGGTGAAGGGGACCTGCAACTCGCCTCCGGGCAGCTTCATGGCATCCGCATCCTCAACGACATCGGCGGCCTTCTTAAAATCAACGAACTTACCGATCCAGTCATCAGCCGGGGACAGACCCATTTTCAAGTGGCCAATCGACAGACCCAGTTGACCGCTTTACAGCTTATTTCCAACGGTTTCAAAATCACTGGGGGTGGCACGGTTGGCTTTGACGGACAACTCAATCTCGATCTTGTCCTCACCCTGGCGCAAAGCGCCATGGGCCGATTGCCGCAGCCGGTCGCGGCATCCTTTGTCACACAGACCGATGGCTCCGGAACGATAGGTTTTAAGGTTTTTGGTACTGAGTCCAATCCGCAAACCGACCTGCCGCAACGTCTCCTAATGCAAAACACCCAAATCAAAAACGTGATCAACAAGGCGCTCAATAAGTTGTTTCATTGATTTTACACATTATAGCTTAAATGTAACTTCGCCCGAATTGACATGGAGGGGTGATTCTGTTAACTACTCGCGCCAACGTGAACAACCACGTTCCATTTGCCGGGAGCTTTTATCCGCTCCTTGAGGCTGAAAGGGATTCATGGAAGCAATCCTGAGCCAAAACGTCCTCGTGCTCAACCGATTGTGGCAAGCGGTAAACATCTGCACGGTGAAACGTGCCTTTATGCTCCTTTATCAGGGGCACGCGCAGGTGGTCGAATCGGGTGAGGGCTCGTTCCAAACCATGACCTTCGATCAGTGGTACAATTTCTCGCGCGGCTATGAGGGCGCAGATGTCGTCAACACCGTCTCTTTCAAAATTCGCGTGCCCAAGGTGATCCTGCTCCTCTTTTTTGATCGCCTGCCCAAAAAGGAAGTGAAATTTACCCGGCACAACATCTTCGAGCGCGATCACAACACATGCCAATACTGTGGCCACAAGTTTGACCGCAAAGACCTCAATCTCGACCACGTCATCCCACGCGACCGGGGCGGTGAGACATCATGGGAAAATATTGTTTGTTCCTGCGTTCCCTGCAACAGCCGCAAGGGCAACCGCACGCCTGCCGAGGCCGGAATGAAACTTCTCCATCGGCCCAAACGGCCGAAATGGCGACCGATGCTCCATCTCCAATTCAGCAAATCGCGCGATGACTCATGGAAACACTTCGTCGACTTGGCTTACTGGAATGTTGAATTGACCGATTAAGGAATTTATCCAGCCGGCCTAAGATTCCTCGACAGAGTTAGCCAAAAGGCGTAGCCTTGTCCCTTAAATGGCATGAAGTCACAACGAATCATGCGCTTGATTTGATCCTTAGGCACGTCGCAGACGAGGCCTTACCTTGCTTTTTACTTTTTATCTATGAAATTTATCGAAAGTGTCTATCAGAAGCTTAAGAACCATCCCAAACGGGTGGTTTTCCCTGAGGGGACCGAGCCGCGGATTCTGGCGGCGGCGGCGGAATTTGTCCACCGGCAACTCGGCATCTCGATCCTTCTCGGCAAGAAGGACGAAGTCGAAGCCGCGGCCAAAAAGGCGAAAGTTTCACTCAACAAAATTCTCATCATCGATCCGGAGGAGGCGCAGGATCTGCCTTTGTTTGTAAACCGGCTGGAGAGCCTGAACCGTTACAAGGGAATTGCGGAACCCGATGCGCGCAAGATCGTAACCAATCCGAATTACTTCGGAGCGATGATGCTGCAGAACGGTCAGGCCGATGGGCTGGTGAGCGGCGCGACTTCAAATTCAGGGAGCATTCTGCGGCCGCTTTTTCAACTCATCAAACCGCTGGCCGGGATCAAGTCGATCTCATCCTGCATGATTCTGCAGATACCCAATCAGGGACACGGCGAGCAGGGTGTCTTCGCATTTGCCGATTGCGGAGTTATTCCGAACCCGAACGTGGAGCAACTGGCCACCATTGCTTTGGAATCGGCGCGGCTGTTCCGGCAACTAACCGGAGGGATACCCCGGGTGGCGATGCTTTCCTATTCGACCAAAGGATCGGCGCAGACCCAGGACACGGAGAAAATCGTGGCGGCGACGGCGCTGGCAAAGCAGACGCTTTTTGAAAAGGACCAGACGGGAGAAATTGATGGCGAACTGCAGGCCGATACGGCGCTGATCGAGGACATCGCCGAATTCAAAGCTCCGGGCAGTCCGGTTGCCGGAAAGGCGAACGTGCTTGTTTTCCCTGATTTAAATTCGGGCAACATCGCGGTCAAGCTGGTCCACAGGCTGGCCGGCGGAGAAGCTTACGGCCAAATTTTGCTGGGGCTGGACAAGCCGGCGGCGGATCTGTCGCGCGGCGCGAGCATCCATGAAATCGTAGGCGTCGCGGCTATTGTGAGCTTGCAGGCAATCGAATACCGCCGGCTCTATCCCGACCAGGGAGCGGGACGTTACGAAACCGCTTCCGCTGCCGCCGCCTAGCGCCGTAACCGGTCTTCCGAGCTTATGGCCAATTCGGTTTTTAGCGAACCTGTTGCTCATCGTCCCGAATTGACCCTGCGCAATACGGTTACGCCGCGTGTTTTCATGGCGGCTACACGAATGGATGATGGCAAAACGACCGCGTCACTCGGGCTTTTCGCCGCGTTGCAGCCCCGTTTCTCCCGGATCGGCTATATCAAGCCGGTGGGGCAGCGTTTTGTGGAAATTGAAGGCGCCAAGATCGACGAGGACACGGTATTGATCAATGACACCTATCACCCCCGCACGCCCCTGCGGGCGATGAGCCCGATTGCCGTGGAACCCGATTTTACGCGGCGCTATCTTTCGGGCGGAATTACCCATCAGTTGCATGACCGGGTTCGGATGGCTTTCGATGAGGCCGCCTGGGAAAAAGATTTCGTGATCATCGAGGGTACCGGGCACGCCGGGGTGGGAAGCGTTTTCGACCTTTCCAACGCGACGGTGGCCAAATTGCTCCAGGCCAAAGTAGTGATCGTAAGCCGGGCGGGCATTGGGCGGCCGATTGACGAGATCAGCCTGAATCTGGCGCTTTTTGAAAAGCACGGGGTGGAAGTGATCGGGGCTATCATCAATAAAGTCGTGCCGGAAAAAATGGCCATGCTGAAGGAGTATGCCACGCTGGGGCTGGCCAAATTGGGCCTACCTCTTCTCGGCATGGTTCCTCTCAACACGGAACTTTACAAACCGACGCTCAATCAAGTCTGCCAGCAACTGCGCGGCGAATTTATCGCCGGCAGCCAGCACAAGCGGCGGCGGGTGGCGCGCATCGGCATCGGAGCGATGTCATCACGGCACGCGGGGCATTTGCTCGGTCCGGGAACACTGGTATTGACGCCGGGTGACCGGGAAGACCTGATCATGATGGTGCTGAACGAGGACTCAAAAGCGACCTCGCGTGGCTATTTGGCCGGGGTGGTACTGACTGATGGAATTTTGCCGCACGAAAGCATGATGGAGCTGATCCGGCAACGGTCGCTGCCGTTTGTATCGACTCAAGCCGATGTTTCCAGTGCCGCGACCGCCATCGCCCGGATGACGGTGAAGACCGAGATCGGCGACCGCGATAAGATCGGCCTGATCCAGAAGCTGATCCAGGATCACGTGCAGGTGGACCATATTGTGGAATTGGTGCAGAAGAGGGATCCCGACTCGGCGCAGTTGTGCCTGGAAATGTAAGAAGAAGCTGTCTGGAAAATAGAGCTTCCGGATGAACCTCCATTCGCGGCGGTTCTGCCGCCCCCCTCCGCTTTTAGCCGCGCCGGTCCACCGGAGATGGACCGGACAATCGAATTCCGGTTTTTACTGAGCGCTCAAGCCGGAGATGATCTTGATCATGGGCAGGAAGAGGGCCAAAACGATCGTGCCCACGATGACGGCCAAAAGCACGATCATGATCGGTTCGAGAATACTGGTGAGGGCGGCCACGACGTTATCGACTTCGCCTTCATAGACATCGGCCACCTTGATGAGCATGTCGGGCAATTGGCCCGTTTCCTCGCCCACCTGCACCATGCTGGTGACCATGGGCGGAAAAATACCGCTGCTTTCCATCGGGCCCACGACCGATTCGCCCTCTTTCACGCTGTCGTGAATTTTGGAGATGGCATTGGCCACGACGTAGTTGCCGGCTGTTTCCCGGGTGATGTTAAGCGCCTGGAGAATGGGGACGCCGCTGCTGATGAGCGTGCCAAGGGTGCGGCTAAACCGGGCAATGGACGTCTTTTGCACCAGATCGCCAAAGACGGGCAGACGCAGCAGGATCCGGTCGATGACCGATTGGCCAAGCGCGGTGGCTGCGAAAAGCTTGTAGCTGACAATAGCCAAGCCGATTCCGCCAAAGATATAATACCATTGGTGAAGGAAAATCTGGCTGAGATCGATAACAAAAACGGTGATACCCGGAAGAGGCACGCCGGGCAGCGCGTCATGGAAGATCTGCTGGAATTTCGGGACGATGAAAATAAGCAGGAAGGTCATGATGAGCAGGGCAATGGACAAAACGACGATGGGATAGACCATGGCGGAGATGACTTTGCCTTTGATCTTCTGGGCCTTTTCCTGGAATTCGGCCAGACGCGCGAGGACGATTTCGAGCACACCGCCCAATTCCCCGGCCTTGACCATGTTGATGTAAAGCTTGTTGAAAATGTAGGGATGCTGCGTCAGAGCCTCGGAAAAAGTGCTGCCCCCCTCGACCGATTCACCCAAGTAGGCCATGGTTTTGCGCATGACGGGATTGCGTTCCTGCTGCGCCAGGGTTTTGAGGCTGCGCAGAAGAGGAAGGCCGGCGTCGATGAGGGTGGCGAGCTGGCGGGTAAACGTGGTGAGGATGCGCATTTTGACGCGGCCGGTATTCCGCCTCGATTTGGTCTTTTTACCCTCGGGGCCGGCGGCGGTTTCTTTGGTTTCGTCCAGGCGTTGCGGATAAAAACCGAGCTGCCGGATTTGCGCGATGGCTTCATTTTGGTCGGCAGCTTCGACTATTCCGTTGGCTTGTTTGCCGCGGGCATCAACCGCGGTATAGGAGAATTTGGGCATAATTTTTCCGGTTAAGTGTATCGCAATACTTCCTCAATCGTGGTTTCACCTTCAAAGATGCTGCGCAGGCCATCGGCGCGCAGCGTGGTCATGCCGAGTTCGATCGCCTTTTGCCGGATGACGACGGAAGGCGCGCGCTGGGTGATAAGCTCGCGAATGGGCTCGGTGATGTCGAGCAGTTCGTAGATGCCTTTGCGCCCTCTATAGCCGGTGCGGTTGCATTGGTCGCAGCCGGTTCCGTAATAAAAATTCTTGTCTCCGACATCGTGGACGGACAGGCCAATCTGGCGGAGAATGGCTTCGCTCGGCTCGTAAGGAGTTTTGCAGCCGGGGCAAATTTTCCGAACCAGGCGCTGTCCGAGAACTCCTTCGAGGCTGGCGGAGATGAGGAAGGGCTCGACGCCCATATCGATGAGACGGGCGATGGCGCCGGGAGCGTCGTTGGTGTGGAGTGTGCTGAAGACGAGGTGGCCGGTCAAAGAGGCCTGGATGGCAATCTGAGCCGTCTCAAGGTCGCGGGTTTCACCGACCATGATGCGGTCGGGATCCTGACGAAGGAAGGCGCGCAGAGCGCGGGCGAAGGTAAGGCCGATGGCTTCGTTGATGGGAACCTGCTGGATGCCTTCAATCTCGTATTCGACCGGCTCCTCGGCGGTGAGGAGTTTGGAATCGGTGGTGTTGATGCGATTGAGGCAGGCATAAAGGGTGGTTGTCTTGCCGGAACCGGTGGGCCCGGTGACGATGAAGATGCCGTTGGGCTTTTCAATGACTTGGCAGATATAATCGTAGATGCGTTTCGGCATGCCGATGGCGGCGAGGTCGAGGCGGACGGTGGAGCGGTCCAGGACGCGTAATACGACGCTTTCGCCAAATTGGGTTGGCAGGGTCGAGACGCGGAGGTCGACGTAGCGCCCGGCCATGGTCGTCTGGATGCGGCCATCCTGGGGAATGCGGCGTTCGGCGATGTTGAGGTTGGACATGACCTTGATCCGGGAGGTGATTGCGGTAGCCAGGGAACGCGGCGGCGGCGACATTTCGTAAAGCGCTCCATCGACGCGGTAGCGAATCTTGAACTCGTGTTCGAAGGGCTCGAAGTGGATGTCACTGGCGCGCGCCTGGATGGCCTGGGCCAAAACGGTGTTGACATATTTGACGATGGGACCGGAGGAGGCGCTTTCAATGTCAATGACTTCGGAATCGCCCTGTTTGCCGGCGACCTCGCCGCTGAGAGTTTCCAGCATTCCCTCCATGTCGGAGATTTCCGAGCCGTAGAAACGCTCGATCATCGTTTGGATCGCGCTGGCCGAAGCGATGTAGATGGAGATGTCTTTCTGGGTGGCGAACCGGAGATTATCGATAACGTGCGGGTCGAGAGGATTAACCACGGCGACGCGGAGAGTCTGTCCGTCAAAGTCGATAGGCAACGCTCCCTGCACGCGGGCGGTTTGAGGCGGAAGAAGGCTGAGGAGCTCGGGGGGGAACTCCATGTTCGTGACATCGACGGTTTCGGTGCCGAGGGCTTGGGCGATCAGTTGATAGAGTTCGGTCAGTTGGACAATGCCGTTATTGACCAGAACATCCTCAATCGGTTTGCCAGTGCGGGATTGCTCCTCGAGCAGCTCACCCATTTGGAGGTCTGAAACCAAGCCCTGGTCCCGCAGGAAGGAAAGAAGCATTTCCGGATTCATGGCTTTATTCCTTGTCTCCCATGGTGGCGGAGATGACTTCTTCGGGGGTGGTCATGCCGGCGAGCACCTTGCGAATGCCATCTTCGCGAAGGGTGCGCATGCCGAGGTCGCGGGCCCGCTGGCGAATGACGGAGATACTCATTTTTTCATTGACCATGCGGCGGATTTCGTCGTCAAGCACGCAGATTTCGAAAATGCCCATCCGGCCCTTGTAGCCGAGGCCGCGGCATTTGTCACAACCATGGCCTTTGCGGAAGTTGGCGTTTTCGAGTTGCTCCGGCCTGAGATTAAGAGCGCGCAACTCGGGTTCGGTGGGCACGTAGGGTTCGGTGCAATTGGAGCAAATGCGGCGGACCAGCCGCTGGGCCATGATGGCGCGAACCGAGGAGGCGACGAGGAATTGTTTGACTCCAATGTCGACGAGGCGGGTAATAGCGCTGGGAGCGTCGTTGGTGTGGAGGGTGCTGAAAACGAGATGCCCGGTGAGCGAGGCATTGATGGCGATGGCGGCGGTCTCAAGATCGCGGATTTCTCCGATCATGATGATGTTGGGCGCCTGGCGCAGCATGGAGCGCAGCGCGGCGGGAAAGGTCATGCCGACATCGGCGTTGACCGGAACTTGATTGATTCCGTTAAGCTGGTATTCGACCGGATCCTCGACGGTAATGATCTTGCGGTCGGGCTTATTGATCATATTGAGGCAGCCGTAAAGCGTCGTGCTTTTGCCGGAGCCGGTGGGGCCGGTGACGAGAAAGATGCCGTCGGGGAGGCCGATGATGCGATCGATGGTGGACTGATCGTCGGAGAGGAAGCCGAGCTCGGCGAGGCCGAGAGTAAGGCTGGTTTTGTCGAGAATACGCATCACCACCGATTCGCCGTGATTGGTGGGGATGGTGGAGACGCGCAGGTCGATGGCGCTGCGTTCGCCGAGGCGCATCTGGATCCGCCCGTCCTGAGGCAGGCGTTTTTCCGCAATGCTCAGGTTCGACATGATTTTGATGCGGCTGATAATCGCGGCCTGAAGTTTCTTGGGCGGATCCGTCATGACCTGGAGTACGCCGTCGATGCGGTAGCGGAGGCGAAGCCGCTTTTCCAGAGGCTCGAGGTGGATATCGCTGGCGCGCATCCGGTGAGCTTCGAGAATCATCAAATTGACGAGGCGGATGATATGAGCGTCGTCATCGCTTTCGGGGGTGTCTCCCGCGGCGGCGGATTTGTCAACGACGGTCAATTCCTCGCCGCTGTAATCGCGCAGCAGAGAACCGACCATTTCGGAAGCAGTGCCGTAGTGGCGGGAGAGGGCGTTTTCGATCTGATCGAGCGGCGCGACCACGGGATCGATGTCATAGCGCAGTTCTTTGCTCAGCGTGTCGATGGCGTCGAAGTTGAAAGGATCGGTGAGGGCGACCCGAAGGTGCTTTCCTTCGAGGTGCAGGGGCATCACGGTGAGGCGGTAGGCGAGCTGCTTCGGGAGGGCTTTGACCGCTTCCTCTGGAACAGCATCGATTTTTTCAATCAGGTCGACGCCGGCTTCATCCGCCGTGGTGCGAAGAATGTCGTGATGGGTGACGAGGCCTCTGCTGACCAGCTCTTCCACCGCGCTATGGCCGTTTTGGGAGGACGCCTGGCGGGCGTCTTCCACGTCGGAGGCCTGGATCAAACCGTGTTTGATCAAAAGTTCGAGAATATAGTCGTCGTTGGCGGTCACGGGCTTCTTCGCGAAAAAGTATTACTGCGAGTAGTATATGCTATTATTGCCGTCGAATATATGCAAGCGATCAACGGCACTATTTTTTGAATTTTGTCCTGTCCTGTCCGTTTTACTGCGTCTTTGCGCAAATGTTGCCGGACAACTCTCGCCCGGACCGGGCGCAATCCGGCGCCGCCGGGTTCCTAAACGTGGAAAAATAAGCGTTCCGGCTCGAATACGAGGCTAAAGTTGGGTAGTTTACCTGCCATGACCACCTCTCCGGAGACCATTTCGTCCGGCCAATCCCCGGGCATGCTCCGCCCCGGGCCGCCTTGGATGAGTTGGCTGCTGCTGATCGGCGCCGGAATTTTCGCTTTCCGGCCCATCTCGGTGACATGGGACACAAACGCCAATTATTCCTACGGCTGGTGGATTCCGGCAGTCTGCGCTTTTTTATTTTTTGAGCGATGGCCGGCGCGTCCATCCCGTGAGCCGGCGGACTTGGGGGTGGGTCTCGCGCCTCTGGCCATACTCTGGGGCATCATCTTTTTTACTTTTCGGCTGGCGGCGGAGTCCGATCCCGATTGGCGGCCCGGGCTGTGGGTTTTGGCGGGACTTTACCTCGTTGCTCTTCTGGGCTGGCTTTGGCTCTATGGCGGAAGCGCCTGGGTGCGTCACTTTGCCTTCCCGGTCTGTTTTCTAATATTGAGCCTGCCGTGGCTTTTTGCCATCGAACAGCCGCTCGTGGATGGATTGATGCATTGGAACGCATCGTTGACTGCGGGCACATTGAGGCTATTGGCCATTTCCGCCATCGCCGAAGGTAATATTATCAGGCTGGCGGACGGGCAACTCGGCGTCGAGGAAGCCTGTAGCGGGATTCTCTCCCTGCAATCATCCGTCATGCTTGGTTTTCTTCTGGGCGAGATTTACCGGTTGAGTCTGGGGCGCCGCATCTTATTGGTGTTGTTGACGATGGGGCTGGCCTTGGTGGGGAACTATGGCCGGACGCTTTTCCTGGCGCTTCTGGCCTCCGCTTATGGCGACAACGCGGTGACGGCATGGCACGATACCGCGGGCTACTCGATTCTCGTCTTCACCGGCGCCGGTTCATGGCTTCTCTGTTTTGCTTTCCGCGGCCGTCCCGTATCGCGCACGAGGCCCGCCGCATCCAAAAAGACTGAGCGTAATTTCCCGGAGCGATGGCGTCCGGCGCAATGGATGGCCGTGTCGGTTTTTGCGGCGGCGGTGCTTGCGGAGACCGGAACGCAAGCCTGGTTTGGCTGGAGAGAGTCGCAAATCCCGCGTCATCCCGCGTGGATGGCGAACCTGCCCCGTACCGGAAATTTCAAACCAGAGGCACTGGCGAAGACCACGCGCGAGATTCTTTTCTGCGATGCGTACCAAGCCGGAAGCTGGCGGGATGCCAGGAATTGGAATTGGAACGCTTTCTGGATTTTCTACAATCCGAAACCGTCCAATAAAATCGTTCTTGGCTGGCATAATCCCGACAATTGTCTTCCTTCGGTCGGCCTGACCAAAGACCGAGACTATCCCAACTTTACCGCGGACCTGAATGGCTTCAATCTCCGCGTGCAGCCGAAACAATTTTCGGCTCGCGATAAGACCATTTACCTTTTTTGGGTCGTCTATCCGCTCAGCGGCGAGCTTCCGCCGGAGATCGAGAACAATTCCAGCGCGCCCTTCGCATCGAAATTCCGCACTCATCTGACCGATGTTTGGCACGGTTATCGCGGCGTCGGCGTGGAAACGCTCGAGATGGCTCTGACGGGCCCGTCAAACTATGACGATGCCAAGGAGGCCTATCTTGAGCGCCTCAAGGACTTGGTCGTTCCGTTTTCGCTTCGGGAAACGAGATGAAAATAGTCGGGCGCTAAAATGCTGAACGGTTTATTTTAATTTTAGATAATGGCTTTTTTTAGAAAAGTTTGATCACCTAATCCACCCCCATCGCTTGGTGAATGGCCAAAAGACAAAATAGCCGCGGCCAACGAGATTCTGGCGTGGCACGTAGCCCCAGTAGCGGCTGTCTTTGCTGTTGGGGCTGTTATCGCCCATCGCCCAATAGCCGGCCGTGACATAATAGGTCTGGATGTTCTGGGAATCGAACGGACTGTAGGGACTGTTGGTATTCTCCGTCACGCCGGAGCATTCAAAAGGCAGCACCAAAGTATAGCCGGGGTAACCGTCGGTGCGGTTGAATTCCTTTTCAAAGGAGGGCGCGCCCTGCGCCAGCTTGTCATTAACATAAAGATAGGGCGGTTGAACCTTGACGGTGTCTCCGGCCAGGGCAACGCATCGTTTGATGAAGTCTTCGCTGCCTTCCTGGTCGGGGCCGCGTTCGTTGGCCAGGCCGGAGATGCCGGAGGTTTTGAAAATGATGACTTCGCCGGGTTTTGGGGGCCGGAAATTGTAGGTGACTTTGTCGACCAGCACCTGATCGCCCGTCTGAGTGA
The DNA here is from genome assembly GCA_035508775.1 of Methylacidiphilales bacterium. Lineage (GTDB taxonomy): Bacteria > Verrucomicrobiota > Verrucomicrobiia > Methylacidiphilales > UBA1321 > JABDGH01. The sequence goes on from DATJMI010000072.1 coordinate 13,792, forward strand.
CATAATTGGCGAGGACATCGCCCGGCTTATAGACTTCGTTGTGCGCATGCTGGTCCATAAAATCGGGAGTGCCGTAAATATAGAGATGAAGCTTTTCTTCAACGTCCGAGGATCTGATCCAGAGACGGTCGGTTTCCTGGCGGCCTTGATCGTCCTGAAGGGTGACATCGGTATATTCAAACCAGATGGTCATCGAGCCGGGTCTGAGATCGACAATTTTTCCGCCCTGGTGGGTGATGACGCGGCTGTAGGTGCGTCCGTGGATCAGAAAATCATAGATTTGGTAGGGGAGGCTGGGCGGCAGCTCCGTGGTCGGCCTGGGCTCGATGCCCAAAAGGGTCGGTTCCATGGAGCCGGTTGGAATCTTAAAGGGCTGGAGGAAGAAAGTACGAATGGCCAGGGCCATGATGGCGGCAACGACAAAGACCTCGACATTCTCGCGCCAGCCATCCCAAGGCGAAGGCGGAAAAAGTCTCTGGCCGATTTTCATCGCTTCCTTATTGAGCTTCTCGAGCGCCTCAACGTCGCGGGCTTTGATGAGCGGGGGGTAGCGCTTTTCGATGGACAACACATGATCGAGATCGCGGGGCGAGAGGATATCCTGGGAATAGACGCGATTGCGCTGGAGGCTCGAATAAACGAGTTCCGATTCGGCCAGGATTTTTTTTGTTTTGGAGGGAAGAAACCAATTCATGGAGATGATTGTTGGGGTGCTGATGAGGAGGATGGCGCGGGTGGACCGGGAGGGGTGGAAGGTTTCGGAGTCGCCGTGGGCGTCGGGGCCGAAGTTGGGGTTGGAGTTGGAATTTGCACGGGCACCGGGGGCGTCACTGGAATATGGACCCCGGCGAGATCGCGGATTTCCGGAACGTAGTCGAGATTGAAATCGATGTGAAGGAATCGCCAACTGGAGCCGTCTTTATAGAAGATGAACTCGAAGCGGATGGCGTTCCGTTCGTAGATGGCAAGCCCATAGACATAGCCAATGCCGCCGTTGATGTTTTTATTGACCAGGGGCTTGAAGTCCTGGAAGGAACCGAGAGCGTCTTCAATTTTTTCGAGCGGCACGGCCAGATCTTCGTGTTTGACGACGTTAAAGGTGTCTTGCGGATTGGTATCGACGAGGACATGCGCGGCATCGGTGCATTTACCGGCCTTCACCATCTCAAAGAAATGGTGAATGATGGCATTATAGTCCGGCTGCTTGTCGGGCGCATCGGCGGGAGCGGAGGAGATCTGCGCTTCCGCCACGCAGGAGATGAAAAGCAGGACGAGGGCGAGCCGGGCGGAGAGTTTCATGTTCGTCTAGTTTTCCGATTTGAGGACGGCAATGAAAGCTTCCTGGGGAATATCGACGCGCCCAATCGATTTCATCCGCTTTTTGCCTTCTTTTTGCTTTTCGAGCAACTTGCGTTTGCGGGTGATGTCGCCGCCATAGCATTTGGCCGTCACGTTCTTACCCACCGATTTCACATCCTCGCGGGCGATGATTTTGCCTCCAATGGCGGCCTGGATGGCGATTTTGAAGAGGTGAGGGGGGATGACTTCCTTGAGTTTGGCGGCGAGATGGCGTCCGCGGCCCTCCGCCTTGCTCCGTTCCACGATGCAGGAAAAAGCGTCGACCGGTTCGCCGTTGACCAGCATATCGAGCTTCACCAGATCGGAGACGCGGTAGGGAGCGTATTCGTAGTCCATGCTGCCATAGCCGCGGGTGATGGTTTTGATCCGGTCGTTGAAATCGACCAGAATTTCATTCAGCGGCAAATCGCAGCGGAGCATGACGCGTTTGCCGTCGAGCGATTCCGTGTGCTCGCAAATTCCGCGTTTTTCCAGGACCAGCTGCATGATATCGCCGATATTCTCGTTCGGCAGCATGATAAAGGCCCGCACCATCGGCTCGGCGATGTGCTCGACAACAGAGGGATCGGGCAGTTGCATCGGATTGTCGATCATGAGGACTTCGCCGTTGGTGCGGGTGACTTCGTAGACCACGCTGGGGTAGGTGGCGATGATATCCATCTGATATTCGCGGCGGAGCCGTTCCTGGACGATTTCCATGTGCAGCAGGCCCAGGAAACCGCAACGGAAACCGAAACCGAGCGCAACCGAACTTTCGGCGGTGTAGGTCAGGGCGGCGTCGTTGAGCTGGAGCTTGCCGAGAGCGGTCTTGAGTTGCTCGAACTCGGAGGTGTTGATCGGATAGATGCCGCTGAAAACCATGGGCGTGACGTTTTTAAATCCGGGCAGCGGTTGGGGCGCGGGCCTGTGCGCGTGGGTGAGAGTGTCGCCGATTTTGACCTCGGCGGTCGTCTTGATATTGGCGATGAGATAGCCAACGTCGCCGGGCTGAAGCGTGTCGCAACGGGTGGGCTTGGGGGTGAAGATGCCCACTTCCTTGGCTTCGTAGCGGAGATTGGAACCCATCAACAGGATCGGCGTGCCCGGTTTGAGCTCACCGGAAAAGAGGCGGATGTAGGTGACGACGCCGCGGTAGGTGTCGAAAAGCGAATCGAAAACGAGCGCGCGAACGAATTCATCCTTGTATTCCGGCGGCGGGGGGATGCGGGCGATGATCGCTTCCAGGATGAGATCGATGCCGATGCCGGCTTTGGCGCTGGCCAGAATGGCTTCGCTGGCGGGGATGGTCAGAACGTCTTCGAGCTGGCGCTTAACCGTTTCGACGTCCGCGTTGGGCAGGTCGATTTTGTTGATGACGGGGATCAGCTTGAGGTTTTGCCGGTTGGCGAGGTGGACATTGGCGACGGTCTGGGCTTCCACGCCCTGGGCGGCATCGATGATGAGCAGGGCGCCCTCGCAGGCGGAGAGGCTGCGGGAGACTTCATAGGAGAAATCGACATGGCCGGGAGTATCGATGAGATTGAGCCGGTAGTTGACGCCGTCCTTGCCCGTATAATTCATGGTGACGGGATGGGCCTTGATCGTGATGCCGCGTTCGCGTTCCAAATCCATCGAATCGAGATGCTGATCGGTCATTTGGCGGTCGCTGATCGTGGCGGTGGCCTGCAGCAGACGGTCCGAGAGGGTCGTCTTGCCGTGATCGACGTGGGCAATAATGCAAAAATTTCGGGTATGGAGCCGGTTCGGCATTGAACCTTCAATGGTAGCGAATCTGGCGGCAAAGGCTAGAACCTATCTCAAAATTAAGCGGAGACGCGCGCGAAATGGATTTTTGCCTGGGGCAAGGAGCGGTTGCCGTTCCTCACCGGGTTCCCGCCCGGACTGGTTAAGGAATGGAAAATCAGGGCCACCCCTCCGGGGTGGGGGATGGGTTCTGGACGGATGATGACCTGTCCTGCCCGATCTCTACGCGTTTCGCGGCACGATTTTTCTTACTCAGCGAGCGGCTTTTTACCAAGGAAACTGGGTCTGACCCCGTTTTTCCGTTTTTACCGTTTTATGGTTTCTGATAAGGCGCAATGGAGTCAGCTATTGGTTGCCAATAGAGCCAACGTGAACTAATAAAATCCTTGCCTATCAAGTGCGTGATTCATCTCATTCAATTCGTTAAGTCTTACGTCATCTAGGCCCATCAATAGACATTTCAAAACTTACATGCCTAATATCATTGCCTCCCTGGTTGGCTTGTGGAGTTCACTTATTCGAATGAATTAATCTTTCCATCCTTTTATTGTAAGCATCAACATATTCCTGACTAGAACCTTCGTTATCGACCGATAATGCCCATGCTCTAACTGGATAGCCTTCGCGTAAACCGATAATTGTTCGATGTTTTACGGTCGTATTGACCTGATAAAATCCTTTTTCATTCTTTTCATAATCATCAGATGCGCTCGTGAAAGCCGCAATCTGTACCCATGCACCAAGACTCACTTGAAGATTTAGATTGGCAACAAAAGTTCTTATATAAAGGATCGTTATCAAAGCCAACATACCAAGCAGAAAGTAGATCCATATGAAAGCCGCAATCGGAAATTTCGTCGATTTATTCATAGAATATTATCTATAATGGCGGTGGTAAAGAGCGCTACCCTCCAGAACAACAACCTTTTTGTGCCTGTGTCCTAACTACCAGTTGATGGGGCCGAGGGTGGGCTAAAAGGGGTAACACTCGCGGGTTTAAATGAACCTCGACCAGCGCCTGGTCACTCAACCAGGCTTCCACGGCGTGCCGCCAGGCGGCGTTAACACTGCGTTGATCGGACTGCATCCTGTTTTGCAGTATGGCTTTGGCGCGGCAACTTATCCACTCAAAAGCCTGATGGCGTTGCGCTGGTTCCAGCGACCGCGCCGTTGTTTCTGACGATAGATGTCCCTGGCATTGGCTCCGCCGAGGCAGCGGCGGGGCTGGTAATTGCGTTGGGCGGCTGCCATCGCTCCCGCCACAGCACCAACGATTTATTCTAATTATCTATTTATTTATGCAATCACTCTGCTCAACGACTTCATTCCTTTCCGCCATGCTGTTGCACGAAGTCTGCCATGTCCGCGCTACCGTTAGTCACTTCAACATATAAAGGTGTATGACCTGTATTGTCTTTGGCATTGATATCCGCTCCATGGCTCAGTAGGAATTCAACTATGTCCTTATTCTGGTTCACCACCGCATCATACAAAGGCGTCTGGCCTGCGTTGTCCCTGGCATTTATGTCTGCTCCGTGGGCCCAGAGCAATGCCACAGTATCTTTGTCACCCCAGCACGCCGCGTCATGCAAAGGAGTTTTGCCCGCGTTGTCCTTGGCGTGGATGTCCGCTCCGTGGGCCAAGAGCAATTCCACTTTTTCCTTATAGTGGCAATAAGTCGCCGCCCAATGTAAAGGCGTTGCTCCTTTATTATTTCTCATATTGACCTTAGCCCCATGGGCCAAAAGTACTTCTGTTGTTTCCATATAGCCCTTGCAAGCTCTCTGTGCAACGTGCAGAGAACTGTCTCCTTCGTTGTTCCTGGCATTCACTTGAGCACCGTGAGCGAGGAGTAATTCCGTCTCGGCATTAATCCCTTGCGAGGCCGCGGCCTCCAAAGGCGTATCTCCTAAATTGTTTCTGGCATTGCAATCGGCCCCATGGGTCACCAAAAGCACTGCTATATCGTTGTCTCTCGCCGCCTGCAAAGGCACATCACCATATTTGGTGTTCTTAGCATTAACATCTGCCTTGTTGGCCAGTAGTAATTCCACTATCTCTTTGTACCCTTTTGCCACTGCCAGGAATAAAGGCGTAAGGTCATAGCGGTCCCTGGCATTGGCATCAGCTCTATTGGCCAAAAGAAAGGCTGCGACATCCTTACGATCATACCCCACCGCCACGTATAGGGGTGTTCGACCCATGTTATCTTTGCTGTAAACCAAGTCGGGATTGTCTTTAAGCAACACCTGCACCTTTTCTAAATCGCCCGTCTGAGCCGCCTGAAAAACTTCGCTGTCTGCGGGGTGGCAAGAAACCAGGTTACATACTAGCGTGACCCAGGCAAAATAGATCACAGATTGCATTAAAGAAGATCGTAGATTCATTTATGATTCCAGTTAATATAAATTTAAATTAGCACTTATTGGCATGGTGTTGAACCTGTTTCCCACGAACCTGCCGAAGCGGCCGATGGTTTATCTCCCTTTACGGCGTTGTAAAATCGCTGTGCTTCGCTCGCGTCTACCACATCCACGCCAAGGATGTCCTTTATTTTATTAACAATTGCCGGGCCAACAAATTGTAGAAGGGTCAGAGGGATCTCTTCCGGAGGACAAGTAAACGCACGTAATCTCCCCACCCATAACATTTTCTTGTGGGCCTACAACGACCCTAGTTCCTGTTGCTGTTTTGTTTGTACAACATGCGGTGCAATCTACAGTTACTTGCGCTTTCCATACTCCTCTTGTTCTAACTACCAGTTGATGGGGCCGAGGGTGGGCTAAAAAGGGGTAACACTCGCGGGTTTAATGAACCTCGACCAGCGCCTGATCACTCAACCAAGCTTCCACGGCGTGGCGCCAGGCGGCGTTAACGCTGCGTTGATCGGACTTCATCCTGTTTTGCAGTATGGCCTTTGCGCGGCAACTAATCCATTCAAAAGCCAGATGGCGTTGCCGCTGGTTCCAGCGGCCGCGCCGTTGTTTCTGATTATAGCTGTCCCTGGCATTGGCTCCGCCGGGCAGCGGCGGGGCAGGTAATTGCGTTGGGCGGCTGCCACCGCCACGAACGGGCCGACCTGGGCCACGTTCCAGTTTTGCGGCATTGGGCAGCGCCCGAGCCATTTTCTTTTTGAGTTCCTTGATGCCCTGCTCGATGGCTCCGTTAACCGACTGGATGCACATCTTCAAGACAGGTTCTGTTTTTCGGACAGTCTCTTGGCCAGCAGATCGCGGATTTCGATAAGAAGCTTTTCCTGGGCGGTCGGTTCGGGCGTCGCCGCCGGTTTCTGGGCCTCGAGGCGCTTGAGCCAATTGACGCTCTTGACGACCCAGAAAATTACAAAGGAGACAATCAGGAAATTGATCACGGTGTTGATAAAGTCGCCATAGGCGATGGCCACTTCCGGTTTGATCTCCTTGCCGCCGGGTCCCAGAATCTGGGGCTGGATCACAAACTTGATCGAGGAAAAATTGATTCCGCTCGTGAGATAACCAATGGGCGGCATCACCACGTCTTTCACCAGCGAAGTGGTGATTTGCCCGAAGGCGCCGCCGATGATGACGCCGACGGCGAGATCGACCACATTGCCGCGGGAAATAAATTCCCTGAACTCATGCATCAGACCCAGCGATGACTTCACCGCCGTTCCACCCACCTCTTTCACATTTAGCTCGAGACTCATTTTGCCTCCGGTTTAATTCCCGAGCATTGCCCGGCGGCGGCGATATTCAAGCGCAAAGGAACCGGCGTCAGTCCGTTTTCGGGCCGTGCGCAATCAATTGGTCCAGCTGGGGATCCCGCGCGGTATTCAAAACGAGGGCCTGCCGGTAATAAGTCTTCGCTTGCGTCAGGTCCGGTGGGTCGGCGTTCGCGTAGACCAAAGCCAGGTTAAAATAGGCGTCGCCCAATTTCCGGTCGAGTGAGATGGCCTTTTTTAGATATTGCTCCGCTTTTCGCCGATCCCCTTGTTGCGCGTAGGAACAGCCGAGAAAATTCCAGCTCTTCGCGTCATAGGGATCGAGCCGCACCGCCTTTTCCAGCTCAAAGATGGCGTTGCCGTATTGCCCCAGTCCGTAATAAGTCAGGCCCAAGTTTGAATAGGAAAAGGCGTCATTGGGAGAGAATGAAATTGCTTTTTCCAGCGCCATCCGCGCGCCGTCATAATCCTGTTGTTGAAAGCGGACCACGCCCAGATTGCTCCACGCGTAAAGAGAGTTCGGATATTTGCCGAGAATTTTTTGGTAGCAGGCCGCGGCTTCCTCGTATTCGTGCTTTTTGAAATGGTAAGCCGCGGACACGGCCACCTCGCGCATGTCATCGGGCAATTGCGGCCTCTCGGCAAATCTCGAATCCCATACTTCCGATATCTCCGCCGGATGCGCCTCCCGCGGCGGCGGTCTGTCTCCCGCGGAAAGCAGAATCAGGGAACAGGCCGCCGCGCCGGATAACAATAAAACGCCGGCCACTGCCATCCCGCCGGCCATGATTCCCACCGTTTTTGGGCTGAACGGTTTTTGCCCCATAGGGGTCAATATCGTCGCGCCCGGGCCAAAAACAAGGGGGCGCCTTTACTGCCGGCTCGATTAGCTCTTGCCAATCTTCGTTCACCCTGCTCTATTGAGGGAGACGCTTGATAGCCCGGCATTGGCCGGGCGGCGCGAAAGGCAACCTTTTAACCCTGATCCGCCCAGGTTAAGGCGGTTTTGTTGTCTTTAAGACTGGCGGAAAGAACGGTCTAGTTTATCCGAATCGCGGCCGGCAAGTGTTCGGCGCGCGGCTTTAAAATCCTATGAGTTCAACCATGCAAGAATTGTTAGGCAAATCGATGCGTTCATTTGCCGAAGGCAGTATCGTCAAAGGACGAGTCCTCCAAAAACGTCCCAACGAAGTTCTGATCGACATCGGCTACAAGTCCGAAGGCGTGATTAGCCTGAGCGAGTTTGAAGAAAACGAGCCGGTCGAGGTGGGCAGTGAGATCGAAGTCCTTCTCGAGCGCCTCGAGAATGACGAGGGCATGGTTGTCCTCTCCAAGGAAAAGGCGGCCCAGAAACAAAACTGGGAAAAAATCGTCAAAATTTTCAACGAAGGCGGTCTGATCAGCGGCAAAGTCAAGGCGGTGGTCAAAGGGGGCCTCATGCTGAATGTCGGCGTCGAGGCGTTCCTGCCCGGTTCGCAAGTCGATATTGTTGCGCCCAAAGACCTGCGCATTTACGAAGGCAAGACTCTTGAGTGCAAGATCGTCAAACTCAACGAAGAACGCAAAAACGTCGTCCTTTCGCGCCGTGAATTGATCGAGGCGGAGCGGGCCGAAAAACGCTCCAAGCTCCTCGGCGGCATCGAGAAAGGTGGACTGGTCAAGGGAACGGTCAAAAATATCACCGACTTCGGCGCTTTCATCGACCTCGACGGCTTGGATGGCCTGCTGCACATCACCGATATGAGCTGGAGCCGGTTGAACCATCCCGGCGAGATGCTTAAGGTTGGCCAGGAAGTTGAAGTGCTCGTGCTTGACATCGACCGTGAAAAAGAGCGGGTTTCCCTCGGTCTCAAACAAAAGACAGCGAATCCGTGGGATCAGATCGCCGAGAAATATCCTGTCAATCTCAAGGTCAAGGGCAAGATCACCAATCTTGTCCCCTATGGCGCGTTTGTGGAACTGGAACCGGGCGTCGAGGGACTCGTCCACGTTTCGGAGCTTTCCTGGACCAAGCGCATCGCGCGTCCCGCCGACGTGCTCAGCCAGGGCCAGGAAATCGAGGCGGTTGTTCTTGGCGTCAGCAAGGAAGACCAGAAAGTCTCCCTCAGCGTGCGCCAGCTCGACACCAATCCGTGGGAGATCGTTACCAGCAAATATCCCACCGGCACCCGCGTCAAAGGCAAAGTGCGTAATCTCACGGCCTATGGCGCGTTTGTGGAGCTCGAGGAAGGCATCGACGGGATGATTCACGTCTCCGATCTCTCCTGGACCCGCAAAATCAACCATCCTTCCGAAATGCTCAAGAAAGGGGATGAAATCGAAGCCGAGGTGCTCGAGATCGACAAGGCCAACCAGCGCATTTCGCTCAGCTTGAAGCATCTGAGCGACGATCCGTGGAAAACCATCGAGGAGCGCTACAAGATCGGTGATTTGGTCACCGGCAAAGTTGGCAAGGTGGCCAGCTTTGGCGCCTTTATCCAGCTTGCCGATGAAATCGACGGCCTCGTTCATATCTCGCAAATCAGCAATGATCGCGTCGAGAAAGTGAAGGAAGTCCTCAAAATCGGCCAGGAAGTCTCCGCGCGGGTCATCAAAGTCGACAAAGCCGAGCGCCGGATCGGTCTCTCCATCAAAGCCGCCGACTACACCGCCGAGCAGCTTGAGCGCGAAAAGGAAAATTACGAGGCGCTTAAGCCCGGCGAAGAACTTGGATCGATGGAAGCCGCGTTCGATCGCGCCGAGGAGGACTATCGTCCCGGCGAAAGCAAAAAGAGCAAGTCCTAGAAATAGGTTCTAAGCTCTGCCATTGGAATGAAAAGCGCGGCGCGGGAGAAATCCCCGCCGCGTTTTTTATTCTGCCAACTGCTCAATCGCATCGGCAGTAAGTTTGACCATGGCCTGCTCTCCAACCGCTATTTACATCACCTGCCGAAACGGGCATGCTTGCGGACTTTCGCGGAAATGGCGGTAGACCGCCCGAAGGCTTATGACTTATCCCACCTACATTACACTCAAGTTCGTGACTATTATCGTCGGTCTTTTGATGACTTTCGGTCATCTGCCGTCCGCACTCGCGCCCGTCCGGGCCGCCGCAGTCATGAAAACTCTTCCGCGCAACTATCCCCTCGGCGTCGTTCTCATGCTCGCGGCCACTCTTTGGTTCACGGCTCTCACCGGCCTAATGGATCTTGGAGAACTCTCCGGCATGCGCACGGGCCTCATGACTGTCTGGGCCGTTGCGGGCGTGCTGACCGTCATCTTTGTTCCCGGTTTTCTCGCGGCGCGCGGCTTCGGCTGTCTCTTGCTGCTCGCCGCCGCCGTCATCCTCGATTCCGCTTTTCTCGTGCCGACGCCCGCCCGTTTTGTGATGACCATCCTGGCTTATATCTGGGTCATTAAGGGCATGATTCTCGTCTACAGCCCGCATCTGTGGCGCAATTTTATCGATTTCGCGACCCACACTCCCGAACGGCTCCGCCTCCTTTCCTGGCCCGGCGTTGCTTTTGGCCTTTTACTCATCGGCCTCGCCCTTTTCGTCTATCCTTCCTGATTCATCCGCCCGCCGCGCCTTGGCTTTGCCATTAATCCGGAAGCAGGACCACACGGAAGCCGGTGAAACGGTCCGTGTATTTGGGAGCCGCGGTGTTGCGGGTATCGGCGTTGGGGAAATTATCGGGTGAACTCAGCCAACTGCCGCCGCGCAGACTGTGGTTGCCCTGGGGGTCCGTGTCCGAGCACCATTCCCAAACATTTCCCAGCGCGTCGAAAATCCCATACTTGTTCGGTTCCGAATAGCCGACCTCCTGGGTCGAGACCAGAGCTGTCTCGGTGCGCGACATCGCGGCCAGGTCGATGTTCGCGTCGGCGCAGAGTTCCGACCACTGGGTCTCGGTGGGCAGCGCGTAATGGTAACCCTCGGGCAGCTTTCCCTCCTTGCGCTCGTACTGGGTCAGCTTCTGGCAAAACGCCACCGCGTCTTCCCAGGTAATGGAATCGACCGGCAGATTGGAGCGCCGGAACGAACTCGGATTATATCCCGCCACCGCCTCAAACTCGCTTTGGGGCATCAGATATTTTCCGGCCCAGAAGCCGTCCGGAATCCACACCATCGGCAAACCGCACGCCGCGATAAAATCTCTGTCCTGGCGCAACGTCACGCTTTTGGTCACGTTGCCGAACTCGGGCAGATCCATCTCAAAATGCTGGGTCGTATACGGCGCGAGATCGACCGATATATCGAGCTTGCCGGGGCGCTGCTGCGTCAGCGAAAGCGGCGTTTGCCCAAGAATCTTGCGCCCGGTGCGGACGGTCGCCCCCGGCGGCGTTGACATAATCGTCGCGTTGGCGAACGGGAACCGGATTTCCTGCTGCACATTTTCCGTGTCGTGAATTGTCAGCGCCATCGGCGGCAATTTCCAGTCCCCTTGCGACGCGAGCAAGTGATAATCCCCCGGAGCGAGATTCGACAGGTTATCCGGAACCTGTCCGCTATGGTTATAGCCGTTGGGTCCTGTCAGCGTGTAGATGACGCTATCTTGCGGGCTGGTCAGCGAAAGGCGCCCCGCCTTTGCCGTCAGGGTGATGGTTCCCATCGCCAGAGGCTTGTCCGCGGTTACCGTCACGGTCTGCGAGTAATCCTCGTATCCGGGCGCCTGGATCAGCACCGTCACCGGTCCGGGCGTGAGGTCAGTCACCGTCGCCGGTGTCTGCAGATGTTCGCCCCCAATCGTCACATTCGCGTTCGAGGGATTGCTGTCCACCGAGAGTGTCGCTTTCTGCGATTGTTGCTGCCGTCTGATCTCATCCAGTTTTTTCTGCTCATCCTGTTGCGTGGCGGTCAACTGATCGGCGGTCTGCTTGGCCCGCAGTTCCGCCGCTTCGACCTTGGCCTCTTGCGGCCGGTACAAAAGAAAATAAAAGGCCGCGGCCAGAAGCAGGCAGCTCACGACCGCGCTCATGACCGCGATGGGCATCCGTTGCCCTTTCGACACCGGTTTGATCAGTCCGATCCCTCTGGGAGTCTTTTTTCCTCCATTTGATTTTTCCGGTCCTCCCGAACCTGGTTCCGGAGCGCGGATCGGCGCCGTCCTGCCGTCGCCGGGGACATTATTTAACTCGATGGTTTTGCGCGCCCCACCTGGGATGAATTTGCCTGCCCGGCTCATGCGAGTGCGTGGTTGAAGAATGGCATCGATCTCGAAACCCAGTTAATTAAACCTGAAATTCGGAGGACGACGAGCTAAAAATATGCCGGAAAACAGGCGTCGGCAATAGTTTGAGCTCATTTTTCTTCCCTGGCCCCCCCGGCCTGATAGGCCCAAGCAGCGCCACTCTTGTTTTTTGGACAGCCATTAGGTTCTCAATGATGAGAAGCGGACTGCATAGGCGGAGGCAAATTGGCTGGCGAAACCACCGCTTGCGGAACGGCCTGCTGATTAACCGGCCCCAACACCGTCGGCGCTGCGGAAGGTCCGGCGACGTGATTTCCCATCTGGGGCTGCATCAGCGGCGAATCGGCCCATCCGCCGCCTAAGGCCTTGATCAATTGAATCGTGGTGGCGATCTGGTTGCCTTTGATCTGCACGGTTAATTGTTCCGCGCCTAGTTCCAGTCCCTGCGCCTGAATCACATCAAAATAGGAAACCAGCCCCGTGGTATAGCGCTGGTTGGTCAAATCGAGCGCGTTTTTATACGAGACGAAAGCCCGGTTCTCCGCCTCTTCCTGTTGTGCCAGATAGCGGAGAGAGCTCAGGCTGTCCTCCACATCCTGGAATGCCACCAGCACTGCTTGCCGGTAATCCGCCACATTCTCCTCGTAGGCGGCCCGCTGTTGCTTGATGTTCGCCGCGATCCGTCCCCCTTCGAAAACCGGGAACTGGATGCTCGGGCCGTAGGACCAAATCCGGCTTTCCCAATTGAACAACAAGCCGAGGTCCCCGCTGTCGAAACCGGTTGTTCCCGTCAACGTCAACTGGGGAAAATAAGCCCCGATGGCCACGCCGATCTGCGCGTTTTGGGCCGCCACCCGCCGTTCCGCCGCCGCCACGTCGGGCCGGCGTTCCAGCAGATCGGAGGGCAGGCCCGACGGAATGGGCGGAGGCCCGGTGTCCAGGGGACTGAACTTGAGCACAAAGCCTTCCGGTGGCACGCCTACCAACACCGCGATGGCGTGCAGCAACTGGGCCCGGCTGGCATTGAGGCTTGCCAGTTGCGCCTGAGCCGACGCCAGCGTCGCCTTCGCCTGCTCCACATCGAGCTGGGTGCTGATCCCGCCCTGAAACCGGCTGAGGTTCAGGTCGAGATTTTCCTGGTACGACTTGATCGTCCGCTCCTGCACATCGATTTGCGCGTCCGCCGTTCGCAGAGCGAAATAATCGGTCGCCAGCTCCGCCTTCAGCGAAAGCAGCGCGTTTTCAAAATCGGCCAGCGAAGCCTGCGCCGATTCTCCCGCCGACTCAAACGCCCGGCGGACCTGGCCCCAGATGTCCACTTCATAACTCAGGTCGAACGGCACCACAGTGGCCGAAGTAAACGTGGAAGGCTGCCCCTTGTGTTCGGGTGACTGCGCCACCAATTGGCCGTTGTTGGGCGAAGTCCGCTGCCTCGAACCGGTGGCGTTAAAGTCGACCGACGGGAAAAAAGAGGCTTCCGTTTGCCGGGCCAAAGCTCGCGCCTCGCTTACCCGCGCCGCCGCCGCCCGCAGCGATTGGTTGGCCAATTGCGCCTGCGCTTCCAACTCGTTTAATTTCTTGTCATGAAAAACCGTGTACCAGTCTCCCTTGGAAATATCATCCCGCGGTTCCGCCCTTTTCCAGGGGCCTTTCTCCTGGTACTGCGCGGGTTGCGGCACCGCCGGCGGCACATAATCCGGCCCCACCGAACATCCGTTCAGCAACAGCCCGGCGCCGGCAAAAATGAAAGCCTTTCTCCTCCAAGAGATTTTTGGCATGGAAACAGCAGCTTAGAACTCCTAAGGAAACAGTCAACTAGATGTCGAGTGCCTTGTGCGGCCAAGGCAAATGGAGATCCCGCCCTTTCCGCCTTTTCCCTTGGGAAATCCTTGATGCCGTGATAATTTTCACTAATTAGACTGTCACATGGCCTCTCAAGCTCCATCCTCAGGCCCGGCGCGCAAAGGTTCGGTTTTTTCTCCGGGCTCTTTTCATCCCGGCGCAAAAGCTCCCCGGTCGGAGACAAAAAGCCGTACAGCGGGTACGTTTCATCCCCCGGATCCAACCACGGGGTCTACGGAGCCGCCGATTGCCAACAAGCCCTGGGATCGAAAAACCTGGATTACTATTGCGGCGGTCGCGGTTCTGATCGTAACGACCATTACAGCGGCCGCGATGAAAATGTCCGATACCTTCGGGCCCGTGATTGCGCTGATCGACCTTGAGCTGCCGGAAAAGGCGCAGCTTGGCTACACCGAGGTCACCGCCCAGCAGAATGGCGACGTCCTCTCCGCGCAGATGAAAACGGATGGCGGGCACAGGGAGGAACTTTGTGATGAAGTCATGGACAAGATTTATGACCTGGCGGGAGAAAATTCATCGGCCCAGCAACTCAAGCTGGATCTCATCATCGAGGGTAAAACTCAGACCATCATTCCGGTCGATGATTTGGATATTGTCCGGAAATTTTCCGACAGGACCGCATATGAAAATTCCGTTCATCGCCGTTTTGTCGGTCAATATTTGGTCGATGCCGGTTTAATAGACAAATCGGCGTTGGACTCGGCCGCGACCGACGACGTGAATACGCCCAAAATCGAGGATCTCGAAAAGTAGACGAAAAGTAGAATTTCTTTTGTTTTTGGGAAATTTTTCTTTGCTCCTCGCGAAATTCCATTTCGCGTTGATTTTGAGATGGTTTGCTCTGTAGAAATTTTCTCTCTTTGGCCTGTCATCCCGAGTTTAGCGAGGGATCAGCTCCGTCCTTTCCTGTTTCCCAATCGCGGAACTGATCCCTCGACTCCGCTTGGCTCCGCTCGGCATGACGGCTTCAAAAAAGAGGGTTTCAACAGAGCAGGATAGGTTCTAATCAAAAAATAAATTGTTCCGGCGCGCGAATTCACTTCATTTTTCCGCCCAGCCGCCGATTTAACCTTTGAACGCTGTCTCGTGGAGCCATGACGGGGCCGCCACCGAATCGATTTGCGCCGCGAAAAAAGACCGCACCTATGACGCGCGATTTTGAGAAAACTATCCTTGACGCGGAAAACCGGGGCGAGGGCGCATGGCAAAATCGAGAGGTTGCTTTTTCGCCGTTCATCGCGTTATTCGCGCAGATCGCGCAGGTCGCCAAGACAAGTCGGCGTAATCTTGCCCATGATGCGCGGCGAAATGACCCCGGGATTGCATTTTAGGGGTCAACTCGTGAATCTTTATGCCCCGGCCACTCCGCAGCCGCGCTTTAGGCGCCACCCAAAAACCGCCGCGCAAAAGCCCTGCTTCCCGCGCCGGGAGCGGAATGGTGCAAGTCGCGCCCAACCGCTTTGTCTCCAAAGGCGCGGACTTGCCCGCGCCGCCCGAGCAAGTTCTTTGCGATGTCGTAGCCAACGGCGATGGCTTCTATCGCCTGGAACCGCGCACTTGGGAACGTTTTGAACGGGTCGACAGCAGTCTTTGCCGCAAGCTCGGGCTCGGCGGCCGCACGGATACGCTCCGGCGGCTGATCCGGGGCGGATTTGTCGGTGGCGCGCGCGTCGCGCCTAAACTCTATACCATCAATCTTAGCAGCTATTGGGCGCATTATGAACGCTGCTCCGAGGATCCCGACTACTGGTCTGATCCCAAGGTACGCGCCGAATACTGGACGGCGACTTAGGCTCCTTGCCGCAGGGCAAAAATCCTCCCGGCGCGACCTTACCCTATTTTGAAGGCACGCCTTAAGGATCAAAAACGGGTCAGCTACCATGATCCCGGATGCGCGCCTTTGCTCCCCAGCCGGTCATCAATCCAAAGTAGATGCCAATGGCCGAACCGATGAGCACATCGGATGGATAGTGGCGATAGAGTTCCATCCGGGCCCAGACGACCGAGAGGGCGAAGAGGGTGGTGATTATTCCAACCGGCAAATCGGTGACCAGCAACGCCGCGGCGGCGCCGAACACCGCCGCGGCATGGCCCGAGGGGAAACTCTCGAATTTGCCCTGGAACGCGTAAGCGAGGCCGTAAAAGCCGTCCGGAATGCCGGCATCGGGCCGCGGACGTCCCAGCGTCAGGCGGAAAAAATCGTCGAACAGCCCCGCCAGCGTTCCGCCGAGCAAGGCGACAACCGCCAGCCGCCGCCATTTCCGGCTTTTGCGCCAGACGCCGTAAAGCCAGAAGGCCAAAGCCAGAGGCAGATTGTAAGTCGGATAATCGCCCCAGGTTCCGAGATACCACGAAATCCGCCGAGCGATCTTTTCCCCGTTCTCCGGCCAAAAATGAAGCTGCCGCAACCAGGCCTGATCATGGGGAAAGACCAGCGCCCCGAGCAAAAGGGCCGCGGCGAAAAGGCCCAGCGAAAGAAGTTTGCGCTGGCGGACGAGATGCCAAAAACCGCGCCACACGGTTCGCGTCTGCGCCATCGTGGCCACGGCGGGTCGCGGATAGCGAAACTCCTTCACTTTCACCGCTTGGGTTTATCATTCCCCGCCGCCGAATCAAAGCTGTGTTTATGTTACGGACGGAATAGGGACATCAGCTACGCCCATTTTTCGGACAGCCTCTACCACGCTTTGCCGTCCCGGGTGCCGGAGTCATGAGGCACACCGGCGATTGTCGTCACCGTCCCGTCCGGAGTGATTTTGCGGATGACGAAATTAAAAGCATCGGCCACGTAAACGTTTCCTTTGCTGTCCACCGCCATGCCGGCCGGCCGTTTAAATTGGGCCGCTTTGCCCTTGGCGTCGATATATCCGGGACGATGCGCGCCGGCCAGAGTAGTCACCGTCCCGTCCGGAGTGATTTTACGAACGAGATAATTGCCGGCATCTCCCACATAAAGGTTACCGCTGTCATCCACGGCGATGCCGATGGCGCAGTTAAACTCGGCGGCGGCACCCTTGCCATCACTGCTGCCAAACTTACCCTTGTTTCCCGCCAGGGTGGTTACAACGCCATCCGGAGTGATTTTGCGGACGAGGTAATTGTTCGTATCCACGACATAGATATTGCCCTGGTGGTCCGTGGCCAAGCTTGAAGGATAGGCGAACCGGGCGGCATCACCCTTCCCATCGGTGCTGCCGGCGTTCGGCTTCTTGGTTTCGGATGCCTTGCCCGCGAATGTCGTCACGGTTCCATCCGGCGTAATTTTGCGGATGGCGCAGTTGCTCGCGTCCGCGACATAAACATTGCCGTGGTCATCCACCGCCAGGCCGAAAGGCCGGTTAAATGAGGCCGAATGGCCTGGGCCGTCACTGCCGCCCTTGATGCCCAAACGGCCCGCGATGGTTTTCACCATGCCGTCCGGGGTGATCTTGCGGATGACTTGGTTATTGGTATCCGCCACGTAGACCGTTCCGTCGCGGCTGACCGCGATTCCGTAAGGATAATTGAACCGAGCCTGGCTGCCCATGCCGTCGCTAAAGCCGGCATTGTAAGGCACGCCGGCCAAAGTTTTCACCATGCCGTCCGGTGTGATCTTGCGAATGATATGGCCATCTGTATCCGCGACATAAATATTGTCATGGCCATCGATGGCGATGGCGTTTGGCAGGCTGAGCTGGGCCAGATCGCCCTTTTTTGGGCCACTGTTGTTTGGGACGGGCGCCGTTGCCGCCCCGCTCACAGGCGCCGCCGGATTGGCGCCCGTATTGCCACTGTTTTGTGCGGGCGACTGGGTCATGGAAAGAAGCAAAGAAAGAATGGCTGGAAATAATATTGGTCGGGCGCTCCTACGCGGTTGAGGAGAGCCGGTGACGAATGGACGGGGACTAGACCTATGGCCACTTTTGATAAGAGTGCTAAAATCCATGGAATTGGTTGTAGCAAAGACAGGTAAAAATTGTCTTCCATCTTTTTGGCAGCGGCCTCTTTTGAAATTAGCCCAAAAGAGGGGTTCGATTGACACAAGAAAAAGTAAATGTTTTTCTCTTCTCTCGTTTTCCCGCCGGGATTTTGGAGTCTTGAGTCTCTTCATGCCGTTCAACTTCACGTTCTTGAGATCACGGGTCTGGCTTTTCGCCTGGGCGGGATGGTGCGGGCTGACGGCGCTCGATGCGCGCGCGAACGACGCCGTCCCGGCCGGGTTGCAGGCGGCGACTTTCCGGGGTCAAAGCTTTTGGATTCGGACCGTCGACCCGGGCAAGGAAGACTTGCGGCTGTTTTGGAAGGATGGCCAGGGGAAGCCGCTGCGGGACTTTGCGCCATTGGCGGCGATGCTTACGGCGGATGGCCGGAAGGCTGGATTGAGCTTTGCCGCCAACGCGGGAATGTTCGAGGCCGATTCGAGGCCGGTCGGCTTGCTGGTCGAGGACGGCAAGGAAGAATCGCCGCTTAATCTCGGCGAGGGCGCTGGAAATTTTTACATGAAGCCAAACGGAGTCTTCCTGATTAACCAAAAACGCAGGGCGATGGTGGTCGAGGCGAGTTCCTATACCGCTCTCTTGACGCCGGTGATCTGGGCGACTCAGTCGGGGCCGCTGCTGGTCAATGAAGGCGATATTCATCCCGATTTTATCGAAGGTTCGGCGAACAAAAAACTGAGAAGCGGCGTGGGAGTGAGAAAAGACGGAATCATCGTGTTCGCCATTTCCCGCGGCCCGGTCAATTTTTACGACTTTGCCTATTTCTTCCTCCATTCCCTGAACTGTCCCAATGCCCTCTACCTCGATGGCGAAATTTCCGCTTTTTATGTTCCTGGGATGAAGAGCGGGGCCCCGCATCAATTCGGGCCGATGTTTGGCTTGATCAAAAATGGCGCGGTTCCGTTCACAAGAGAATGAGAGTTGGCGATGGATCGGCGCGCAGGATTTGGCATCTAAACTCGTGACATGCGATGAGGGTATTTTATAATGCCCCTTCCCCTTATCTATGCTGACTCAGGAATGGAACA
>DATJMI010000073.1:0-10948 GCA_035508775.1 Methylacidiphilales bacterium
ATGGGGCATCGGTCAAATTAGCCTAATTTAAGATTGAACTACGCCTAAGCTTGCATTAGCATCTCGTAATTATTCCTCCTTTTGGAGGAGAACCACTCATCAATGCTACATTGCCATATCTTAATCTGGCCGAGCTTGCATTTGAGTGTTTCCTCATTATACTAAATATAGCCACTTAAATATTTCACATACATAATTTCTCTTACTTAATATGCTTAAGGCGATAAGCAGTCTGTGGCAGAATCTGCAAGGGCCCAAGCTATTTGTCGATGTGGCACTGGATCATATCGAATTAGCTGACGAATATCTTATGCTCGGAATCGAGTTGGATTGGCACAATCAAACCTCCGAAGACATTAAAGTACGGGAAGTCAAGGTCAGGTTTTTCCAAAAGAGCCGGTTGGAAGAACCGGTCAAATTCTATACGCAAGGGCATTTTGAACGGATCGAAGGCCAAAGAAGACAGATTAGAAAGACTGTCGGGTTGAAGTCTTTTGTTTTGCCTGCCAAGCAATATCACTTGGAAGGCATCCGACTTTTCACCCGTTCCATTTTCGATATTGAGGACGGGATGTATCCAGTGGACATTCACACCATCGTGGCGGGTGGTACTTATGTCCACCAAGCCGATATTCAAGTCACCAGCGCAATTAAATACCGCACCTCCGAGCCTTGGATCGCGACCGAGAATTTGCCCTAAGGCTGTCTCTAACTTGATAGCCTGTTAATAACCGAGCCAATTTTTGATGGGAACGTCTAACACCAGCGCCGCCAGCACCAGTGGCAGATGGGCGATGGAGACGAGAAACAAAAGTCGCGCGCGGGCTTGGCCCGGCTGCCGGGTAAAATAGATAGCCGCGGCAATGAATCCGAAGGAAAGCAACGCGGCGGCAAGGGCAAAGAAGATTCCCGCCTGACCGAGCCACCACGGCAACAGGCTTACCGGGAAAAGAACCAGGGCGGAAACCAGCGCATGCCATCCGGTGCGCGCGCCCGTGGCGTCATCGGTGGAGACCATCTTCAAGCCGCCCGCCTTGTAGTCGTCGCGGAAAAGCCAAGCAATGGCGTAGAAATGAGGCAATTGCCAGAAGGCGAGCAAGGCGAAAAGGGTCCACCCCTCCATGCTGAAATGGCCGGTCACAGCCGTTGAGCCGAGAAGCGGGGGCAATGCGCCAGGAATAGTCCCCACCAGCGTGTTGAGTTCCGTCCGGCGCTTGAGCGGCGTATAGCACAAGACATAGACGGCAAGCGTCAAGGTCGCCAGCAGCGTGGTCAAGGCGTTGACAAACCAAGCCAGTTCCGCCAAGCCCAGCGCGCCGAGCGCGCAACCCACGAGGATAGTTTCACGCAGCGGCAGCCGTTGGGTCACGAAAGGCCGCGTCTGGGTTCGGCGCATCAATCGGTCGGTGTCCCGCTCCAGCGCCTGGTTGAGAATCGACGAACAGACCGCGACCAGCGCCGTGCCCAGCAGCGTGTGAAAAAGTTTTGTCCAGTCGAAAGCGCCATGGCTGGCGAGGCCGAAGCCGGTCAACGTGGTCAATAGCACCATCAGCGTAAGCCGCGCCTTGGTCAATTCGGACAGATCGGAGGCGAGCGACAATTCGCTCCGCTCCGCTATCGCGGCACGGGACAAAGCGACGGTCTCGGCGGACCCGGAAGGAGAATTCATGCGGCTCCTCTTGTGGCAAGATCTCTCAGGGATTGCAAACGCCAACTGATGGCCGTGAGAAGAACGCCCAGCGTCAACGTCAGCGCACCCATGGCAACGTGAGCCGTGGCCACATCGGCGGCCTTGTTCGTCCAGATCGTACAGGCGCCAAGCGCAAATTGCATAAGAACCAATCCCACCCATACCGAGCTCCAGCGCCGTAAAATCGCCGCCGTGCCCGGCTTCAACCACATCGCGGCGGCGACGGCCAGAATTGCCACTGTAATCAGAACCGCGCCGAGACGGTGGATCATCTGCAGGTTGACATAAAACGGAGTGGTCGCCATCTCGTTATGCGCGAGCCGATCGAGATTGTACCGGGCCATCGAAACAGGATCGGTCTTCGGCCAGATCTGGCCGTAAGCGAGCGGAAAATCATCGATGGAAAGCCCTGCGTGTTCATGCCGCATCGTCGCTCCGATGAGCAATTGGGCGAAAATCAGCGCGCAGACCGCCAGAGTCCGGCCCGTCCACTGGGGCGGAGTTTGTCCGGACCGCGCCTCCATCCACCAGCGCGAGGTAAAAAGCGCAATCAGGGAAACGAAGACGAAAAACGACTGGGCGAGCAATGCATGCGGAATGCCCAGCCAGTCCATCATCCAAATCACCCGCAAACCACCGATGACGCCTTGCAGAATCACGAGAATAACCGCGGCGCCACCCATCCAGCGCAGCCAGACCCGTTCCTGAAAGCAGAGCCATAGGGCCAGAAGGATGATCAAAAGCCCCACCCCCGAAGCGTCCAGGCGATGGGAATGTTCCCAAAAAATGCCGCCCACCCAGTCCTGCCACGGAAAATAAAACATATTATAACCGTAGGTCGTCGGCCAATCGGGCACCGACATGCCGGCATTCTTACTCGTGACCACTCCGCCCACGCAAATCAGGAAAAGGACCGCTCCCGCGCAAAAGCAAGCGAAACGGTGAAGACCGGGACGGTAGCGGGGACGCGAAATCTCCCGCGGAAAAAAGGAATCGGGCGATGGAGCATGCATGAAAATAGCGGATCAATATCGGAATCAGACGCAAGCGTGTCAAATTCTACTTGCCATTCCGATTTTCGCCGGCCGGCCTGAAAATGCTTCGACCAGTGTGGGAAAAAACGCATTCTCATTGCCGGGAAGAAAACATATGGCGAAACGGCTTGCGAGAATAAAGACAAAGAGGATTGATATTTCCACGCCCAAAAGCGGGAAAGCCGCGCCTGCCGCACCCCTCCGGCCGTGGTTCAATCGCAACTGGCTGGGGGGCATGGCCCTGGCTTTGGCGGTCATCGTGACTTACACGCCAGTATGGCATGCCGGATTCGTTTGGGATGACGACGTCTTTGTGACCAATAATTCATGCATCGTGGGACCTCAGGGACTGAAAGAAATTTGGACGACAAACGCGGCGGATATTTGCCCTCTGACACTGACGACGGTCTGGTTCGAGCACGCACTATGGGGATTGGCTCCCCTGCCCTATCATTTGGTGAATGTTTTACTGCACGCCGCCTGCGCCGTGTTGCTCGGGCGGGTGTTATTAAGCTTGCAAGTGCCGGGCGCCTGGCTGGGGGCGGCTCTTTGGGCTTTACACCCGGTGCAGACCGAATCGGTGGCCTGGATTACCGAGATCAAGAACACGCAGTCGGGTCTGTTCTTCCTGCTTTCGATTCTTTTTTATGTGAAATATCTAAGAGCAAGCGATTCCAATTCCGAAAGAAAACCCGGCGGTGGTTGGAGCTATGGATGGACTCTGCTCTTTGCCGCTTTGACGATGACGAGCAAATCATCGACGGTGGTTTTGCCGGTAATTCTTTGCTTGTGCGCCTGGTGGATGGAAGGCGAATGGCGATGGCGTAACTTGGCCAGAATAGCTCCCATCTTTCTCATGTCCGTAGCCGCGTGCGCCTTATCAATTTGGACGCAGGGGGAGCAGCCGATGGGGAAAGCTCCCGATCCGCAGTGGGCACGGACTTGGCCTGAGCGATTGGTCACAGCGGGCGATGCGATTTGGTTTTATCTGAGCAAGCTGCTTTGGCCGTATCCATTGATTCCCATTTACCCACGCTGGGAAGTCGGTGCCGGGCAACCGGTTGCGTATTTACCGCTTTTAGCTGTAATCATCATTTTTATTATCTTATGGTTCGGACGCAGCTCATGGTCCCGATCCTGGTTTTTTGTTTTCGCCTATTTTCTGGCGGCTTTGTTTCCCGTGCTGGGATTGGTTGACGTGAGTTTTTTCCGCTATTCCCTGGTTGCCGATCATTTCCAGTATCTCGCCAGTATGGGACCCCTGACGCTGGCGGGCGCGGGGCTGGCCCGCTTCCTGGATTTAGTCTTGCCGGGAAGGTGCCGGCTGCAATCGGCCCTCGGCGCGGGACTATCGCTTATCCTCGGCGTATGGAGTTGGGAACAAGCCCGGGTTTATGAGAACCCGGAAGCGCTCTGGAACTATACATTGAGCAAAAATCCAAAATGCCCGATAGCCTATTTCGGTCTCGGAACTCTTATGTACCAAGGTGGACTAGTGGACAAGGCCATCGTCTACTACCAAACAGCCTTGGCACTTTATCCCAACTATGCTGAAGTCCGCTCCAATCTCGGCAACGCCTTCTTTCACAAAGGAGAAGTGCATGAGGCCATGTTGCAGTATCAACAGGCTCTGGAAAGCAATCCCCATGATATCGAGGCTCACTACAATTTTGGTAACGCCTTTTTATTAACGGGACGGGTGGACGAGGCCATCGAGCAATATCAGGAAGCTTTGCAGCTTAACGCCGACAATGCCGCCGTGCTCAATAACCTTGGGCTTGCTCTGGCGCGAAAGGGACAACTGGATGCGGCGATATTTCGATGCCAGAAAGCGATCAAGATCGATCCCAACTATGATGAAGCCCACAACAATCTTGGTCTGGCTTTATTGCAAAAAGGACAAAGGGACGAGGCGCTGGCCGAATTTCAAAAAGCCGCGCAGATCAATCCAAACTATGTTGAAGCCCACAATAATGTGGGTTGGGTCCTTTTACAAAAAGGGGAGCTGGAAAAAGCGATCTCGCAGTTCCAGGAAGCTTTGCGTTTGAATCCCAATTATGCCAGGGCGGAAGAAAATTTGTCCAAAGCGGAGGCGATGATCCGGCAACAGGCGGGCCAGAAATAACACAACCGTTAGCCGGAATAGTTATCAGGAATACCTGACATCTTTCCCCGGCTCCATTTCGTAATCGAAGACTTTGGAGGAGGCGATGAAAGGTCCGAGGATTTGTTTTTCGAACTGAACGTAGACGGCGTTTTCGTGGACGTAAGCGAGTTTGTCCATATTCTCCACATCGTAGGAGAAAAAGTAGGTATGGGGATTGTTGGCGGTGTCGACCCGTTTCCCCACGCGCAAGTTGTTCACTTCAGGTATCTTAAGGAGACGGATACGGGTCTCGACCATGATTTCTTCAATTTTGCTCGGGATGACTTCCGGTTTGGTGGTGAGAAGGACAAGGTGGTGAATCATGGATGTAAGTGGCGGGGGGAAGTTTGCGGCGGCGGGCGGTTCTGTCAAGCATCCGGCGCACTCTCCGTTAAAAGCCAATTTTCGATCAAATCGGCAATCATGCCGCCTCCGATGCTATTAAGGTGAAGGCAGTCGGTGGTCAGCAGGAGGCCATTCCGGCGGGAGATATCGTCCCAGGAAAGCCCGTTGGCGTGAAGGGCGATGGCATTGCCAATGTTAATGAGGCCATCGCGATAGGCGAGTGGCGGCGGCAACCCAGCCCGGTCGGCTTCGTGCTCGCGCAGGTAAGTAATCATCCGCTCGTGCAGGGGCAGGCAGGCGGTTTTCTCGTCGCGGGCCACCCGGCGAATGACTTCATTGTACTGGATGATCTTGCGATTGGCTTCATGGCCAAGATCCTCGCCAATGACGGCAAGTGTCAACAGCGCCACCCGCGCGCCGGCTTCGGCTTTGAGCCGGGTGACGATGGCGCGGAGATTTTCCTCGTACCATTCGATGGTGGGATCGACGGGAAGATGATTGAAGGCGCGGTAGCGGAGGAGATTGCGCTCAGTCAGCGTGGCGTTGACATCGTTGGTTCCGATGAGAATGGAAACGGCATCGGGCCGCTCGGAAATGACATCACCGAGCCGCTGGAGGCCATTCCACGCCAGATCGCCATCAACCCCACGATTGACCAAACGATACTCCGCCAAGCCGGGCCGGGAGCGCAGCAATTCAACATAATTGAAGCTGACGCGCCCGGCGGTGAGGCTCGAGCCAAAACAAACAACGGTTTTCACCGTTAGTCCCCATAACCGTTGGGGTATTTTCGGTGCCAGGCCCAGGCGCTTTCGATGACGGGCTGGAGACGCGGATATTTGGGACGCCAGCCTAGTTCGCTGACCGCTTTGTGGGCGCTGGCGACCAGCCGGGGAGGATCGCCGGGGCGCGGTTCTTTGACCACAACCGGGATGGGATGGCCCGTGACCTTGCGGGCGATGTCGACGACTTGCCGCACCGAGAAACCTTCCCCGCTGCCGAGATTGTAGCTGGTGCTGGTTTCGCGGCCCAGCGCCAGCATGTGGGCGGCGGCAAGGTCGCGGATGTGGATGAAGTCGCGCACGCAAGTGCCGTCGGGAGTGGCGTAGTCTTCACCATAAATTTCGACCTTCTCCTTTTGGCCAAGGGCGACCTTAAGAACATTGGGAATGAGGTGAGTTTCGACTCGGTGATCCTCGCCAAACTTCTCGCTCGCTCCGGCGGCATTGAAGTAGCGCAGGTTAACGTAAACAATGCCGTGAATCTTGTTATACCAATGGAGGATTTGCTCAAACATGAGCTTCGACTGGCCATAGGGATTGACCGGCTTTTGCGGCAGCCGTTCATCCATCGGTATCTTCTCGGGCGAGCCGTAGGTGGCGCAGGAGGAGGAGAAAATGAATTTTTTGACGCCCGCTTCGACCGCGGCATCGAGAAGGTTGATCCCGGCGGCGACGTTGTTACGGAAATATTTCGACGGATTGACCATCGATTCACCCACAAGCGCGTTGGCGGCAAAGTGCATGATCGCATCCGGCTTCATCCCGGCCACGGCCCCGAGGATGGTTTCCCGGTGGCTGAGATCGCCCTCAATGAATTGAGCGCGCGGATCGACCGCGGCCCGGTGTCCCTCGCTAAGATTGTCGAAGATGGTAACCTGGTAACCGGCATCGATCAGTTCCTCGGAACAAATGCTGCCGATGTAGCCGGCTCCGCCCGTGACAAAGATATGCATGCTAAAATTGAAAGCATGTGACCCGGCCAAGTCACGCGGGAAATGCGCGCGGGGTTATTCTATGTCCCTTCCCCGGTTGAGATACCGGGGCCAAAAGCGAAGCCGCCGCGATCTTGTTCTCTTGAAAAATACCTCTACGTTATGGGCGTGGATCTGATCGACAGCCTTTGTTTGGCCGCCAGCGAGCACAAGGCCTCCGACGTTTTTCTGCTTTGCGGCCAGATTCCGCAGTTGCGGGTCAACGGAGAATTGGTTCAGATGCAGATCAGTCCGGTTTCCCCAGCGGACCTGGAGGCTTTCTGGCGCCGTTGCGGCGCGGCCCCGGAAGCGCTCGACTTTGACGGAAGTTACGTCGCGGCGAACGGCGAGCGGTTCCGGGTGAACCTGTTCCGGTCCCTGGCGCGGCAGGGGGCGGTGCTCCGCCCGATCAAAACGGTCATTCCGTCGCTCGAATCACTCGGAGTCCCGCTGGAATTACTAAAGTCGTGGATCGTGCGCCCCGCGGGCCTGTTGCTGGTAACCGGGCCAACCGGATCGGGAAAATCGACGACTTTGGCCGCCTGCCTCGGCTGGCTGAACGGCAACACGCGGCGCCATGTCATCACCATCGAGGATCCCATCGAATATCTTTTCCAGCCGTCGGGTTGCCTCTTCACGCAGCGCGAAGTGGGGACGGACACCGAGACGTTCGCCGAAGGGCTTAGGCGTTCCTTGCGGCAGGCTCCGGACGTGATTCTGCTGGGTGAAATCCGGGACAGCGCGTCGGCCATCACCGCGCTGCAGGCAGCGGAAACGGGTCACCTGGTCCTGGCGACCCTGCACAGTTCGAATGTGCTCGATTCCATGGAACGGTTGTCGCGTCTCTTTGCCGCGCAGGAACGGGAGGGAGTGCTGCAAGTGCTGGCGCAGCAACTGGTGGGTATTCTCTGCCAGAAGCTGGTGCCGGCGGAACCGGAAGGACGCGCGTTGATCGTCGAACACTTCGAGAATCAGGCGGTGACACGAAAATGGATTTTGGAGGGCAAATTCCGCGAATTGGCCGATTTCGTCGCCAGGGGCGACAACCCGGCGAACGTGACCTTTCTTGGCTCCCTGGTTACGGCGGTGCGGGCGGGCCGTATTTCCGAAGCGACCGCGCTGCAGGTGGCGTCAAATCCTCACGAACTTTCCCGGCAATTGCGTGGTGTAAGCGCGGCCAGCGTCACGGCATCGCGCTGATTTTGAGACAAGTTTAAAGGTTATGAATGGTGACATCGTTGAGTATCTGGGAAAGGCGGTGGCCCAAGGCGCGTCGGACCTCCATTTATGCGCCCATTCGGCTCCCATGATCCGGAAACATGGCGGATTGATCGAACTCGCGGAGGGAATGCTCACCGCCGAAGCATGCCGGACCCTGATTTATAGCATTCTGACGGAAAATCAACGGGCGCGGCTGGAGGAGACCTGGGAACTCGATTTCGCCGTGGTCGTCGAAAACCTCGGGCGTTTTCGCGCCAACGCCTATTATAGCCGCGGCTCGGTGGAGGCCGTTTTCCGGTATATTCCGGAAAACGTGCCGTCGCTTCAGACCCTCGGCCTGCCGCCCATCGTGCGGCAGCTCTGTTCCCTGGAGCAGGGGTTGGTGCTGGTGACGGGAATCACCGGCTCGGGCAAAACAACGACGCTGGCCGCCATGGTGGAGGAAATCAACGCTTCTCGGGCGGGAGTCATCGTCTCCGTGGAAGATCCCATCGAGTTTATCTTCTCGCACAAGCTCTGCCGGGTGAAACAGCGGGAAATCGGGTCCGACACGAAGTCATTCCCCGTGGCCTTGCGTCATGTATTGCGTCAGGACCCCGATGTGATTCTAATCAGCGAAATGCGCGATCTTGAGACCATCGCCGCGGCGATCACGGCGGCGGAAACCGGTCATTTGGTGCTGGCCACGCTGCACACGATCGACGCGCCCAAGGCCATCGACCGCATCGTCGACGCTTTTCCGCCCGATCAACAGGGACAAATCATCGCGCAGTTGGCCAATGCCTTGCAGGCCATCATCGCCCAGCGCCTCTTGCCCCGGACCGATGGCAATGGCCGGGTCGTCTGCACGGAGGCAATGGTCATGAATGACGGCGTGCGCGCCTGTCTGCGCGACCGGCGCTTCGAGCAAATCTTGAGCATGATCGAAATCGGATCGAAGGACGGCATGATTACCTTCGATGAGAGCCTCTCGAACCTCTATACCCAAGGCTTGATCACACAGGAAGAGGCGCTCATCAACGCGCGGGACCGGAACCGGATTCTGGGCATAAAGCCGGCCAAGCGCGGATTGATGCGCCGTTAGGCCCCAACTCTAGGAACCAGCAGACGCAAGCCCGACGGTGCTGGAACGAATGATGATCTCCACCGGAAGTTGGCGCGGTTCGACCGGACGGCCTTTCCGCAACTCCATGGCCAGCCGCAACGCCGCCTCGCCCATCTCGGTCTGGGGCGCGCGCACGGTGGTCAGCGGCGTTCGGAAATTCGCCGCGAGCACACCGTCGCCAAAGCCGACGATGGAGACATCTTCCGGCACGCGGAAACCTTGTTGCAGCAGCGTCTCGGCCGCGCCGATGGCGACGCTGTCGTTGTGCGCCACCACCGCCGTAAAGGGCGATTTTTCCGAGAGAGCCTGCGCCATTGCCTTGCGCCCCGAATCGATATCCCGGGCGGCAAGGTAAACCCGCGTATCGGAATAGGTGACGCCCGCCGCGGCCAGCGCCCGCTGATAACCACTAAACCGGCCTGCGCTGGAAGACGAGCCATTGGGACCGGCCAAAAAAAGAATTTCGCGATGACCGAGCTGGAGCAGATGTTCCGTGGCCAGGCGACCACCGCGCTGGTCG
Source organism: Methylacidiphilales bacterium (assembly GCA_035508775.1). GTDB lineage: Bacteria > Verrucomicrobiota > Verrucomicrobiia > Methylacidiphilales > UBA1321 > JABDGH01. Next base: position 9,815 of record DATJMI010000073.1, read on the forward strand.
TCACAGACAACCCAGCTGACCGTTGGGAAGTTTTCCGCGCCGGCGGGATAGGCGTCGAGCAATACCGCCGGAATCCGGCTGGCCCGCAGCAATTCCAGTGTCGTCAGCCGGTGCTGCCAGCGAATGGCCGGCGCCAGGAGCAGAGCTTCGATTTGCCGGGAGATCAATTTTTGCACCTCGCGCATTTCGTTCTCCGCCTGATCGAGCGAATGAGCCAGCAGCATCTGCAATCCCATAGCCTCGGCCTGGCGTTCAATGCCCCAGACCAGATTGGAATAGTAGGTATGATTGATGTTGGGCACGACGACCCCAATGAGCCCGCTCCGTTTGAGACGCAGATTCTGCGCCGCGCGATTCGGCACGTAATTGCGCCGGCGCGCCTCGGCCAGGACACGAGCCTTGGTGCCGACGCTGATATCCGGCGCATCCCGCAAAGCTTTAGAGACGGCCATCGCCGATAGGTTTAACGATGCAGCCAGTTCTTTCAGGGTCGACATGGTCTCTCTCGATAAAAAATAACCTTAAAGAATAAGAAAACGACAAGAATAAAGTTCAAAAATAAGGGCCATCCCCGATGCAGCGCGTCGAATGCGCGCCTAAAACCATACTCCGTTTGTCATCGCAATCCCTTCTTATCCCCTCTATTAAAAATACCTATTGATTGGTGGGATTGGTGACCACCAATTGGATGAAGCGCTGCGACTGCGAATTGTAAGACATTCCATCGGTGACCGTCACCGTCCCGGAATTGTCGCTGACGCTGGCCCCCGATTGCGTCGTCCAGCTTGTGGCTCCGGCGACTCGTGAGGCGATGGTGCTCCAATTCACCAGGTCATTGGAAGCTTCCACCGTGTAGTTCACATCCGTTGCATTCACGTTGCGGGTGAACTGCATGGTCAAATATCCATTGACGGTGGATACCACCGGCAAGCCGGTCAGGGAACCGACCAGAGGATCCATGCTGAGTCCATACTTGATCAAATTCGGCACCGCATCGTTCGTGGGGTTGGAGGTATCGGCGGCTTCACCGGTATTGGCATACGTCGGGGCGAAATACTGGTAGCGCCATTGCTGGATGGGCGACAGAGTGGTCACTTGGAAGGTTTCGACGGTGCTGAATGTCCCGTCGCTCAC
>DATJMI010000074.1:0-8469 GCA_035508775.1 Methylacidiphilales bacterium
CCCAGCCCGGCATCTTCGGGATGATCTGCAGCTTCGGTTCCGGACTCGCCGCCCTTTGGCTCTTGTCCTCCTTGTTGGAAACGGGACGATGGAAGTATTTCGGATACTACTGCCTGATCGCTGCCGCCATCGTCTTCACTCTCGCCTGGAAAGGATATTGAAAACCTCGCATTTCAAGCCTTCCTCGGATGAATCTACCCCAACGAATTGAATTCAATACGATCTACATCCTAAAAAGATGTACCTTGGCGTTACCCGGCGCTACAATACTTGTTTCTTTAATGCAACAAGGCCGTTGGAGAAAGGGTATTACACAAGTTTAAGAGATCGCCGCTTTACAAGTGCCTCTCCAAGAGCTTGCTTACAATCCGATGCTGTCTCCTCGTTATCTCTGCCTTCTGGGCACTTTCCTTTTTCTCCCACTATCCGCGCTGGCGGCGCAAACAGCCCCCGTCAGTTCCAGCGTCAATCCCCCTGCCAGCCCGGGCGAAACTCCCGGCGGTCGTGTGACGCTTCCCCCGCCGCCTTCTCCTGTTCCCACCACCCCGACAACTCCCACCACCCCGGGAGGTTCCGTCAATCCGCTCCCCGCGCCAACTGGGCCTGCCACATCGCCATCGCCCCCGGTGGGCGGCCCCATACCGGCCGTTCCCGAGGGTACTCCCCTCCCTGAAGGTTCGGAGCCGGAAAAATCGGTTGTCCAGATTTTCAACGCCTACCAGGAACCAAATTGGGCCACGCCGTGGATCCCTACCAGCCCCCATTATGCCTCAGGCACCGGCTTTCTCATCGACGGCAACCGCATCATGACCAACGCCCACGTCGTAGCCTGGAATAAGCGGTTGGTGGTGCGGCGTTATCACGATCCGAAGCCCTACTTCGCGCACGTTGAGTTTGTCGGGCAGGACGTTGACCTCGCGGTGCTCAAGGTCGACGACACTTCGTTTTACGAAGGGATGAAGCCGCTTTCATTCGGCCCGCTGCCTAAAGTGCGCTCGACGGTGGTTACCTACGGCTTCCCGGCTGGAGGCGAGCAGATTTCCTACACGCGCGGCGTCGTCTCGCGCATTGAGGTGGAAGGCTATGTTCATATCGGCAACCGGGCGTTTCTTGCCGTCCAGACCGATGCGGCCATCAATCCCGGGAACAGCGGCGGCCCGGTCATTCAGGACGACAAAGTGGTCGGCGTCGCCTTTGAAGGCATTTCCGGGTTGCAAAACACCGGCTATTTCATCCCCACGGCGATCATCCATCATTTTCTCAATGACATCGCCGACGGTACGTATGATGGCGTGCCCGATACCGGCCTGCAGTTGGCCAACCTGCAGAATCCAGCTTTCCGGCGTATGTTGAAACTTCCCGATGACAGCAAGCAAGGCGTCCGGGTCGATCAAATACTCGACGTTCCCGAAACCAAAGCGTTGCTCCGGCCAAACGACGTCATCATGCAGGTGGGAGATTATCCGGTCGCCGAAGACGGCACCATTACTTACGAAGGCAACACCATCGGCGTTTCGGCCGCCTTTGACACCGCGCAAAACAATGGCACGATTCCGCTGAAGATCTGGCGTGACGGCAAAATGCTCGACGTGAAGCTGCCGGTCAAAGTCCGTCATGACGACGACGCGGAGGGAAACCAATATGACGTCGATCCCCGCTATTACATTTATGGGGGGCTCGTCTTCACCACCCTTTCGCTCGATTATTTAAAAACCTTCGGTTCCAACTGGAGCGATGCGGCGGGGCATGACCTGATTTATGAACTTTTTTACCGCCATCTTGAGGACCCGGCGCACTGGCGGCCCGAGCCGGTGGTGCTTGCTTCCATTCTTGACCACCCGGTCAACGCCAATTTTACCGTGCGCGGCGAGGCTATGATCGATAAGATCAACGGCGTCACGATCAATCGCCTGACCGATGTTCCCAAAGCCCTCGCTTCCACTTCCGGAAATGACATCCTAATCGAGTTCTTGCCCGATCATCATTTTGAAGTCATGCATAAGGACGAAGCGGAAAAAGCCAATTCTGAAATTCTCGCCACGTACGCGGTTCCCTCCCAAAGCCGTTTATGAAATCTCTTCTTTCTCTTTCTTTTCGCCCCGTTCTGCCGGCCATTCTGCTGGCCCCGCTCATGATTCCCTCTCCGGCCAACGCCGCCATGAAAAAGGGCAGCCAGGAATTTTCCTGGGAAAACTCCATTATCGAAATCGAGGTCACCAGCAAAAGCTATGATTACATCCAACCCTGGGTGCGGAGCGAAAACAAAGTCTATAAGGACGGGGTGGTCGTTGAGGGCCACCAAATCATCACCACGGCGGACGGTCTTGCCGACCAAACTCTCATCCGGCTCAAGAAACAAGGCGCGGGACTTTTCAGCCTCGGCACTATCGTCTGGATTGACTACCAGGCCAATCTTGCCGCCATCACCACCGACGAAAAGGATTTCTGGACTGGTTTGCAACCGGTCAAGCTCGCGGATCCGACTCCCATCAGCGGCGATGTGCGCATCCAGCGCTGGGAAAATGATTCGCTGGAGAATCATCAAGGCGAAGTCGAGAGTCTCCTCGTGGATACCTCGGCGTTGAGTTTTGTCTCGGTGCCTGTGTTGAAGATCGATTCGACTATTCCTGGAGCCGGGTACAGCGAAGCGGTCACCACCGGCGACAAACTGGCCGGGCTGACCTCTGAGGCGGATGGCGACACGGTCATGGCCGTTCCATCCTCCTTCATCTCGTCCATCCTCAAAGCTCGCGCCGCAAAGACCTATACGGGGCTCGGCTACTTCGATTTCACTTGGGATCCGGTGCAAAACCCACTCTGTCTCGATTATCTTAAGCTGCCGGGCCCGGCCCGTGGAGTGATCGTGAAGGATACCGGCCTTAAACCAGGCCTGCCTTCCGTCGTCAAACCTCGTGACGTGATCTTGCAGATTGACGGCTTTGATATCGATGCTGACGGCAATTATATCGATCCCGATTACAAAAAACTTTGCCTGGAAAATCTCTCCTCGCGCGGCAAATGGGCCGCCTCGGATTGCAAGTTCAAGATCTGGCGCAACGGCAAGGAAATGAACATCACCTATAAACTGCCCAAGGCCGAATTTAGCGACGATCTCGTGCCCAATCAATCGTTCGACCAGACCCCGGAATATGTCCTCGCCGGCGGCTTTGTCTTCGTGCCGCTGACCAATGCTTATCTGCGCAGTTGGGGCCCCGAGTGGCGGCAGCGCTCCCCTTTCCGCCTCTTTTACTACAACATGGACAAGGTAACCACCGCACATCCGCAGCGGGTCGTTCTTTCGCAGGTCTTGCCGGACGAAGTGAACATCGGCTACGAAGGTTTGCGCAACACCGTGGTCGATGAAATCAACGGAATCAAGATCAAGCAAATTTCTGATGTCGTGACCGCGCTCAAGTCGCCGGTTAACGGCTATGATGTCTTCAAGTTCGTGCCGGGCCAGCCGGTCCAGCAGGCCGTACTCGACGCTTCGATACTCGAGGACGCCAACCAGGGGATCATGGCCCGCTATCACATCCCCGCTGATCACGTCCTCAACAGCGCGATTGTCCAGGATGGCGCCACAACGGTCGCGCCGGTGGCGAAAAAATAGGCGATTTAAGTCAAGCTGAGCTTGGCGTGTTGCACGCAAACCAGACTCAATGCACCGGATTAACTGACGGAACTGCCCCGTTCAGATAGGCCATTTCCTCCTCTTTGTAGGCAACGCCGGAAATCAGCACCTGTGGATCATAAACGGCAAGGTCACGCGCGAGACCGGCGGGCACCGCCTTCTCGCTGAACTCGATTTTGGCGCCGCGCCATTGAACGAATTGGAAAAGCGCGTGCAGCGCAGTATAGGGCCCGGCCAATGCGTTGAGAATGATTCCATTCTCCAGGGCGATATATCCCTCCCTTTCCCCCTCTGTGAATTTGAGGCAACCGGTTTGGCGGTCTTTGACCATTTTTTGCAAAATGTGAGATAAATTTGCCGTTTTCAGATTTCCTGGGAAAGCAGACATGATGGCAATATGGTGACAAGAAGGTGAGTGGTAACCCATTGGATACGATGCACAAGCATGTTATATGCCATGGATCATTCCCTCTTTCTGTCTGACTATACAAGTTAAACAAAGAGAGACTTTTTCCATAAAAAACGGAAAAAGTTACCTTGTTTTTTATCCAGACTCCTGATACGATCCATCCCGAGTGGAGCAGAGTTCTCATTCTAAAAATGGACGGCCTGTGCAGATTTATCCACCCGAATTGAAAGAAATCATTCCATCAACTGGCTATGGCGATGCGCTGGCCTGAAATTTTCTTCAAGGCCAAGCCGCCTCCCTCCCGGGAAAAGACGCCGGAAACCAATACGCCCGCGTCTCATCCAGCTTCCGTCATCGCCACGATAAAATCTCCCGCGCCCAAACCAGCGCCTACGCTCAAAAGCATCAACGACGCGATGGAAGAAGCCGATACGTTGCGCGTGCTGACCCGCTCGGGCGGCATCCGGTTCATTAAACGCATTCCCGCGGAAAATACCGCCGAAATCACGGCAGCCACGCTTCGAGCCGAAGCTATGCCGGTAGAGTCTTCTGTCCCACCACCCGAAGCAACTCCTGAATTGAAAAGTGGACCAGCCGTCCAACCGCCGGCGCCCTCTGTTTCTGAGCTTGGAAAGATGGAAAAAGAGCCTTCCGCAGCCACACCACCTCAAGCGGCTCCCGAATCCAAGAAAAGCGACCTCGCACCGGAGCCACCGGCGCCTGCAATGCCCAAGCCCACAGAAACGGAAAAGAAATTTTCTGCTGAGGAATCACCGGATGTAACCGCTTCGGAACAATCGCCAACGTCCACCTCCAAATCGGCTTCCGATTCGCGCTATCTCCCCCTACGCCGCAAGGGGCGCTTGACTGATTTAGCCCGGATAATCTTGCCGGCAAAACGGGAAAATCCTCCCGCTACCATTGTACCTCCTTCCTTTCCCGTGGAAGTTCCCGCCGGCACCGTTTTGCGCGTGGAGGAACCGAAACCGGTCAAGGATGTGACGCCTTCCGCTTCCGGTGTTTCCCCTCTGGAGAAAACACCCGAGCCACCGCCCGGCAAACCTGCCGAACCAATTTCCGGCGAAAAAGCCGCGCCCGAACCCGGAGAAAAATCGGAAATAAAACAGGCCGCCATCGCAGCCGAATCTCCTTCCATCCCGGAATCCGAAAAAAAGCCGGAGCCGGTCCCGGCCGTCACCGAAAAAGCCTTCACGTCGGAAACGAAAACCGAGCCCGCCGCAGCGAAACCGGAGGCGGCTCCATCATCACCGAAACCGCTCAGTATGCCTCTCGCGACAGATGAGAAACGGGAATTTCTTCTGACTAACGGCGAGCGTATTTTCGGCAAAGTCCTTTCCGAAACACCCGACGCCATTTATCTCGAACATCTCACGCTCGGCGTGCTTACCCTGCCACGGGCGCAAATCGCCAAGCGGTTGATGGAGCTGATCTTGATCAACGGAGACCGCATTGTCGGCGATATCGTGGCCGAGACTCCCGAGTGCCTTTTCGTGCGCCATGCCAGCCTGGGTATGTTGACCGTGCCGCAGACTCAACGCAGCACGCGCGTGGTCGAGGCGATTCTCAAGGACGGCGACCGCATCGTTGGCGAAGTGCTGGCCGAAACGGACACTTACACCGTGATCCGCAGCGCGGCGCTCGGCACGGTCACGGTGCAACACCGGCAGCTCGCCATGCTTAACCGCAAAGTCGAGCAGGTCGCGCTCAAAGCTCTGCCCCCCTCCCCCCCGGCTCTGGAAAACAAGCCGTCCCCATAAGGGTTTCATTCCTCGCCACCGAAATCCCAGGCCGGAAAGGGATCAGGCAGCGCGGACCAATCGCGCCACGGAAGCGCAAATTCCTCCTCACGGAGAAGAGAGGCGTCCAGCCCGCGCGCCACGGCGGCCAATGGTGCCGCCTCACCAACAAGAACCAATTCCTGGCGGCGATCGCCATAAGGTTCGCGCCAAGTCTCCTGCATCCGCCGGAGCGCCTCCGTTTCCGATGGCCAATCTTCCCGCGGCAACGCCGCCCACCAGACCCCGGCGCCACCGCACGAATTTTGCCAGCGCGTCCGCGAAATGCCGCCCACCAAAAGCGAGCGCGTGGCCAGCCAGACAATGCCCTTCACCCGGAGGAGGCCGGCGTGCTCCGCGTTGAACCATTCCCAAAATCGCGCCGGATGAAAGGGACGATAGGCGCGATAGAGGACGCTGCCCAGCGCAAGGGAGCCCGGCTCCATTTTTTTCGCGGCTTCGCCGCTGGCTCCAAGATGCGCGCTGGAATCAGCCGCAAAACAAGACTCCGGCAACGGATGAGTTAGAGACCAAGCTTTTTCCGCCATCTCGCCGTAAGCGGTCTCGATCATGAACGCGCCGGGATTAAGCGCGCGCAGCCAGTTCGAGCACTGGCTCCGTTGTATATCGTCAATTAAGTCGCACTTATTGAGCACGATCTTATTCGCGCTCGCAATTTGCGCCCGCTGAAAGTCCGCCAGGGCACCCAGCTCGGACGCTCCAGCCGCGCGAAAAAAATCGAGCGCATCGACAACGCAGATGATTTGCCTCAATTCAGCCCAGGGGGAGAAAGCTTTCGCATGCTCCGGCAAAACTCCAAAATGCCTCCCAAGCCTCGCGGCATTCACCGTGCCGCCAACCTCGATCAATACCTGCTCATAAGATCCCTCCAGCGACCATTCGCGTAATCGTTCCGCGATCCAATCGATTTGCGCCGCTTCGTCGTCCCCGGAAGGAATTTCCAAGACAATGTCGTGTTCGCGCCGCATAGCGCCGCAAAGCCCGCGCAAGGCCTTGGCGTCGTGATTCACCACGCCGGGACTGTCCACCAGCAGCGCGAGATGTCCACCCCTGTGCTCGCTGATGAAATAATGCAGCAGCGACGTTTTGCCCACGCCAAGAAATCCACCCACCAACGTTACGGGCAAACGGCGATTCATGCCGCAAGGTAAAGTTTATCCATCGTTTAGCCAAGAGCGCGTTATCCGGTGGCCATCACAAACCGCCAGGGCGGGCAAACCGAAGCCCATCCAGCGTGCGGGGAGCGTTCTTGGCCTGAAGCAAGGCGTGAAATCGCGTTCCGAGATATTCGGGATGGGTCAAAGTGTTCCAGGCTCGAAGATCGTTCGCGATTCCCACGCGCGGCCCTTCCGTTCCCTTCAGTTCATCGTGAGCAACGCCCATTAAAAACCGCTGTTGCTCGGTAAATCCAAGCGTGATCAGCCCCCCTTTTTCGCCGGCCTGCGCCAAAGCGGTGAAATCGACATGCGCGGTGATATCGCGCGTGCCGGGCGCGGCCAATACCTCGTCCGTCCGGCGATGATGACGGTACGCCGTCAACGTCCCCCCCATACGAAAATCGGCATAGTAGACGGAAGCGGGAAAACCATAATCGAGCGTCAACACATAACCACGCTCCAAGGTTGCGCCTAGATCCCTCATCCAGCAACGGGCGCGCAGATTCACCTCTGTAGTGTAGCCCTCGATATTTGGCAATGGCAGCCCGCTTATGGCTTGCAACAACTCCTTGTCCATGGTGGCTAGATCGGCCCAGTCCAGGTCGCCGTTCGAAACGATGACATATCTTTCACGCCATTGTCCTGACTGGAAACGAATAACCCGCACGGGAAACGCATCAGTCAATTCATTGGAAAAGAAGACTCCCACCGGCTTTTCCGTCGCCAGCGAAGCCATTCCGGCATATTCCGTTAGGCGCGCCTTTATCCCGGGTCCTCCGGCTTTCCCAAGGCGCCGCCGTTGCTGATGCGCAAAGCCGGGAGATTCCACGATAGCGTAATGGATGGCCTCAAAAAATGCGGGCCTTTCACTTCGGCACCAGCCGAGAATATCCCTGGCGAGTTGTCCGTCATTCGCTCCCTGCTCGATCACCCAAAACGGCGTTGGTCTTTCCATCAGTTGCCACATTTGAAAAAATTGCCGTGCCAGCAACTTTCCGAAAAGCGGCCCCACGCTGACGCTGGTGAAGAAATCTCCTTGCCGGCCAATATGCCCAGCTCTCCCGGATTGGACATAATAACCGTGGCCAGGCTCATACAGAGCCAGTTCCATGAACCGGTCGAAACGCATCGGCCCATCTTGGCGAATCTCAGCGTGAATGATTTCTTCCAACTCAGTCATGTCACGATGATAGCGGAATATTCACTTTGGGTTCATCTGTTGCCGAATCATCGCCTGCGCTTTGATCAAATGGTCTTGCGCATTGGGCAGATTGGGATTTAAATGCAAGGCTTCTTGAAATTGCGCAATCGCGTCAGATATTTGCCCTTTTTGAACGAGAGCATTGCCGAGATTATAATGGGCGAGAGCCAGGTTGGGATCGATGGCCAGGGCCTTTTGAATTTCATCCACGGCGTGGCCGACTTGTCCCTTTTGTAGCAAGACCCAGCCAAAAT
>DATJMI010000075.1:0-13085 GCA_035508775.1 Methylacidiphilales bacterium
GTTATTCATGGTGGCGAGGTAAACGACGTTGTGGGTACCCCCTCCAATGGAAATATTTGGCGCATAGAGAGGCTGCGCGTACATTTGGTCATCAACGGTGAATGTCCACAGCTTGCCAAACTGGGACGAATTTACATTCGAGGGGGTAAGGATTGTTTCACTAGTGTCTTCCCCAGTATGCTGGTTGTTGTACTTGTCGGTATAATTGGTTACTTGGGCCCGTAAGGCACTTGGGGCCAAGCCCAACACCACGCAGCCTAGAAAAAGGAGAGCATGGATGGGATTGCTATTTGGTTTCATGGTTGGTTGTTTGCTTAGGTGGGGGTTGTATAGTTGCTTTGGCTAATGTCGCAAGAACTACAGGTGTTCGGGTTTATTACGGTCGATCTGTCGGGAAAGAATTCGGATATAATTCATGTATTTTAAGGTGGAGTTCATGTGTGAGGTGATTTTGTTGTTCTCCCTACATCTGAACCTTCACTTCAAACGGCAAAATGAAGACAGCAATCCCAAAAAATCGAACTCAACTCTTAGCAGAAAACATGCCGCAATTGCAATAATATACGCAGATGATACAGGCTTGTTGAAAGTCGGTCTCTTTAAAGGATAAGTGTTCTTGCGGACTGCCTGTTGAAACATTTTTCCGTAACCGGCAATTTCGGAAAAATTATCGCTTGAGGGGGCGAAGAAGAAACAAATGGGCGGTGCCATTGTAGAAACCGCGCCCGATAATTTCACTCTGATTATTGATGCGATAGGCTGCAAGCAGAAGCCATCCTGAATTCGCTGGAATAAGATCGTTCAAATTGAATAGTTGGTTTTTCTCCCAAAGAAAAGCACGCTCTTGTCCTTCTTCAAGATAGGATCCGCCCACGATCTGGCCTGCATCGTTGATATCGAGCGCGTAACTCGGATCGTCTCCGTCTCCCAGCGTTCCGAGATCGGTCATATGTCCATGCAACCAAAGGACAGGTCGAACGCCATTATCCGGCGTGTCCGAATAGCCGACGATCTGGTGTTTGTTATTGATAGCTTGCGCACTGCTTAAGGTGCCGCCGGGAAGCAAACCGAGGTCCTGCATGCGGCCATCACTCCAAAAAAAAGCGTGAGCATGGCCGTTAAAAGAAGCTTCCGCCTCGCCAACAATCTCATCGTCCTCATTGATCGCATGAGCCTCGCTGGAATGGCCTTTGGGCAAAGTTCCCAAATCCTTGACCTGGCCGTGCGACCAAAGAGCCGCGTGCATGGTGCTATTATCGGGCATCTGGGCTTTGCCCGCAATATCGCCTTCCTGGTTGATAGCGCAGGCTGCGGCATATTTGCCGCCCAAAGTGGGCAAATCTTCCATTTTACCGTCCCGCCAGAGAAAAGCGCGCGTATACCGAATGTCATTGCGGCTTTGCGCGACCCCGACAATCATCCCATGATTATTGATGTCGGCCGCAAAGGTATCCTCAAAGCCGGCCAAGCTGCCCAATTCGATTTGGCTGCCGCCCTTGATCAAGTCGGCTTGAATCCAATTATTCGCATGAGTTTTCCAGGCCGCAACCGCTCCCGTCTCGTTCAGTCCCGCTTTATCATCGGCCCAACGATGGGGAAGCAGCCCGAGATCTACGATGGAGTATTTTATCATTCTTTCTGGCGCCTTGGATTCTTCTTCCTCGCACCGGCTTGACTGAGGAAGAAGAACCACGGTTCCGGTCCACGCTGTCATGACAGCGAAAACAAGCGATGCTGTCTTTTTCATAAAGAGCAAAAGATTAGATCACCCGGCCAACGGTTTTTCAAGGCGGATCCGCGATCTCAAAGGACGGGAAAATCAAGAGTCCGGCCGACATGACGCAGGCTGAACTGCGAATCGAGAAATCTTACCAACGGTTCAAAAACCACTCTTGGTTGACTCCCCCGCGGGCGGTCGCTTGATGCAAAAATCGCATGACTTGCTTATTTATCGGGTGGCTACTAATTTTGAGAAGAGGTTTTGGACAGGTGAAGCGAAAAATTTTCCCCCTTATCCTGGCTGGAATAGCCAGCTGGAGCGGGACCAGCCAGGCGGACATGGCGGCGTTGCCCGGTAATGGCTTTGCCTCTTCCCGGTACGAGGCACTGTGGACCAAGTCACCATTCGCGGTCGCGTCATCGGACATGCCCGACAAATCTTTTGAGTATGCTTTGGTGGGCATCGCGCAGATCGACGGGGTTTGCTATGCCAGCCTGATCGACAAGTCGAATAGCAATCATTTTTTATTGGCCACGAATGATAAGGTGGTCCAAGGACTCCGATTGATATCTGTCACTCCAAGGCCCGATGTGGGAAAGACGGAGGCGACTTTTCAAAAGGATGACCAAGTCTTCACCCTTTCGCTCAATCAGGAATTTGTCAACGGGCCAGGGGTGGCTGGCGGCAGCGCGGGTCCCACGCATTTACTGACGCACATTGTTGCGCCGCAACATTTCATCCAGCCGGCCAATAGCTGTCCGTGAGCGCTGTGCCCGGCAGGTCCCGGACGGCGGAAGAGCTTCGCCGCAAAAGAGAAGCTGCCGGCGAAAAAATCAACGCCGAGAGACAACCACGCCCGCGAGGAATCCGATGGCGGCGGCAATCGCGACCGATTGCCACGGATTATTCTGGATAAAATCCTGAGTGTTGTAGCGGGCGCTGGCGGTGGCGTCGCGGATGACGTTGGCTTGTTCGTTGAGATGGGTGCTGACTTTGCGTACCGCCTCACGGGCATGGGCGGTCAAATCATTGGCGGAAGGGGAATGATCGTTGGTGGAGCTCATAATCGCTGGAAGTGATCAGAGTTTGGAGAGAGCGGTCTTGACGGCTTCGAAGTTGGGCAGTTCCTTGGGCGTCGCGGTCTGTTCGGCGTAGACGATCTTGCCCTGTTTATCGATGACAAAAGCGGCGCGGGCCGCTGTGTCGCCGATGCCGGCCAGTCCGGGAAACACGACTTCGTAAGATTGAGTGACGGTCTTGTTCAGATCGCTGAGCAGCGTGATGGAGATTTTTTCCTTCAGCGCCCATGCTTCCTGGGCGAAGGGGCTGTCGACGCTAATACCGTAGACGGCGGCATTGAGGCCATCGTATGCGGAGATGCCGCCGGAGACGTCGCAAAACTCCTGGGTGCAGACGCCGGTGAAAGCGAGCGGGAAGAAAAGGAGTACGGTATTGCGCTGGCCGAAGTTGTCGCTGAGTTTGACATCCTGGAGGCCATTGGCCGATTTGGTTTTGAGGGTGAAATCAGGGGCGGTGGTTCCGGTTTTGAGGGGCATAGGCGTATAGTGTATCTGGTTCGGGTTAATGGCGGAGAAGTATAGCCGTGGCGAAACGTGGCCGGTCAAGCCTTGGGCGCGGGAGTGTCCAAGGCGTCCTCGGCACGTTGTTTGAGCGCCGCCTTGCGGCTGAGCTTGAAACGGCCTTTATCGTCCTGGCCAATGCATTTGACCCAGACTTCGTCGCCGATTTTGGCGGCATCGGTCATGCGATTGATGCGGGCATCGGACCACTCGGAGATATGGACGAGGCCATCCTTGCCGGGGAGGACTTCGACGAAAGCGCCGAAGTCTTTGATGGTGACGACGCGACCGCGATAGATTTTGCCCACTTCGATGTCGCCCACCATGCCGAGGATGATTTCCTTGGCGCGTTCCATGGCGTCGCCGTTGGAGGAGTAGATTTTGACGCGGCCATCGTCTTCGATGTTAATTTCAGCGCCGGTTTCGGCCACGATGCTCTTGATGTTTTTGCCTCCGGGGCCGATGACGAGGCCGATTTTTTCGGGATTGATCTGGATCGTCTCGATGCGGGGGGCGAATTGGGAGAGTTCGCCGCGCGGCGCGTTGATGATCGATTGCATAAAGTCGAGGATCTGGCCGCGGGCCTCTCTGGCCTGGTCGACGGCCTCTTTCATGATGGAGAGCGGGATGCCGGGGAGCTTGAGATCGAGCTGGAAGCCGGTGACGCCTGCGCGGGTGCCGGAGAGTTTGAAATCCATGTCGCCATAGTGGTCTTCGGCGCCGAGGATATCGGTGAGGGTAAGGTAACGCTGGAGCTGGTCTTGCTCGTCGTATTCGGTGACGAGGCCGACGGAGATGCCAGCCACGGCGGTTTTGATCGGAACGCCCGCGTCCATCAGCGAAAGGCAGCCGCCGCAAACGGAGGCCATGGAGGTTGAGCCGTTTGATTCCATAATTTCGGACGAAATGCGGATGGCGTACGGAAATTCGGTTTCGTTGGGCATGACGGGGAGAAGGGACCGCTCGGCCAACGCGCCATGGCCGATTTCGCGGCGGTTTAACCCGCCAACGCGTCCGGTCTCACCGACCGAGAAGGGAGGGAAGTTGTAATGGAGGATGAAGCGCTTGGAGACTTCGCCGCCGGTGTAGCCGTCGAGCTCCTGGGCTTCGTCGCTGGGCGCGAGCGTTGCCAGGCAGAGGGCCTGGGTTTCGCCGCGGGCGAAGAGAGCGGAACCGTGCGACCGGGGCAGAAGTCCGACTTCACCGGAAAGGGGGCGGATTTCCCTCACGCCACGGCCGTCGCTCCGTTTCTTTTGGTCGAGAATGGCGGCGCGGAAAGCTTTGATTTCGACCTCGGCGAAAGCGGAGCTAATATCGAAAGGAGTCGCCTCGGGATATTTGACTTTGATGGCGGCCGCGACTTCGTCCTTAAGCGCGCCGACGGCGGCGTAGCGTTCGATCTTGCTGGGACGGTAGATGGCGTTCTCGATGCGGGAAGAGACCATATCGTACGCGAGTTGAACCAATTCGGGTTTGACCGTGTAGAGAGGAAGGCTGCGTTTCGGCTTGGCGGCGCGGGCGGCGAGTTCCTTCTGCAGAGCGATGACGGTCTGGGCTTCTTTCTGAGCATAGTCGAGGGCGGCCTTGAAGTCCTCCTCGGGAAGCTCGAGGGCCGAGCCTTCGATCATCAGAATGTCGGTTTCGGTGGCGACATAGACGAGATCGAGGTCGCTGAGTTCCATCTGGGCATGGGTCGGTTGCGTGACGAACTGGCCGTCGATCCGCCCGACGCGAACCGCCCCTACCGGCCCGCCGAAGGGGATATCGGAGATCATCAGCGCGGCGGAAGCGCCGTTAATGGAGAGAATATCGGGATCGTTTTCACCGTCGGCGGAGAGGAGGGTCGAAATGATCTGCGTATCGTAGAGATAGCCTTTGGGAAAGAGAGGCCGGAGCGGGCGATCCGTCATGCGGCACGTGAGGATCTCCTTTTCCGAGGGGCGGCCTTCCCTTTTAAAGTAGCCGCCGGGAATCTTGCCGACGGCGGCGGCCCGTTCGCGGTATTCGACGGTCAGGGGGAAGAAATCCTGGCCTTCCTTGATTTTGGTGGCGGAGACGGCGGTGACGATGACGAGCGTGTCGGCGTAGCGGACGGTAACCGCGCCATCGGCAAGTTTGGCCAGCTTGCCGGTTTCGATGATAAGGGAGTGGGCGCCAAATGGGGCCGACACTGTTTGAATGTTGGACATTATTTTCTTTGGTTGTCGCGCAAGAGGCGCCGCAACCGGAAAAGAAAACGCAGAGGACAATGAACTCAACCGCCGGAAGCCTGATGGGCGATGAAGTTGATTGTTCTCTGAAGTTTTCGGGAAGACCCTTTCCGCCAGACGGAGGGATCTTTCGCGGAGGGGGAGGCTACTTACGCAGGTTTAGTTTTTGGATCACCCTATCGTAGCGGGCGGAATCGGACTTTTTGAGGTAGTCCTGCAGTTTTTTGCGTTGCGCGACCATCATGAGGAGACCCCGGCGTGAGCTATGATCTTTGGTGAACTTTTGCAAGTGCTTGGTCAACTCATTGATACGACGGGTGAGAAGCGCAATCTGGACATCGGCCGAGCCGGTATCCTTCTCATGCAATTTAAACTCCTTCGTGTATTCCAATTTCTGCGCTGCTTCCATAAGGTGAAGGTTGATTAAAGCAGACTCTCCGCGCGGGACAAGGGAAAAATCGGAAACCAACCGGATTGGACCGCGCCGTGGATTGGCGGGTAGCAATCATTAAGCGGAATGTGCCCGTTTGGGTAAAGGCACCCAGTGGACAATAGAGGCCGTCACCAGCAAGATCACAAAAATCTGAAAAAGGGTGGGGTGAGAAATATCAAAAAGCAGGCGGAGATTTTTGACTGTGTTGGGCGCCAGGCCGGTTTTTTGTAACATTTGATCAAAGCTGTCGTTATCATGAAAACTGGTATTTCCACCCAGGATATTCCAGACAAAAAATCTCCATTTGAATGAACCGGATACTTCCTTGAGCTCGTGCGGACTCGTAGCTATGACGTCGACATTAAGGGCTCCAACCAGCGTTTTATCGATGGATTGATACCCCGTCTGAGTCCTTTCCAGGCTTAAGGCCCAAGCCACCACAGGGAGTATAAACGCAAGGGAAAAAATGATAATGGATGCTATAGTCCGGCTCGCGCTCATGGGCGCTTGAGTTGTCTTTGCCGTCTTGTGCTTGCCGTGGCGGGATGCCGCGTCTTTTTTAGCCTCTCTAAGTTGACTAGGTGATGCGCCAATTTTCGCGGAAGTCTTCCTGACAGAGGCCGATTCAATCACAGGGGCCGGTGGAGTGACGGGATCTGGTTCGGCAACAGAGGCTGGTTCGGTAAGAAGGGCCAGTTCGGGAACGGAGGCAGATTCGGTGACTAGCTTCGCCAGTGAAGCCCACTCCGCCATTCCCTCGGTCCAATAATAGGCTTCTGGACCAAGCGATCCGCTGTTCCACATCTCTTGCACCTGTTCTAAGGAATAGGGGCCTTGTTGCTCCCCCTTCTCGTGGATGAGATAGTCAAGTGTACTCGTATCCATAAGCCTTTTGGTGGATAGAATTTGGTTCAATTCGCCCGGCGAAAGGCACGGACAGCCTAATGCGGTTTTTCTAAGGCCCGGTTTTTTTCGGTCAAGATGATTTCGCCTCTGTCACACAATTGTTGGTAATCAGCCGCGTGAATGATTCACAAATGGCTGTCGATTTGCCGTATCCGACGTGACAGGATGAAGTGAGGCGCAGCCCGGTCAAAAACGCTTGATCGTCGGCGTCAATTTACGGATTTGATTCGGAGTGAGAACCCACTCGGGAGGAAGCTCGGTACGGCAAGTAGTGCAAGTGGGGGAACGGCGATCTACCACGAGCGCTTTGCAGTGCGGGCACCGAAGGGGGAAGGGCATGTCAGCCACGGCCTTGTTTCCTTTACGTCACTAAAATGACACGAAGAGATAGTTCATGCAAGTAAAATTTTTATTATACCTCTTAATTCTTAAGGAGTTAAAGTAGGTTTCAATAACCAAATCGCTCCCATGCAGCCAGGGCTATTTTTGATAGTGTTGCCAATCTCAGGCCTGCCTTCACATAGTGCGCAGATGCCAACCCCAATCCAAAGCTCAGAAGCGCTGGAAGCGGCACGAATGAATCCCGAGCGAAGTTTGCTTCGGGGACGAGGCTCGGCGTTGAGGGGAATTTTAGTCAACGGCGGGCTGGGCGCCGCGAAACTGGCGGCGGGTATCTTTGGCCATTCGTACACTTTGGTGACGGACGCGGCGGAATCGTTTTCCGATGTGATGGGTTCATGCATCACGTTCTATGCGCTGAAAAAAGCGGCGGAGCCGCCCGATCCAGAGCACCCCTCCGGCCATGGCCGCGCGGAGACGCTCGCTTCGGCGATAACGGCGCTGGCGTTGATCGGCGTGGGGATGGCGATTTTTATGATGGCGGCCATTTCCCTCGGCGAACCGCGGCGCGCGCCAAGTCCGCTGACGCTTTTGGTGCTGGTGCCGGTGATCCTGATCAAAGAGGCGATGTTTCACTGGATGCGAGCGCGGGGAAAGGAGACCGGGAGCCTCGCCGTGGTGGCGGAGGCATGGCATCAGCGCAGCGATGTGGTGACTTCAGCGGCGGCGCTTGGTGGAATCACCGTGGCCTGGGTCGGCGGCCCGGGCTGGAGTCACGCCGATAACTGGGCGGCGATGTTGGCGAGTTTTTGGCTGGCCGTGACGGGGCTTTGGCTGCTTGGCCCGGCTGCGCACGAATTGATGGAGGGTTCGGTCGACCCGGCGCTGATGGATTTCATTTTGGAAACGGGAAAAAATTGCGAAGGTGTCCGCGGGATCGACAAAGTGTGGGTGCGCAAACTGGGAATGCGGCTGATGATCGACATCCATATCGAAGTCGATCCCGATATTTCCGTGCAGGAGGGCCACCGGCTGGCGCACGAGGTGAAGGACCGGCTGCGCCGGGAATTGCCGCAGGTGCGCGATGTAATGGTGCATGTCGAGCCGTTTGACGAAGCGCGCCAAAAACGGACCGAAGCGAGGCGGAGGTGAGCGCGTTTTCGCCGGAATATTTGCGGGCGCATCTGGCGGCGCTGGGCTGCGACGCCGCGCAAGTGGAGGAATCGTTTATTCATTCGGGCGGCGCGGGCGGCCAGAACGTCAACAAAGTGGCGACGTGCGTGCAGTTACGCTACGCGCCCGGAAACATCCTGGTGAAAATGCAGGAGCACCGGACGCAGGCGGCGAACCGGCTGGCGGCATGGAAATTATTGGCTGCGCAATTGCAGGGGCGGCGTGAGCAAAAGGAGCGGGAACGCCGCGCCGCGCGGGAAAAACTGCGGCGGCAGACCGCCGATCGCCCCCGGAGCGTCAAACGGCAATTCACCGAACTGAAACGGCGCCGGGCGAAAACGCGGCGGGAGCGGCGGGATGTGAGGGAAGAGTGAAGGTATTGCCCAGCGGGTGCCAACTGTAGCCGTTTTCCCTCAAGTTGTAGGCTCGGCTGGATTCGGTTCTGTGGGGCTTTCCGGCTGGGGTTCCGCCGGGGCATCGAGGATACACTCGGCTTGGCCGGAGCGGACCAACTCGCCGGCGACTTGCAGAAAGGCAAGCGACGAATAATTGAGCCGCCGCCAGAGACTGTCGAGCGGCTGGGGCCGTTTTGAAATTAAATCCCAGATTCGCGTGGCAAGGGGCGCGAATGGCGCAAAGACTTCATTCGTCCATTGCAGCATCTCGGTTTTGCGATGCAGCCGGCCTTTCATGTTCCGCCACGTCTCATCGATGGCGAGGTACTCGTCGCGTTTGGAAACGCCTTGTATAAGCAGATCGGTGCTATCGAATTCAATTTTATGCGTTTCATTGAAAGGCAGCGTTGGCTTTTCGACCACTCGGAAGGAAAACGCGCCTTCTGTCGTCGAATCGATGAATCCCTGCCAGACCGCTTCGACTCCCTCGAGGTGCATGAACCGGGCGAACTGCACGCGGCCCTCGTGGAAAAAGAAGCTGCCGATGAGGTCGTTGCTGGCATTGTTCAGCCGCAACTCACCGCTTCGACAGATACTGGTGATAGCCTGGAAGATGATGAGCAGGTTGAAGTGTTGCAGGTTGCCGCCCAAATCGAGCAGGTAGGTGTCGAGTTGAGCCTCGCTCGAGGTTTTGTGGAGGCGGCGGGCGAGGTTGCGGGCGAAGTAGGCGCCGAATTTCGGGACTTTGTCGAGGAGCCGGATGAACATCAGCTTTTCGATCTGCAAAAGCTGGGTCGGTTCGCAGGCCCGCACGGTGGCGAACCGGGGCTGCGCGGTCAGTACGCCCAAATCGCCGAAGAAGTCGCCTTTTTTCATGTAAGCCAGCGAGCGCGTTTGTTTTCCATCCGGGCTGTGGGTCAAGGCTTCGACCACGCCCGCGACGACGATGAACATGGCGTTCGATTCCTCGCCCTGCCGGTAAATGATCTGATCGGCTTCGTAGGAGACTTTCGCGCAGGCCGCGTCGATTTCGAGCCGGCTGCCCATGTCCAGCAGCGAGTGGAGCGTGAAGAAATTCGCCTCGAAATCGTGTTCCATGATTGGGAGTTCAGATTGGAATCATGCGACGGCGGTGCTTTTCATAAGCGGCGACTTCGCGGATGCCCAGACCGGCCAGCAATTCGGCCAGCCGGTCATAGTTCTCCGCCAACTGTGCGTGGGAATGGGCGTCGCTGGCGAGCGTAAAAGGAATGCCCAGCCGCTGTGCTTCGCGGATCAGGTCAACGTGGGGGTATTGCTCGCCGACCGGCTTGCGCCAGCCCGCCGTGCTGATTTCGATGGAAAGACCTTTGCGTTGGATCAATTCCAGCAGCGAGATGAAATGGGGCCGCAGGCCGCCTTCCGGATGCCAGACGCCGTGGATTTTGATGAGGTCGAGATGAGCCAGCGTGTCGATGCCGCCCCGCTCGATCATTCCCTCCACTTCGCGGACATACTTCGCGCACTCGGCGGGCATGTCGCGTTTGGCAAACTCATCCTTGCGGGTCACCTGGTCGAACATCTCCGTTTCGCCCGGCAGGTAATGGACCGAGCCGAGAACGAAGTCGAGCTGTTCCCAGTTTGTTTCCACCCAGAGCCGCCCGGCGCGGCCGGAGACCGGATCGTTGTCGAGTTCAATTCCGGCGAGGAATTTCAGACTGGGATTCGCCTCGCGCAGCCGATCGATTTCGCCGAAATCGACCCCCTCCAGATAGCGGTCGTGGTCGGTGAAGGCCACCTCTTTCAGTCCACGCGCGCGCGCCGCATCGGCCCAGGGCTGAAGCAGCGCCGCCGAGTAGGGCTTGACGCTGTGGGCCTGCGGGTGGTTGTGATAATCGATCGGCAGGGTCATAAGCCTCTCATTTGCCCGGTTTGCCGAGCGTGGCTGGCGGCGGTACGATTTTGTCGCCCGGCTTGATTCCGTTGAGCGCGAACCAGTGAAGATTCGCCTCGAGGGCGTAGGCGACTTGATCGCTTTTGCTGAAGATGGGGGTTTCATCCAGCGGTTTCATGTCGTGGATTTCAAGAATCACGCCGTTCTTGTCGATATAGGCGACGGAAAGGGGAATGAACGTATTCCTCATCCAAAAATCGGCATAGGTAATGGTTGGTAAAAGAAAAATCATCCCGTGATTGTCATCCATTTTCGTGCGGTACATCAGCCCGGTCTCCTGCTGTTCCGGAGTTGAGGCCACTTCGGTCGTCAATTCGGCATTGTTGATGTGGAGCGTCACCGTGGGCAGCGATTGCGGATGGCCGCCGTTCGGCAGGTTGTTTTGGGCATGCCCTGGAAGCGCGGCTGAGAGCCAGACAACGCCGAGAACGAGGAGAAGAAAAAATCGCGGTTTCATATCTTGGAGCTTGGGGAAATTGTCTTATTCATACCGCAAGGCCCGCGCCGGAGCCAGCTTTGCCGCGCTTAACGCAGGAACCAGCGCTGCCAAAACGCAAATTGCCACCGCCGAGACCGCGATGGCGGTGACCACGAAAGGATCGATCACCGCGGGAATATCGGACGTTCCATAGACCGAGTTCGGAAAAACCCGGATATGAAATTGACGCAGAAGAAAAACGCGAAACGGATTCCGGTAATGAAGCAGCACCAGCCCGAGGATCGTCCCGCTCAGCGCGCCCACCACGCCAACGACAAAGCCGTGCAGCAAAAATACTCCGCAGACCTGCCGGTCCGTGGCTCCCAGCGCTTTCATCAGCCCGATCTCGCGCGATTTTTGCACGGTGATCGTAATGAGCGTGCTGCAGACCCCAAACGAGGCGACAATCATCACGAGATAGAGAATAAAGGCCATGGTCACCCGCTCGACTTCGATGGCGTTGAAGAAATCGCGGTTGTCATCCAGCCAGGTGTGGGCGCGGAGGGTGGAAGGCAGCGCCCGGTTGATGGCGTCTCGCACCGCATCGGCCTGAGTGGGATCCTTGATTTGCACCGCGATGCCGTGCACTGAGCCTCCGCGGCCCGTATCTTCCATGCCATAGAGGTGTTGGGCCATCTCGGTCGAAACGAGGAGGAAGTTGAGATCGTAATCGAACTGGCCGGTTTCGAAAATTCCCCGGATGATCGGTTCTTCCGGCAGTGGAAGGGTCACCGGCTTGCCCGGGGTCTGCTGGGAGATGGCATCGAGCATTGCCGGCCCATAGATGTCGATCTTGTCGCCGGGGAAAGCGCCGTTGCGTTTGGCCCATTCGAGCCCGACGAGAACGGAGTCTCCCTCCAATTCATAATCGCCCAGTTTGAGATATTGTTTGAGCGGCAGGACGGGATCATCGCCCGTTTCGGGCACGCTCTTGATATAAGCGGGAGAAATGATGCCGTTGTGCCGGGCCAGCACCGGCCCCTGGACATAGGCGCCCGCTGCCGTGACACCGGGTACCTTTTGGATCAGGGCGATATCCTGGTCATAATCGTAGAGCACGCTGCCATCGGCCATGGTGACTTTGATCGGAGCGTTGAAGCCGATGATGCGCTTGGCCAACTCCTGGCCGAAGCCGGTCATGACCGAAAGCACGACGATGAGCGCCATCACCCCCAGCGTCACGCCCAGGAAGGAGAGGATGGTGATCACCGACACGAAAGAGCGCTGGGGCCGCAAATAACGCAGCGCCATGAAAAATTCGACCGGCCATTCCATCGGGACAAGCTAGGGTCTCTTTTTCAAGAGGACAAGACGGGGGGCGGGGCGGGCGTGTGCCGGTTTGAATTTAGACCGATGCAGATACGCTGAAGAGATAGTCGCTTAGGGCCTGTTAACAGGCCCTAGCGCAGTGGCCGGCGACTACATAACGAGACGCATATTTTGGCAGAAGGAATCCTAAATTAACCGAGAACCACCATGCTTGCCTTTTCAAGGAACAACGGAAACATCGATCACTCCGCTCGCCATATAGTTCCCGGACCGTAGATGTGCCGCCCCAATGAGCCAATCATCACTGTGAAAAATTTGCAGCCGGTAATGTCCAGGCTGAGAGAAATTATAGAGTTTGCCAATATCGATCACCCGCCGATAAGGGTGCGTTTGATCGACTCGGACCGTGACGAGGTCCGGATCATGCAAATAAGCCGCAATTTTTGCGTCGCGATTGGGAATATCGAAACCAACTTCGACGTTTTGAGGATTGGAGATCAGACCGTTGGCGAGTTGGTCCACGATAATGGCGGCGGGATATGGTTCGGGGTGGTCATCGGAGAGGAAACCACCCGTTTCGTCCTGTTGGATTTTGAGGCCCCAAAATAGCTTTTCATTTTTATTGTCGAGCCACTCCTCCTCGCGCCCG
>DATJMI010000076.1:0-4629 GCA_035508775.1 Methylacidiphilales bacterium
CTCTTTTAGCGGCATCAGAGCCACCGTGGTCGTTCCCAGCCAGATTGCGGACGTGGAATTTCCCATCGGTTTCAATATCGGAGAAATCAAATCGTGCATCGTTTTAAATGGCGTGAATGAAAATATCATCGAGAACATCAACTTCGATAATATTCACATCGCTTTCGCCGGCGGAGGCACCGCGGAAGAGGGAGCCGTCCGGGACGTCCCAAAGGTGGCGAATGAATATTACGCCATCGGTGTCCCTCCCGCCTGCGCGCTCTACGCCCGCAATGTGCGCGGGCTTACGCTTAATAACATCCGGCTCGAAACCACCACGCCTGATCTCCGGCCCACGGTGATTTTCGACCACGTTACTGATGCCGCCATCAATGGTCTCAACGTGCAAGGCCACAAAGACGCCGAATCGGCGTTACGCTTCATCGACACGCAGGATGTTTTGCTAACCGCCGCCCGGCTGATTGCGCCCGCTTCCGTTTTTCTGCAAGTCGAGGGCGATACGAGCGGGGGAATCACCATTGATGGCGGGGACCTCTCCAAGGCGGCCGCACCCTTGGCCTTCAAGGCGGGCGCTCTCCAAAAATCTGTGAATTTGCGGGCGTAAAGAATATCCGGGAGCAGCCCGGCAAAAAGGTTTGGGTATTGATGTGTGCTTTAATATAAGACCAGTATGGATCACAGCTTTTCGGATGAGATTTTGGTTGATGGGGTAAAATCGGGGAACCAATTCATGCTCGCTGTGGTTGCCGGAGTGGGCATGGCGATTGTCTGCGCGCTCATTTGGCTGGCGGTGGCCTTCTTTGCCGGACCGAAACTCGATTATCTTGCGGTGGGGGTCGGCGTTTTGATCGGCTTTTCGGTTCGTGCCTCGGGAAACGGAACCACCCCGCTCTACGGCTTCCTGGCCATGGTGTTGACATTGATAACCAGCCTGTGGGGCGATGTGCTTGGTGTCATGATCTCCGGCACGCATGACAATCTCGATATTTTAACCGTGGCACAGATGGTGAAACTGCCCGATGTGATCATGGGTCTTCTCACCCAGGCGACGGTGGTAACTTATCTTCTCTTTGCCACGGGCGTGGCGCTGGCTTTTCTCATCGCAGTAAAAAGAGACTAGAGGCTATCCGGAAATCTCTCCCCGCCGCGTTTGCGCCATTAAAATTTCGCGCGAAGTTGCCGGACCGGTATGCCGAGAGCGCGCGCCAGCTTTTGCGCAAGGCCGGGACGCCGCCGCAGATCGGCGGAAAGAACGGAATTGAAACAGCGGAAGTAAGCCGTCTGCGTCGTGGTCTCCACACCTTCGAGTTGCGATTGCTGGGCCGCATCGAAGCCGACCAGTTGCGCCCATATAGTCTGGTAACGAGCCGGATTATGATTCTGGCGTTGTTCGATGGAGCTAAGGACCTGATTGAGAGCTGCGCGGGCGCCCCGGTTGCTTTCCTGAGCCGTGGCGGTTTCCGAAGCGGCGCGAGATGCCGCAAACCGGGCTCTTTCCTCGGCGGTGAGCGCGCGCCCCAGAGCGGCCAGAGGAAGATTGTGCGCCGCGGAATAATCATGCTCATCGGCGAGTTGGGCGTATGTGAGGGCTTCGATGCGTGGACGAAGCTGGCGCAGAAGAAGGTCCCCCGGCAGATTAAGGCCCGATTGCCGCGCCTGGATCAGCAGCCGCCGCTGGACCTCCAACCGGACATCACGATGGCGGACCGTCTCGACCATAAGATAAGGCCGGGCGGAAGAGCCGTCGCCGATGATACGATGAACGCCCTTGGACTCGAGCCGCCGGCGTTGCCGTTCCGATTTGAGTCCGCGCCCCAGCGCAAGCTCGCGGTAGGTTCGCAATTCTTCGCGTTTGTCGCGAGCGGTTTGGAATTGAGACGGAGGCATGCCGGCGAATGGGATTATGGGGAGGCGTTGCCCGATCCGGCCTTGCCACCGTTGGCTGCGCTGTGATTCGCCGGATCCAAAAAACGGAGCTGGCGGAAGCTGTAAAGCCCCGTATCGTGTCCGTCATTCCAAACCGGCTGAAGCGCGTAACCGCCCACGAAGTGAAAACCACGCAATTCGAAACTCTGCGGGCCATAGCTGACGTGAGGCCGCACGATGTTGCCCATCACATCGGGCTCGCCGCCGCAAGTCGCGCACGGGCAAGCGCGGCGCAGTTTCTCCAGCGGAATATAACTCTCCTTTCCGTCGTTCCAGACGAGAGCCAATTCATTGCCGATCACTTCGGCGCGGATAGGTTGAAGAGTCAGAGTCATCGCGGATAACCAGGCAGTTTACCAGAAAATACGAAGGTGGGAAATGGCCAGTTCTCCATGCCATTCAGATTCTTTTAATCTCGCTTTGCTGAACCGTCAAATTTGTCCAAAATATTCTTGTGGTTCGCCATCTTTATGTCCATGTGCCGTTTTGCGCGAAGATCTGTCCTTACTGCGCCTTCTACGTTCATCGGGGCAGCGCGGCTCTTCAACGCGAATTTGTGACCGCACTCCGAATGGAATGGGCACGTGCGAAAGACGAATTCTCCCTCGTTCCCGAAACGATCTATTTCGGCGGCGGCACCCCCTCAATTCTGCAGGCGGAATTGTTTTCGGAATTCGTCTCTCCCTTGCATGACCTTTCGTCCCGCGCCGGGCCGCCACGCGAGTTTACTCTCGAGGTGAATCCGGCGACCGTAACATCCAAAAAAGCGGCTGCATGGCGGGCGGCGGGCGTGAACCGGATCAGTCTTGGCGCGCAGTCGTTCGATGTGGATCAACTTAAACTGCTTGGGCGGCAGCACCAGCCCAGCGATATCGCCGAAACGTGCGCATTGCTGCGCGAAAATGGCTTCAGCAATATCAATATCGATCTCATGTTTGCGTTGCCGGGCCAAAATATGGACGGATGGAAATCGGCCCTGCGGGCGGCGCTGGACTGCAAACCACGCCATATCTCGGCTTACGCGCTCACGTATGAGGAGGATACTCCCTTTTTCGAAAAACTGCGGCGGGGCGTGTGGCGGCGTGACGAAGAACTCGAAATCGCCATGTTCGAGCGGACCCGTGTAATCCTCGCCGCCGCCGGCCTGCCCGGTTACGAAATTTCGAACTTCGCGTCGCCCGGGTTCGAATCGCAGCACAACCTCGGCTACTGGCGGGGAGAAGATTACCTGGGTCTTGGCCCCAGCGCCTGCTCGACTGTAGGCTCCGCGCGCTGGCGCAATCTGCCCGATACGCGGGCCTATATCGAGCGAGTCATGCGCGGTGAATCGGTGCACGAAGAGCATGAGCATCTCGACGACGCCACCCGCGCCCGCGAAAGAATCATGTTTGGCCTGCGCATGCATGAGGGCGTGGCGCGCGACGCCTTCACCGGACAAGACCGCCGGCTCCGGGAGCTGAAAACCGACGGCCTTGCTTTCGAGGAAGCGGGCCGAGTTCGCCTCACGCCGCGCGGCCAACTCGTCGCGGACAGCGTCGCCGCGATTTTTGTTTAACTCTTTCCACTCCCAGAGTTAGTTTCTCAAATTTGTTTTATCTCCCTTTTGCATTTCACCTGCATCGGCCCAACCATTATCAATAAATCTCCTCTCTTTTTCAAAGAAGCCGTGGTTTATTCCGGCCTGATCCTATGCGCCGGTGGCGTGGGATTCGTTGCCCAGTCGGTCTTCAGCCGCTGTCTGGCGGCGGGAGAATTTGGCGCTCTAAGCACAACGCTGGGGATTATCGCTCTCTTGGGCGTGCCTTTGGCGGCAGTCAATCAAGCGCTGACCCATTACTTGGCACGATATCACGCGAATGACCGTCAGGAAGAGATCGATCAATTCCGGCAACTGGCTTTTGAAATTCTTAAAATAACCGCCTCCACCGCGGGTCTGTTGGCCATCGTGACCATGTTGATCTTACCCAAAATTTTTCCATTTGGACGTCCTCTTCTTGGTTACTTCGCTTTGCTTGGCATTTTGGGTTATCTGGGTACAACCTTGAGTTCGGCTCTTTGCCTGGGGCTGAATCGATTTCGATTGTGGGGTATTCTCATTATCGGGGCCGCCTGTATACGGCTCGTTCTCGCCGCCTTGATGGCGCCGAGGTTGCCGTGGGCCGAGACCGGCATGGCCATAACCGCGCTGGCCGGATTGATCACCACCGTTCCCCTGTTCCATCACCGAAAATATGGAGTCGATGCCAAGCAGGCTTTGCGGATTATTTTTCAGCGTGATTTCTTTGTCTATTTGGCCGCTTCTTTCAGCGTCATGCTGGCGCTTTTTTGTTTTGTCAGCGGCGACCAAGTTGTTGCGCGGCATAGCTTCAGCCCGAAGTTCGATTCAAGCCATGCCACGTTCAATGCCAGAGGGTACGACGATTATCAAGCCGCCGGGATGCTTGGCCGCGAACTCGTTTGGGCCAGCGCACCCGTTTTGGCCGTGATGTTCACGCAGGTCTCGCGCCTCCCCGCCATCCATCTTTCCGGACCGGCCGTTCCCGCGCTGTTCCGGCGTCAGTGGCATGCGCTCCCGGTGACAAAAGCCCTCGAACTCCTTCTTCTTTATGTCGCCATGCTCTATATCGGCGCCATGGGATTGATTTTTTTCCGCACCTGGCTGACCTGGCTTTTTCAAGGCCGGTTTCATCCCGACACGGCTGA
>DATJMI010000077.1:0-4178 GCA_035508775.1 Methylacidiphilales bacterium
GGTGGTGGTGGGCTTGGAGGAGGAGGTGGGGGTGGGGGTGGAGGCGTTGACCCGTTAGTGGTACCTGGCGGTGGTGGCGGTGGCGGCGATCTAGGTGGTGGGGGGGGTGACGGCGGCGACGGCGGCGGGCTTGGCGGCGAAGGCGGCGACGGTGGTGCTGGGGGCGGCGGTGGCGATGACGGGGCGGGAGGAGGAGGAGGCGATGGCGGCGGTACCGGAGGAGGAACAAAAGCCGGCGGAAGAGTAATGGACGAAGTCGGCGTGCCGGTAATCACCCCGTAAAAAGCGGCATCATAAAGACCGGTGGGAACAATCGGCGACGTCAGCCCGTAAGAATGCGTCAATAGACTGCCCAAAGGCGTGATGAAGCTGTTGGTGTAAAAGACTTCCACGGCGTAAAGGCCGCGGGTATCGCCGGGAACAAGATCGTAGCCGGGGAAAGGCAATTGGCGATAGATCGATTCCCAGGCATAATTCCCGTTGGTATTGTTTCCGCCGCCAACCAGAAGATGGCTCGCGTCGTAAAGATCGTTGGTGTTGGCGCCGAAAAGCTCGCCCATGCCCGCCACGGCGGTGTCCGCTTGCGCGGAGTTCGGATCATACTGTTCCGGATTGGTACTCCCGTTGGCCTGAGCCGATGCGCCCACATAATTGGAATCGAAAAGTGAAACTTCGTTACCGTCATTGGTGGAGGGATACCAGACATGGGTGACCACAATGGCGCCATTAGGACCCGAAAAATCGACATCCTGCGCGGCGCCCGCCGAATAGGCGGCATTGACACCAACCCAGGGGCCATTCACGGAACTCTGACGGGTCGCGGTGTTGGCCGCTTCACGCGCCGCCATGGCCATGATCTGCATGCGCATGATCATGAAGCTGTAGTCGAAGACCGCGCACATCATGATCAACAGGATGGGCAAAATGAAGGCGAACTCGACGAAAGCCTGGCTCTTGCATCTGCGCCGGACCGCCCGCACAGATTGGAGATAAGAGGTGTTAGGTTTCACGGTGCTTTCTCTTATCCCCCGGTGGAGGAACTTCCCTGTTCTTCCGCTTCCAGTTGAGAGGTATCGCTGCTATAACCGGGCTCGTCCGTGTAGGCGTTGGTATGCTCGAAATTGAGCAAGGCCGGTTCATTCTTGACAATGGCCGAAAGATAAAGGGGATAGGAATTCCACCCCGAGTGGCTGTAACCGCCCAAATAGCTGAAGAGAGGCGTGATGGTGCTGATCGTATAGTGCGCCGAGACTTCAATATAATTATTGGCCGCCCCAGGTCCAAAAACCATTGAGGGGGTGACACTGCCATCCGCATTTGTAATTGATTCACTTCCAGGAATAAGATAAAGGCGGCCGTTGGCGTTGGTCGCCACCGGTGGCTGCGACCCGCTCGGCACGGAAGTGCTGGTGATGATGATGTTGCTGAGAGGCAGAGCGACCACGCAATTGGAAAGAAACCAATAACGGCTGCATTCGTTGCGGGAGGCTTCCCGGCCCTCGCTATCGGAAATCGCCTTGGGAACGACTACGCCGCCAACATTGGTCTCATAGAGGGGACTTCCATTCCCATCGGTGGCCTGGATAATACTTCCTGCCGTCGTAAACCGGGCGCATTCGCGAAGCCCATTTTGGAGGGAATTATCGTAAAAGTAAATTTGGGCGTAATCTATGAGGGCAAAGAGGAGGGCGAAAAAAGGCAGACAAATAAGAGAAAATTCGACGATAGTCTGCGCCTTGGCTCCATTTGTCTTAACACCCAAACGTAGCATTTCCGGACACTTGACTGTAGTCAAATTCCCTGCCGAATCGCCAATTTTGCTCGGAGAAGGCTCCATAAGAGGTTAATTGGCATAATTGCATAAAGCGGACCATCTCACTCCATTTAGGGGCTTAACCCTTTATTTAAAGGCTTAAATGTTTTAAGCCTTATGCTCCCAGCTCGATTGAATAAATCAGTGACCGGGCATCATCTTCTGCTGCTGCATCATCGTGATGGCCGCCGGCCCCAGAATCACGATGAACATCGATGGAAAAATAAAGAGAACGAGCGGTATCATGATTTTAACCGGAGTCTTCATCGCCTTTTCTTCGGCCCGCTGGCGGCGCTTGATGCGCATGGCCTGGGCCTGAATCCGGATGACATCCACAAGAGAGCCGCCCAGCCGTGCGATGTAGGTAACCGCTGTCACAAAAGATTTTAACTCCTCAATGTTAACCCGCTCGGCCATATCGACAAGCGCTTCATTGCGTCCTTTGCCAAGCCGAATCTCCCGCAGGGTCAGGTTCAATTCGTCAGCCATCGGACCACGCGATTTTTCCATGACAATGGCCATCGCGCCGTCCAGAGCCATCCCGGCCTCGACGCTGATGGAAATAAGATCAAGAGTGAAAGGAAGCGCTTTGCGAATCTCGTGCTGACGGGCTTTGGCCTTGCCTTCAATGTAACCGAAAGGCATGCGGTAGCCCAGCAGGGCGCCAATGACCAGAATCGCGGTGCTTTTGCTGAGAAGTTCGGTAGGTATGCCCGAAAAAGAGAGAGACATAAACGGGACACCCACCATAAGAATGTAAGATAAAGTCGTGATCTGGGCGGGGGTGACTTTGCCCTGCAATCCGGCGCAGGCGATGGAAACTCTCGCGCGATTAAGGGAAGTAACTGGGGTGAATGAGTTGAAAGTCTTGGATAGTTTGTCGACAAAAGGAAGGATAACGCGAACAAACACGCTTTTGTTCATTTCATCCTGATCCCGTAACGTGCCGATTCGCTGCTGCTGCCCGGCCTTGAGACCTTCCAGCCGCTGGCTGATCGAAGTCGTTTCCGAAGCCGGTTGCAGGGCGAAAGCGAGCAACAAAAGGGCTCCAAAAACGCATCCGGCAAGCAATAGTTGCTCCATAATCAAACCTCGATATCGCAGATCTTATAGATAACGAAACAACCCATTAATTCCAAGGTAACGCCGGCGGCGAGCAACAGCGGCCCTAAATAACGGCCGACAATATCGTCCGGTTTGGCATCCAAGTTGGGAGTCCAAAGCTTGCTCATATACTCATAATTAATCAGGGAAATGACAGCGCCCAGGCCAAAGGGAAGCAAGCCGACGATCGCTCCGGAAAGCTTGCCCTGGGTGGTCAGCACTTTGATCTGCCCCTGAATGGCGATACGCTGGCGGATCATCGCGGCGACCTGATCCATGATGTCGGCCAGGTTGCCGCCGACGTTGCGCTGAATACTGAAGGCGCTCATGACGATTTTGAGATCTTCGCTGGGCACCCGCAAAAGCATGTTATTAAAGGCAGTCTCGACCGGAACACCAAGGTTGGTCTCCTTGAGGAGCATGCGAAATTCCATGCCAATGGGATTGGGCGAATCTTTGCTGGCAATATCGACCCCTTGCAAGAAAGTCTGGCCGGAGCGAAGCGAGTTGGTGATCAGAACGAGAAATTCGGCAAGCTGGAGCACGAATTTTTCCACCCGCCACGAGCGTTTGAGCGCCATAATCGGAATGTGGATAATGGCCATAAACCCGCCGGCAGCGAGGGCGATATAGATATTGCGGGAAAGAAGAAGCGTCACCGCTGCCACGACAACGATTCCAGCGCCCCGCATGAGCAGAAATTCACTCGGCTTGAGCGGAATATCGCATTGCGTAAGTTCCTTTTCCAAGTTATCCATGTAGCTCTGGCCGGTAACCTTGGCGAACATCCGCCGGAGAGCGATGGTGTCGAAAATCGGCTTGCGCTCCATACCCAGCTCGATTTCCTTGGCCATGGATTCGGGATCTTTGGCCAGATTTTTGAGCTTTTCGCGCAAATCAACCTGGGGCGTGCCTTTCGTTTGCTGGTAGGACCAGGCGACTAAAAGACACATCCCGAAAATGCAGCCGAAAAAGAGGTATTCCATAATCGCTAGGGATATTCGGGATTATTGTGGTGAAGAACACTCTGATAAATCTCAATCGGAATATTGAGTTCGTTGGCATTGAATTTCGCCTGAGATTTCGGAACAATACCCAAGCCGCGGGTGATGCCGATGAGCTTGCCCTCCGGATTGACCCCGGTCTGCTCATACCGGAAAATATCCTGCAGGGTAACCATGTTGCCTTCCATGCCCTGAATCTCGGTGATAAACACGCACTTGCGGCTTCCGTCCGCCAAACGGCTGATTTGCACGATCAG
>DATJMI010000078.1:0-10820 GCA_035508775.1 Methylacidiphilales bacterium
GTTGCAGGGAAGAGTGCTTGGGAAGAACCGTGTCCGAGAGCCGGGCCAAGCCGGCTCCAACCAGGGCCAGCGGCCCCATTCCGGCCAAATATTGGAGATGATCGGCCACCAAACTATGGGCGCTGGAACTCATCGTCACCAAGCCCAAAACCGGAAACAGCGCCGCGACAAAGCAGGCGAAAACAAAAAACCACGGCCTCCCCCACCTCTGGCGGTGGTACCAAAAGATGAACAGGATGATAACCGCGGCGAAAAGTGGCAGATAGGCTGTCCACTGCATGGCATCGATGTTCCAGGGGGGATAGCTGTTGATCAAAGGATGCGGCCAGATCAATTTGCCCACGTAAAACCAAATCACCTCGCCAGCCGCCGCAATCCGTTCCGGCCAACTGCGCACCCAATGGGGATCGTCGCCCCCCCAGGCCTGCCGCGTCCACATGGCGGCGGCGCTGGCGGCGATGGACAGGAGAAAGACCGGGGCCAGTCTGGCGAGGTTTCGCCCTTGCCACCGGCCCTCGACCCACCAGGCGCACAGGCCTAGGGTGATGGGCAGGATGACCGTCGATGATTTGCTGGCCATCGCCAAAGCGGCGAAAAGCAGGGCGAGCGCATAATTCCAGCCGCCTGTTTTTTGGTTCTTCCTGGGTTGGAGTGATTTTGTGAAAAAGAGAACCGAGAGCAAATAGAAGAGGCCCGACTGGGTGTTTTTGGTTTCGCTGACCCACGCCACCGTCTCGACCTGGAGTGGATGCAAGGCCCAGAGGGCCGCGCCGAACCAGGCGCCCGGGATGTTCAGATTTTGCAGGACTCGCCAAAGCGAGACGGCGCAGGCGGCGTGCAAAAAGAGATTCACCAAGTGATAGGGCAGAGGGGCCGAGCCCCACAGCGCGTGTTCCAGCCAGAAGGTGGTCAGCGTTAGGGGACACATATTGGCGGCGCCGGTGGTCCAGATTTCCTTCAATCCGAGGGGGCCTACAATGCAGGGATTGGCGGTGATATTAATATCATCGTCCCAGATATATCCCGCCTGCAGCACCGGCAAATAGGTCGCGATGACAACGCAAACCAAAATCGATCCCCAAAGGCAATCTTGGTTGAGCCGGGATAGCGGCAGCGAAGCGGGCATTGCTTTTTCGTCTGCTAACGCGAAATTTGCGTCACCCGGTCCGTTTGTCACTGATTGCTTGGTCATAAGCGTTCTAAGCGTTCCGCCGCCATGCCGCACATCCAAGCTTCCGTTTTAGCACAATCGAAGAGTATTGACTATGATCTGCGGGATAGCGGAAGCGGACATGCTCTTATGTCCGGCGAATGAAGCGTCCTGCGGCTGCGCCTGCAGCCAGGCTAAGTTTCTTCCAGGCAATCTGTGCCATGCTGAACGGTTGAATTGGGCCAGTTGCATAGCGCCAGAATACCTTGTCGGCAATAGCCGGCGGACGGGCGGCAAGGGCCTCGGTGAAATAGCGCCGCCGCCACGGTTTGGCCGGGCCCAGTGAATGGGGCAAGATGGCATCACCCGGCAAGAAACCCATCGCCTGCGGGCCGAGGAAACTAACCTCGATTTCGGGGCATGCTTCGATCGCCGCGTTGAGCAGGTCCTGGTCGGTTTTTCGAAAGCAATCGGCGAAGCCGCACAGGCCGTCAAAAGTCCGCCCTCCGGAAATTCCGGCGACATCTTTTCCACCCAGGGAAGCGGTGGCTTGGTCGAGCAAGTCCCGCCAAACGGTCAGAAGTTTCCGGTCCTGCGGGCGCAGCCCGATAAAGCCGCCATTGGCGTAGGATGCTCCCCGCGGCTTGAGCACCATACCTCGCGGCGCGAAGAAACGCCGCCAGCCGATCCGGCGCGGGTGGTTTTCGGGCAATGGCGAGTTGATGTCTTCGCACAGCGCAACCCCGCAGGTCAGCCAGTCTTCGAAATAATCCCACATTTCGTTAATGATAATATCCGGATCGCAATAGACCAAGGTGCAGTCTTCCGCGGCAGGCAAGCCTGCGATTTGCAGAAGAAAATCGGGTTTATAATTTGTGAAATGGGCCGGTGTTTCGAGTAAGAGGAAAACGATCCGCACTTCGGGTGTGATTTCCATCTCCCATTTTCCGCTTTCGGTCATATTCACCCTGTCCCCGGCCCATGGCGGAAGCGGCCCGCGAAACCCGGCATAGATTGAGCCCTTGAACCCCGAGGCGCAAAGTGAGTTGGCCAGCACGGCGATGCCGAAGTGATAGTGCTGTTCAAACAGCGTGCAAAACAGGGTCTTCACGGCGAGATTTCCCGGTAAAAGCCGAGATGCTGGCGCGCGATGACCGGCCACTGCAATTCCGCCTCGGCGAAAGCGCGAAGGCGCGTCCCCACCTCGTCCCGCCACGCCGGCCGCGCCAAATAATCTTCCATGAGGGCCATCATGCCGTCATCGTCGTCATTTTTCACTACGGGAAAAAGGGCGCCGCCTCCGTAATCACGAATGCCCCCCACATCGGTTGTGATGATGGGAAGTCCGCAGGCCAAGGCCTCGATCACCGCCGTGTTTGCTCCGCTATCCTGCATCGGCAGAAGCAGAAAATAGGCTTTCCGGTAAAGTTCCCGCAGTTCGTTATCGGACAGTCCGGCGTGCCACGCGACGTTGGGAAGCGCGCGCAATTCGTCCAATCCGGGCAGCGCCCGCCCCTGGGGTGGAATAAGCAAATCGAAATGCAGATCGCCACGGTGACTTTTCCAGTTCAAGACGATCCTCGAGAGCATACGCGTATTGCGCAGATGCAGTCCCGAAAAAAGAGCCCGTGGGGGAATGGAGGCATCGTTTCCGTTTTTGGGCGGCCCCGGTGTAAAAAAATCGGTATCGGCACCGTGCAAAATGAAACGAACGGCGCCGCCGGCCATCTTTGATGCGAAGCAATCTTGCGCGGCTCGCCACGGCACAATCACGTGCCGGTAGGCGGCCAGAGCCTGAAGTCTCTCTTCGCCGATGTGCGAGGGAGGCTGATGCAGCGTCAGCACGCTGCGTTGCCGCAAAGAGGGCGCCACGTCGCGCCAGTAGGGCATGTGCGCTTCTCCATGGAGGATATGTCCCAGCCGCTGCTTGCCGTTGCGCAGCGCCAGTTCCAACTGCGCTCGCGCGAAAGCATCACCCTGGCGAATCTGGCCGTGACCACGCAACAGGCTGACTACTTTACCCGCCATCCGGCGCGGAATCGTTTCTGCTGGAACGTACCTCTGCGTCTTCACCCCGAGCGCGGAGACATAGCTAGGCAGCATTTCATAACCGGTGTGCGCGCCAAACCAGGGTGTTTGATTCGCCAGATAAATGACTTGCATGCAGGCGGTTTCAAATCACATCCGCAAAGGAGCGCTCCATCCGCCGGAAGTACCAAACACCAAACCACATCAGAAGACCCGTTACGGCCAGGGAAAGAAAAAAGCCGGGGAGGTAGACCGGCGTCTTTCCGCCCAGAAGGGACCAGCGAAAACCGTCGATAACCCCGACCATGGGATTAAGCGAATAGAATGGCAGCAGTGGAATTTGAGTTTTTAAGAACGGCAAAGTGAATGTATTTCCCGCCACTTTGGAGGTCATGTAACCAACCGGGGAGACAAAAAATCCGATCTGAATGATAAATGGGATCACGTAACGGAAATCGCGGTATCTGACATTCAGAGCCGTGATGAACAATCCCGGACCCAAGGCCGAAGCGAAGGCAAGCACCACCAGACCCGGCAAGAACAGCATCCGCCAGGTTGGCCAAACATGGAACCAAACCATGATGCCAAGCAGTAAAATAAACGAGATCAGAAAATCGGCCAGCGCCGTGACGACGGCGGCGGCGGGAATAATCAACCGGGGAAAATAGACCTTGGAAATGAGGTTGGCATTGCTGACCAGGCTCTGGCTGGCGACGGCAAGCGAAGCGGAAAAAAATTGCCACGGCAATTGCGCGACAAAGACGAGGAGGAAATAAGGGACGCCCGGCACCGACGAGAGTCCGGCGATGCGTGAAAAAATCCAGGTCATGAGCACCGAATTGATGAACGGCTGGATGAAAGCCCAGAGAACGCCGATCACCGTCTGTTTGTAACGGACCGCGATATCGCGCCAGGCCAGCACGTAGAATAATTCCCGGTAATGCCAGAGATCACGCCAGTACTGGCCTTCCGTACGGCCTGCCCGGATAATCAATTTTGTCATGAGAAAATTTTGAGAAACGCGGTTTCGTTAGTTTTGCCGGTATCAGGCTCCAGCCCAAAATAAAAAGAATCTCAGCTTGGTCGCATTTATATCGCCATTATGCCGCCAGACAAGCGCGCTTCATCTGGGCGGAAATCTTTCGTCCTTTTTTTCGATGTTCATTCTACCGCACTCTTTGGATGCATCCACTGTGATACCACCGGCAACCGGTCCAAGTCCTTGAAAGGATGACAACAAACCGCGCCGCGCTTGATCATGTTTCCGACTTCCTCTAATTTCCAGGCCGGTCCCCACCGAACATGGCAGAAAATATCCGAAAAAGCGCCCAGATCGCCCACCTCGAATCCAAGATGATGGGCCAGCGTGGGAAAAAGCAACTCGTAGTAAACGCGGGGTAAATCGGAAAGACCGGCGATGGAATCCACCAGATTTCGCGAAAGGGTGTAACCATTGCCGAGCATGCCGTAAAGCGCCCTCTTATCCTCGCGTTTGGAGATGCGGGCCAGATAATTTCGCAGCGGCTCGTCTTCGCGATAGCGGAGATAATGTACCCAGTTGGAATGGGTTTTGGGGCCCGCGGTTTTTCCGATCAGGTCGCAGCCAGATTGCCGGAAAATCTCGGCGAGCTTATCGAAATAATTCCGGCAGAGAATGAGGTGATCGAATTCGCTGAAGTGGACAAGCTCGCATTGCGGTGATGCCGGCGAATTGAGGTAAGCGGAAACCTTGGGTAAAATTTCGTTGAGGCATTGCCGGATGACCGGCCCCCGCAAGGACTCATCGGCCAAAAATATCTTAGCTGGATGAGCGAGAAGCGAAAAGTTTTCGGACGGTCCTCCATAAGCGAGCAAGCGCGGAATCCCGGGGGTGACACGATCGCAAAAAGTCAGAAATTCGTCGACTTGGGGAGGCGCAACGTGGGTGAGAATGACATGGAGAAATTGCATCACTTTTGGGAAGGACGTCCCATCCGTCGGCATTCATCTTGGTCCACATGACGAAATTGAATTTCGTCCTGAGAAGCGAAATCGACGAAGACCTGATATTGATCCAGCCATTCCAGGTGAATCTTGCCCTGGCGGGAACCAAGCACCACGCAGCCTATCGGTTGTCCGCAGGCCGCGCAGACGATTTCCGTTCCCCGGAAACGGGCGCGCAGAAGTCTGATGCGGTGTTGAAGATTCCAGAATATTTTTTCATAAAGAACGCTCATGGACGTGGTGAGGGATTTCATGGGATCGATTTTCCTCTCTCATTCCGGACAATGAAAGTCGGTTTTGCCGGTGTCAATGGTTTCCGGTCCTTGGCCAAACGCCGGATGATCTTCCTTTTCTCGCTTTTCTTGATTCGGTTTTCAGGCAAACTGCCAGAATTGACATGATTCCCTCCGCCCGGCTGCATCTTAACAAGGGCGTGCGGCATCGCATTCTGACCGGTCATCCCTGGGTTTTCGCCAGTGAAGTTGACCATTTGGAGGGGGACGCCGAGGATGGCGGCACCGTTGAAATCGTGTCCGCGAAGGGGGAATTTCTTGGCAGCGCCATTTATAATCACCGCTCGCAAATCGTCGCGCGCCGTTATTCCCGTGGCAAAACGGCCTTCAATGCGCACTGGATTGGCCAGCGGCTCGACGATGCGCTCGCCTATCGCCGTTCTCTTCAACACGGCGCGGCTGCGGTGGCGCAGCGCCTCGTTTGGTCGGAATCTGATCATCTGCCTGGGCTTATTGCCGACCGGTACGGTGATGTCATTGTCCTTCAAACCGTGACGCTCGCCATGGCCCGGCAGGAGGAGGCCATTGCCCGGCTTCTCGTGGAGAAAACCGGTGTCCATGCCGTCATTGCCCGCAATGATGCTCCGGTGCGGCAATTGGAGGGGCTGCCGCTGGAGAGCCGTATTCTTCATGGCGCTTGCGAGGGACCTGTCCGGTTGCGCATTGCGGACGTCGATTACGAGATTGATCTTTGGTCCGGCCAAAAGACCGGTTTTTACCTCGATCAAGTGGCCAATTATGCCGCGATTGCCGCTTATGCGCCAAGCCGGCGTGTTCTCGATTGTTTCTGCAATCAGGGGGCCTTTGCCATCAGCGCGTGGAAAGCCGGCGCCGCTTCATGCCGTGCCATCGACCAGTCCGCGGAAGCGCTGCGTCTGGCGGAGAGGACGGCCCAAGCGGCGGGTCTCGCCGTGGAATGGGTGCAGGGAAATGTCTTCGATCTTCTGCGCCAGTACGAACAAAGGCGCGAGAATTTCGATCTCATTGTGCTCGATCCGCCTTCTTTTACCAAAACCAAGGGCAATAAAACTTCCGCCCTGCGCGGCTATCATGAGCTGCATTTACGCGCAATGCGCCTGTTGACGCGCGGCGGTATCTTAGCCACATTCTCTTGCTCGCATCATGTTACCGCCGAAGATTGGGTGGAATTGCTGCAGCGGGCCGCCGCGGAAACGGGCACGATTTTGCGGTTGCTCCAAAGACTGAGCCAGAATCCAGATCATCCGGTGCTCGTCAATATACCTGAAACGGAG
The DNA here is from genome assembly GCA_035508775.1 of Methylacidiphilales bacterium. Classification (GTDB taxonomy): domain Bacteria; phylum Verrucomicrobiota; class Verrucomicrobiia; order Methylacidiphilales; family UBA1321; genus JABDGH01. The sequence continues at coordinate 6,708 of DATJMI010000078.1, forward strand.
TATTTACATGGTTATATCTTGGAAAAGGTTGACGGCGGTCCAGCTTAGCGGTGCCTTCTTATTGATGATGGCGATGGCGGATGTGGACCGAATGGAGGCGGCGACACAGCCGGCTGGCGCGATTCCCATTATCCACAGAATCAGGGCGGTTGACGCCGACAATCGCACCATCGTCATCAATAAACCGGGTTTGGTTACCCTTTTGCTCGGTACCAGTGAAGATTCGCAGGATGCCGCGCGCGAGGCGGGCCGGACGGTTTATCCTTTGCGGGGCCGCCCCGATTTTCAGCTCGTTGTCGTGGTCGATCTGCGTGATTCGTTGGCCAACTGGGTTCCCTCCATTGTGCTCAGTCAAATGCGCCAGAACCTCGATAAGGAAGCGATTCTGCTCAAGCCTTACTATTTGAAAAACGGTAATAAGAGCAATCCGCGCGCTTCTTCCTACGTCATTGCCGATTTTAACGGATCGGTTTGTCCGCAGCTTGGCTGGCCGGAAAGTTCCGATGATTTGCGCGGCATTCTTTTTGGCGCGGACGGACATGAAATCAAACGTTGGCCGAAGATCGACAAGATGAACGAAATGCTGGCCGATGTTTGGGCCGCTGTGCTGGCGCTGGACAATGCGAAAAAGGCCCGGGCGGCCGAGCAGGCCAAAAATCAGGGAAGCAAAATTATTCAACCGCCGCCGCCGCCACGACCGTTGCCGCCGATTCCCACGAACGCTCCGCCGGTGCTCACGCCTTCCTCCACCCATTGAATGCCTTGCGCGTAAAAAAAATTGTTCCCGTTATCGCCATTACTAGGGGCGATCCGGCGGGAATCGGGCCTGAAGTGGTCGCGAAAACTTTGTGCGATCCGCGGTTGCCCAAAGGTTTCCGCTTTGAATTGCTCGGTAAGAAAAGCGGCCCGGGTATCCGGCCCGGCAAATTGACGAAGGCTTCAGCTCGTGTGGCTCTGAAGGCGCTCGAGGACGCGGCGCGCGGTTGCCTAGCCGGAAAATATGACGCGATGGTCACCGGGCCGGTACAGAAAGAGTCTCTGGCCCGCCTCCAGCGCGATTTCGTTGGCCAGACTGAATTTCTTGCCCGCGCTTGTGGCTTGCCCGATGACGCGGCGGTCATGACTTTGACCGATCCCAAGCTGACGGTCGCGCTTTGCACCAATCACTGCCCGCTGCCGGATGCTGTCGCCCGGCTGACGACGGAGCGGATTGTCTATGTGACAAAAACTCTGAGGGATTTTCTGCAACGACGGGGCATTGCCAAACCGCGACTTGCTTTCGCGTGGATCAATCCGCATGGCGGGGAGGGGGGACTTTTCGGGGATCACGACATGCGCGTCGTTCTGCCCGCCTATCACCAATTGCGCAAGGAAAAGATCACCCTGTTGCAAGGCCCCGCCGACACGATCTTTCATTACGCTGTACGGAAGAAAGCCTTTCATGCCGTGGTTTGCGCCTATCATGACCAGGGATTGATTCCCTTTAAGCTTGTTGCTTTTGAGACAGGCGTGAATGTTACGCTTGGCCTGCCGCTGATTCGTACCTCGCCCGATCATGGCACGGCGCTCGAAATCGCTGGCCAAAACCGGGCCGATCACCGCAGCATGCTGGCTGCGATACGTCTGGCCTGCCGGCTCGTTTCGCAAAGAAAACAACCAGTGAAAGAATAAATAAGAACGCATGAAAATCGGACGCATCACCTTCGCCGATCCTGCCGCACCTTCAAACCAGCAGTTCGGTCCTGAGATCGACAAGGTGCTGACAGAATTTTTTGATGGCACGCATGAGGTTATTTCCATTCTGGCCGGCGATAGCGACCAGGTCCGCGCGGCACTTTTACGTCTTTGCGATGAGGAAAAATGCCCTCTGGTCGTCACCACCGGCGGAACGGGTCCCAATCCGGGCGATTTCATGCCCGATGCGACGCGCAGCGTGCTGGACCGGGAATTGCCCGGATTTGGAGAGATCATGCGCGCCTACTCTTTCGAACGGGTCAAGGTTTCCATTCTTTCCCGCGCGTCCGCCGGTGTGCGCGGGCGAAGTTTTATCATCAATTTACCCTCCCGGCCCAAAGCGGTGAAATTCTGCCTGGGGATTGTCCGTGACGGCTTGGTCGATGTGCTGGATCAAGTCGCCGGAGTTCAGGTCACCTTGCGGCGTGATGAAATTGTGGTGCCGCTGGAAAAATATCTGCCGTTTCTCAAGTTTCTCCGGGTCAAACCCAATCCGCAGGGAGAACATCCCTCGATTAGTTAGCGGCTGGCCGCTTTTTGGATGGTCTCTACCAAACCACCGGCACCTTTTCGCGGCGTTGGGTTTTCTTGCTGAAATAGAAAATAGAGCCGTACTGCCGTCCAAATTCGTGGACCAGCCGCGTCGCTTTCACATCATAACAGCAATATTCGGCGATTTGTCTCAGCTTGCCTTCCTTCCACCATTTGAGGGCCTCCATGCCGTCCGCCGTTTTGGCGCAGCCGAGCGTCTGTTCGGCGATGGCGTCGAGTCCGATCCGAAGGCCGGCGGCTTTTTCGACGTCCTGCATCAGGTCGAGTACCGGGACGTGGCTGAGATCAAAGACCGAATAAGGAGCCAGCACTTCAAAATCGAAATCGATCACATTGAAGCCGATGACCCGGTCGGCCCGCTGGAGTTCCTGCAGGAGGAGGTGAACGTCTTCCTCACGGTAAATTTCATAAGCGCCTCGCGCGGTGCTGTAGGTTACGCCCAAGGCTAGTTTCATGGCGCGTTTGTTGTGCCAGCCACCGACTTCCGAGGCGCTTTTCTGTGTTTCAAGATCGAAATAGACAAGGTTGGGCTGAGGCATGGTGGAAACCCGATCATGCGTATTCGGCATGGAATGACAAGCCACTGTAACCGCTTTACCAAAACATAGATTTTGTGTAACTTTTTTTCGTTTGCGGCGTCTGCCGTGGTAGCTATGAAACCTACTTGCCTACTCCTGATCGGTTCTTTTATTTGCGCCGGGGCGTTGTATTCGACGGCCTCCGCCCAGGCGCTTCGCAACGGCGTCCATCCCTACGGTGCTCGCCCCAATGGCACCGTCACACGCACGGGTAGCTACGATTCTTCTCGTTACGGCAATGGCACCTTCACGCAAAGCGTGACGCGTTCGCCTGGTAGCGCGCAGCGTTCCCTCTCGTGGACCAACGCAAATGGCGGCACGGGCAGCCATACGGCCACCAACACATGGAACAGCGCGGCGGGCACGGGAACACATCAGTCTTCCACGACCTACGCCAACGGCAAGACCTCCTCCAGCCAGGGCGACTGGACCAAGACCGGAGCCGGTGATTACTCCTATTCCGGGACTCATACTGGGGTCAATGGCCAAGTCACCGACGTATCCAGAACCGTGACCAATTCGGACGGCACGAAGACGGTTGATAGCACCTACACCAACGCCGCCACCGGCAAGAGTTCAACCGTCGACAAGAGTATTACCGATGCCAATGGCTCCAAGCAAGTCGACACGACGGCGACAGGCCCGAACGGGAAATCGGTTACCTCCGACCAGACTTATACCAAGGCGGATAACGGCTGGACCAAGACCGGCACGATCACCGGCCCCAATGGCGGGGTCAGCACCGATAACCAGACGGTCTCCTATACGCACAATAGCAACGGGACAATCACCCGCACTTCGAACGGTTCCGTGACCGGCCCAAACGGCAATACCCACCAGTTTGGTAATACGGAAACTTATACGAAGACCTACACATCGAATACGACCGACTGATTGATCCAGTCTGGAATCTTTATGGGAGAGGCGGGCTTAACGGCCCGCCTCTTTTTTTGCGTCCTTTGTTCTCCTCATATGGAATTTCCCTAGTGCAATCCTCTCTATTTTTGACTGCCCTTTTGCCCACATCCTTCCATGATCGGAAACCGCAAGAACCACGCCTCTTCGAGTAAAGCCGTAAAAATTAAACGAATGGAACTGATAGAGCCGCCGGCCCAGCCCGTGCCCAAAGCATCTCGCTCGCAAGAGGCCATCGAAAATCAATCGCGGCGGGTATTACTCACTCTTTGGCTGACGGTTGCCTTGACCATGTTGGGCTTGGGAATTCTCACCGCCATCGTCTGGATGGAAA
>DATJMI010000079.1:0-32985 GCA_035508775.1 Methylacidiphilales bacterium
AATCCCGCGTATGCTGCATGTTATGATTATCTTGGCATAGCCATGTTCAAGAAGGGGAAGGTGGACGAGGCAATCGTCCAATATAAATATGCATCACAATCAGATCCCAATCTCACTGGAGCCTATTACCACCTTGGTAACGCTCTCTTACAAAAAGGAGAGCCGGACGAAGCCATGGCCCAATTTCAAAAAACCTTGGAAATCGACCCCAATTATGCCGATGCACGAGTTAACCTAGCCAATATTCTTCTGAAAAATGGACAAGTAGACGAAGCAATCGTCCAATATCAAGAGGCCCTGCAGGCTAGCCCCCATCTTGCTGGAGCCTACGTCGATCTCGGCGATGCCCTTTTACAAAAAGGACAACCGGATCAAGCGGTAACACAATACCAAAAAGCCTTGGAGATTGATCCGAACTATGCCCCAGCTTGCTACAATATTGGCAATATTTTTGTCCAAAAGGGCAAGCTCAATGAAGCTGCGGACAAATTCCGAGAGGCCCTGAAAATCAATTCTGGTTTGGCGGAGGCTCATTTTAGCCTCGGTGACGTTCTTGTCCAAAAGGGGCAGATGGACGAGGCCCTGGCTGAATTTCAAAAAGCCGCGCAGATCAATCCAAACTATGTTGAAGCCCACAATAATGCCGGCTGGGTCCTTTTACAAGAAGGGCAAGCAGAAAAAGCGATCTTCCAGTTTCAAGAGACCTTGCGTTTGAATCCCAATTATACCAATGCACGAGACAACTTGGCCAAAGCAGAGGCGATGATGCGGCAAAGGACTGAACAGAAATAAAAGGGGGACTCTCGAATATTTTGCCAAGAGAGCTTACAGTAGCGCCCATGCACCGGCGCGCCTACCGTTCGATTCCCGGCCCGAGAGAGCTCCCGTTTGTGGGAAGCGTTTATGGCCGATTCCGTTCGCCTCTGGCTTTTTTCGAGTCGCTGAAACGCGATCACGGCGACGCGGCGCGATTCCGCCTGTTTAATGAACGGTTCGTCCTTTTCAGCGATCCGGCGCTGGTCAACGAAGTGCTGCTGACCAAACAAGATTCTTTCCGCAAGGGGCGGGCGCTGGAAGGGGCACGCCATTTTCTAGGCAACAGCCTGCTAGTGAGCGAGGGCGAAGAACACACGCAGCAACGCCGGTTGATTCAGCCGGCTTTTCATCGTGGGCGCATCGCCGGTTACGCGGAGGCGATGGCGAAGCTCGCCCGCCAGTGGACGGATGGGCGGCGCGAGGGGGAGGAACTCGATCTTGCCGTGGAGATGAACCGGCTGACGCTAGCCGTGGTGGGGGAGACGCTTTTCGGTTCGCAGGTCGATGCCGATGCCCACGCCGTGGCCGAATCGCTCACGGTCGTGATCGAAAATTTCAGCAGAATGCTGCTCCCGTTCTGGAAATTGACCCAGCGCCTGCCCACGTCCGCCAACCGGCGGCTTCGCGAAGCGCAACGGCGGCTCGACGCGACGGTTTTCCGTTTGATTTCGGCGCGGCGGCGGGAGGGCCGCGATTACGGCGATTTGCTTTCGATGCTCCTGGCGGCCGAGGACGCGGAGAATCCGCAGAAACGGCTGACCGATTCCGAAGTGCGCGACCAAACGATGACGCTTTTTCTCGCCGGGCACGAAACGACGGCCAATGCCCTGGCCTGGACGTGGCATTTGCTCGCGCGGCACGAGGAGGCGCGGGCGCGGATGAAAATGGAAATCGAGACGGCGCTGGGCCCGGACCGCCTGCCGGACCTCGACGACACGGCACGCCTGCCCTATACCCGCACCGTTCTTTCCGAGTCGATGCGATTGTTCCCGCCGGTTTGGGTGATCGGCCGGCGCGCGCTGGAAGATGTGACCATTGGCGAATACGAGGTGCCGCGGCGCACGATTGTGATCGCCAGCCAGTATGTCATTCATCGCGACGAACGCTTCTGGCCCCAGGCCGGCGAATTTCGTCCCGAGCGGTGGCTCGACGAGAAGGCCCAGGCCGCGCGTCCCAAGTTCGCCTATTTTCCGTTTGGCGGCGGCGCGCGCATCTGTATCGGCGATGCGTTCGCTTGGGCGGAAGGCATCATCCTGCTGTCGGTAATCGCGCGACGCTGGAGGTTCGAGGCGACGCCGGGTCATATACCCGGCCTCAATCCGACGGTAACGCTACGCCCCAAAAACGGGCTTAAGATGATTGTACGCCCGGCGTGAGGGTATTCTCTTCCCAGGTGATGCGGTGCATTTTCGTCACCGCCATCAATTCGAGGTCGTCGAGATCTAAAAAATACTCAATGCTCGACTCGTAATCGGGCAGATAGTCCCAGATGCGCGGCGAGATATTGTCGGTGGCGGCAGCGCAGGCCCACAGAAGCCGGGTTGACTTTTCAACTGCTTCGCAACTGGCTTTGAGTCCCTCGACAGGAGTGCTGTTAGAAAAGTCGAGGACGCTTGGCGGCCTTGGCGCAGAGCCAATGACTTCCCGGATGCGCCGGTAACAATCCATGACGATTTCGTCGTCCGTATGGCTGCGGGCGTGCTGCTCGAACTTCATCAGGTTGGGAACGTCACGGAAGTTCATGGCCGTTTCGGTACTACACACTACCAAATCGCCTAAATATTGCAATGGCATGGGAGATTGCCAGTGTAAAATGAGTTTTGGCAGTCGCTGAATATAGGCTAAACTGGGTCAGGGATTCCATGAGTATTGCCATTGATGACGTGTTGGCTCAGTTGGACGAGATTCTGCTGGGTAAAGACAAAGTAGTGCGTCTTGCGTTTTGCTGTCTCCTGGCCCGGGGCCATTTGTTAATCGAAGATATCCCCGGAGTGGGTAAGACAACGCTGGCCCACGCGCTGGCGAAAATCCTGGGGTTGGAATTCCGGCGCGTGCAATTCACCAGTGATTTGCTTCCCGCCGACGTGCTGGGAAATGCGATTTTTGATCCCGCTTCGCGCCAGTTTGTTTTTCATCCCGGTCCCATCTTTACGCAAATGTTGCTGGCCGATGAAGTGAACCGGGCGACACCCAAGGCGCAAAGCGCGTTGCTCGAGGCGATGGAGGAAGGCCAGGTCACTATTGATGGTGAAACCCATGCCTTGCCCTTGCCGTTTTTTGTTATCGCCACGCAAAATCCGCAACATCAGATCGGGACTTATCCCCTACCCGAATCACAACTTGACCGCTTTTTAATGCGGCTGGAACTCGGATTTCCCGGCCGCCTCGCGGAAAGAGAGATGCTGGCCGGGCAGGACCGGCGCGATCTGATCCGGCGCCTGCAACCGCTGGTTCCGGCAACCCAGCTTTTCACCTGGCAGGACCAGGTCAAAGCATTGCATGTGTCCGACGCGGTGCGGGACTACGTGCTCGATCTGCTGGAAAGAAGCCGGCAATTTGACGGAGCAGCGGGACTTTCCCCGCGCGCGGGGCTCGCCTTGCAACGATGCGCCCAGGCGTGGGCTTTCGCCTCGGGCCGCAACATGGTCATGCCCGAAGATGTGCAGGCGGTGGCGCCGAGCGTGATGGCCCACCGGCTGAGCTCCGGCAGCGGGGTGCTGGAGGACTCGGGCCTGGCTTTGACGGAAAAAATCATCCGCTCGGTGCCGGTACGATGAAAAGGGAAAAGGTTTTTCTGCGCCCCACGCTGCTCTGGGGTTTGTTCGGACCGATTCTCGGCTGCATGTGGCTGGCGGCGGTCAATTATTCCAACAATCTCGTTTACGCCGTTCTTTATCTGATCGCCTCGCTCTGTTTCATTTCGCTTTTCTATTCCTGGCGCAATATTTCGTCGCTCCAGGTGGAATATGTCCGGGTCCACCCCGCTTTTGCCGGCGAGGAAGTGCGGGTGGAGATTTGCCTGCGCAATCCGGAGCGGCATCCGGTGCAAAGTCTTTTTTTCGCACGGATGAACGGGGACACGGGCTTGTGGGATCCGGCTCCTCTGGCGAGCCGGGGGAATCGCGGCCTGTGGATCGCGGCGGGGGATTCGTCCTGCGTGGAAGTTTTCTTTCCCGCCGAACGGCGCGGAATGTATCGGTTCGAGTCTCTGGTGGCGCGGAGTTCCTACCCGTTCGGGTTAGTTTGGGCGGGATTTTGCGTGCCGGTCGATGCCGCCTATTTCGTCTATCCCAAGCCGAAGGGAAGTTCGATCTGGCCGGATCTGCGCCCGAGCGGCGATGAAGGCGCGGCGATGAGATTAACGGAAGGCGATGACTTCGCGGGGGTGCGTACCTACACGCCCGGCGAATCCTTACGGCACGTCGATTGGAAAGCTTACGCGCGCGGCCGGCCGCTTTCGGTAAAATATTTTACCGGCGGAGACGGACGGCAGCTCTGGCTGGATGCATCGCAGATGTTCCATTTGTCTTTGGAGGAGCGGCTCTCGCAACTGGCTCTCTGGATCGTGAATGCGGAAAAGGAGGAAATTTCGTATGCGTTGCGGCTTGGCCGGACCGTCTTACCTTTGGGTATCGGCCCGGTCCAATCACGTCGCGCCCTTGAAACCCTGGCCGTGGCGGGAGTCGGATCGGAATAAAGATTAAATTAAACGTATTTACCATTCATTTATTCCTAGCTTTTAGGTAAAAACTGACCAAACATCCAATGACCTAAGACGTCCCAAACGGTAAAAGACGCAGGAACCCAAAATGAATTCAAGGCCACGTGACGTGCTTGCTGAGGTGGTTGCCACCTTTGCTCCCGATGTGTTCGCCTCACCTGGCCGTTTTGAAGGCATTTTGAAAGATTACTGCGGGGAATTCCGGCGTGAAATCTTTGTGCTGGTGAGCTGCTTGCGTGTCGGCGTGGTTGAGCAGCTGCGGTCGCAAAGCGGACCATTGCTCAAGCTGGCCATGGCGCGGCTCACCTTGAAACTTGAACAGGACCTGGCCATTTCCAGCGACGCGGCCAAATGGGGAGTGGAAAGTTGGGCCATTGCGCTGGGTCTTCTCGATCCGCTAGCCGCGACCACGGGTCCCACGCCTGTTCCGGAGACATCGTTTGCCGGCCAGCAGTACAACTCGAGTTTGGCCGAAACCAAGAAAGTCGGGCTTGGCGAATTAATGAAAACGAACGCGGCCCCGCCTGAAACCGAGCTGGAACCGCGGCCCGAAATCCCCGAAAGTGAAACGCTTCCAGAAGAAACCGCCGCACCCGAATTCATTTCGCGCGAACCGGAACCGAGCATTCCGGTGCCCGATTGGTCCAACCCCGCGCGAAAGATCGTGGTTTATCCCGAAAGCAGCGGACAAAAACCGACATTGCGCGAGGCCGTGCGCGAATGCGGCACCGATGCGGCGTGTCTCATCCTGCGGCCCGGAATACACCGCGACGGCCTGGTCCTGCGCAAGGACCTTCAGATTCGCGGCGAGGGCAAGCCCGGTGAAGTGATTATCGAATCATCCGGGGCTTCCGCCGTGGTGCTGGACGGCGCATGCCTGCGGCTGGCCGGAGTGACTATTAAAGGCGTGGCCGGCAAGGAAAAGAAGGCTGTGCCCGCCATCGAGGTCAAATCGGGCCGGCTTATCATGGACGATTGCGATTTGACCAGCGACTCCTCGACCATCCTCGAGGTCAAGGGCGCGCAGGCGGAGGTGATCCTGCACCGTTGCCATCTGCACAATGGCAAAGCCAGCGGGATCACGTTCCAGGACGGCGGCACGGGTTATCTTGAAGAGTGCCATCTTTATGACAACAAGCTTTCGCACGTGGTGATCGGCAAGGGTTGCTCGCCAACGCTCTTTTCCTGCCAAATCAGCAACGCGCTGATGGCGGGCATCTATGTGAACGAGGGAGGCGATGGCTTGATCGAGAATTGCGACATCTGGGGCAACTCGGTCGCGGCGGTCCAGTGCCGCCGGGGCGGAAATCCACGGGTGCGCCACTGCCGCATCTCGGGCAGCGAACGGTACGGCTTGCTGATCGCCGAGCAGGGCGAGGGATTGTTCGAGGAGTGCCACATCTTCGACAATGCCAAGGCGGGAGTGACCATCGGCCAGCAAAGCAAGCCGGTTCTTTCCGCCTGCCGCATTACCGACAACCGGGGCCCGGGGGTCGAAATCCACGACCGTTCCAGCGGCGAACTGCATGACTGCGAAGTCTCCGGCAACGAGCAGGCCAATGTTCTGATCAAGGATAAAGCGGAGCCGCAATTGTTCCGCTGCCTGATTCACGACGGCCAGCAGGAGGGCATCATCATCGAAGGCGCCTCCAAGGCCCGGTTGGAGGCGTGTGAAATTTATTCCAACGTCGCCGCCGGCGCGGTGATAACCGACCAGTCTTCCCCCGTCTTCGCGGGCTGCAGTTTTCATCACGGTTTGGAGAATGGCGTGACGGTAACGAATGCTTCCCAAGGGGAGTTCACGGAGTGCAGTTTCGTGGGCAACAACGGCACGGCGATTTTGGTCAATGTCCGTTCGGAGCCCCGTTTTGAGCGTTGCCAGATTACCGGCAACCTGGGCGTCGGCGTCCACGCCGATGACGCCAGCAGCCCCGTCCTCCAGGAATGTTCCATCAGCGAAAATAGCGGAATCGGCTTTTATTGCACCACAGGCGCCACCCCAAAGATGAACGAGGGACGAATCAGCGAAAACGCGGGGAATGGATTGGTCATCGCCACGCAGGCAAAGGGGCGTTGGGAAAACGTGATTCTCAGTTGCAACAAGGGCGATTCGGTGCTCGTCACCGGAGGCGCGCGGCCCGTTCTGCGCAAGTGCCGGATCGAAGGAGCGGAACAGGATGGAATCCATTTCAGCGGACAGGGGCAGGGAACGATCGACGAAGTGGTAATCGCCGACAGCGGCGCCGCCGGGATCGAAATTGAGGGCGGCACCAATCCGTCTCTGCGGCAGGTGAAGGTGTTGAATGGCCGCGGCGTGGGCATCCTGGTTCAGCCGCTCGGCGGCGGCAGCGCCGACCGCTGCGATGTGAGGGATAATGCGGGCGGCAACTGGGAAGTTCCGGCCAATGCCCGGTTCGCGCGGATCGGGTGCTAAAAATTGGGATATGACATCGCTCAATTTTTTATCTCATCAAGAGAATGCTGTTCCTGTCAAAACACTATTGAACTTAAAAAAAATCTTTAAAGTTCTTTCCATACTGTGCGGCATGTATTTGACAGCGTTCCTAATTTTCTTTCTTATATTTGGTATTTTTCTCGGTAGTTTCGACAAACGAAATTTTGGCAATCCAAAGAATGACTTCATTCTATACACCGGCATTAATCTTACCACTTCTTCCATAGATCGTTTTGAAGTCAGACCTAGTTTCTTCCACATAGATCCTCCTGATATTTGCTATGAGCTGACATTATCACCGGAGGACAAAGCACGTTTGATAAATTCCTTTATTAAAAAGGGTGGAAATCGGAATTCTAACCTTAATGCTATTGACTTAGTGCCTTCCTCTTGGATATGGGAACGGCATCCACAAGTAAAAAGCTACTACTTTTGGCACGCTGATGCCGGAGTATTTTTAGACGTTGATGTTAAAAACAATAAGGCGTGGTTTGTTATTTCACTAATTTGACGTTGAGCCAATAACGAGCCAAGTACCGCCGAAAGATCATTCGACAAAGATTTTTCCGGCGCGCCGCCGCGCAAAACGTCCACCGCCGAGATTGACCTTGGCCGGAACGCGATGCTCCAGAAGCCCGCGCACCGCTTCCACGTCGGCAAAACCGATATCCTTGACGCCCCGATGCTGCAACCAACGCAGAATCGTCCGGCGCTGCCGGGCCAGGGGACCTTCGCGCAAGGCACGGACGGGAAGGTCCACGTCTCCGGCCACATCGGCGCAGAGCGCGTCGAGCCACTCGCTCTCAGCCCGCTGAATTTCGGCCGCCCGCCACAAATTTTCGGTCACCTGGGGCGAAATTTGCTTTTGCAGGTAAGGCAACACGCGCCGGCGAATGAGGTTGCGCCGGTGCCGGGTATCGGCGTTGGTCACGTCCTCCAGCCATTTCAGCCGGCGGCTCCGCGCGTAAGCGATGATGTCGGTTTTCCAAATTCCGAGCCACGGACGATGGATGATAAGGTCTTCACGCACGCTTACCGGATTCATTCCCCTCCCCGCCGCACCGCTGCCGCGCAGGAGCTGCATCAAAAACGTCTCGACTTGGTCATCGGCGTGATGAGCCAGCGCCAGGTGCGACATTTTGAATCGCCGCGCCATCCGGGCGAAAAATTCATAACGCGCCGCCCGCGCGCCGGCCTCGTGATGTTTCTTTTCCACCTTGCCCATCCGGCCCCCGGCGTAGCGGAGGCCGAGGCTGGCCGTCAGATTGGCCACCCATTTCGCGTCCGCGCCACTCTCCGCACGCCATCCATGGTCGAAATGGAGGACGACCGGAGAGCGTCCCGCCTGGGTCAGCGCATGTAGCAGCGCCACCGAATCGACCCCGCCCGAAACACCGACCAGCAACGGATCGGGCAACGCGCTGAGCGCGGTCTCGCAAGCGGCGATGGGCGAAGTCATCTCTCCGGTTTACCATGCGACGCCTTCGGCGTCTTGCTCTGTTTGGCGGGCAACGAAGTTGCGCAGACAAGGGCGTTCCCAAGTGCAACTTGGGAACGAGGGATCACGATGCCGTCACGGCGGCATTTCCTTGCGCTATCGTTTCGCCCCGGCCCATTCGCGGTAAACATCGAATGATTTTTGGATAACGGGGATCGCCTCGATGGCGGGGAGAATGTCGTCGACGACGACGCGTTTGCTCTCGAGGGTTTTGTAGTCTTCGAAAAAGCGTTTGATGACGGCGACGCGGTGCTTGGGCAATTCGTGGACGTCGTGATAGGCGTTGTATTCGGGATCATGCACGCCAACGGCGATGATTTTATGGTCGACTTCGTTCTGGTCCATCATGGTCATGAGGCCGATGGGCCGCGCGGTGACGAGGGTGAGCGGATAGACCGGCTCGGCGGCGAGGATGAGGACGTCGAGCGGATCGCCGTCGTCGGCCAGGGTTTGCGGAATGAATCCGTAGTTGGCCGGATAAAAGACGGCGGAGTGGAGGACGCGGTCGAGCTTGAGCATGCCGGAGGCTTTGTCGAGCTCGTATTTATTGGAGCTGCCGAGGGGAATTTCGACGACGGCGGTGAAGGCCGAGGGACTGCCCGGAGCGACATCGTGCCAGGGATGAACGGGAGGCGCGCGGTGAAAAGGATCGAACGGTTTCATGGCGATAAAAAGGTGTCAGGCCATAGCGGAAAGGACAAGTTATCATTGCTCTCTTCGGCTGTAAATTTCGGGGGAAAACTGTTTTAATGGGACATGGGAGAAAGTTTCGGCAATTTGCAAGAGCGGCTCGGCCATATGTTCGCGGACGCGGAACTGCTGCGCCAGGCGCTGACGCACGCTTCGTACGGACACGAGAAGCGGCAGTGGACGCCCGACAATCAGCGGCTCGAATTTTTGGGTGACGCGGTGCTGCAACTGGCGGTGACGGAGGAGCTTTACCGCCGCTTTCCGGAGATGCCGGAAGGGCGGTTGACTGTACAGCGCGCGCAACTGGTGAACCGCAATCATCTTCAGGCGCTGGCTCAGGAGCTTGGGCTGGGGGAGCATTTGATCCTGGGCCGGGGCGAGGAGAATAGCCAGGGGCGGCAGCGGCCTTCGATTTTGGCCGACGCGATGGAGGCGGTGATCGGCGCGGTCTACGCGGAAGCGGGCTGGGCAGCGGCGCGGGCGATTGTGTTGCGGCTGATGGAGCCGTCGCTGGCGGCAATCGGCGATGAAGGCGACGCGGCGGCCAATCCAAAGGGGTGTCTCCAGGAAAAGCTGCAGGCGGGCGGAGACAATCCGCCGGTCTACCGCTGTGTGGGCGAATCGGGCCCGGCCCACGCGCGCGTTTATGAAGTGGTGGTGGAATGGCAGGGGCGCGAGCTTGGACGCGGTCACGGCGCAAGCAAGAAGGAAGCGGAGATTCGCGCGGCGGAAGCGGCACTGAGCGCTACGCACGGTCCTGCGGACGGCAGTAACTGATGCGGACGGCGGTAGCTGATACCGACAGCGGTAGCTGATGCGGACGGCGCCCACCGATCTAACTTTAATCTCAATTGCCCAGCGAGGAAGAGTTGTTTTGCCAGAGATAGGCCAAATGCTGGCTAGCGTTCCAATAACCGGCAAGCAGCGCGCCGATCAGGCCGAGGTACATCAGGGCCATGGAAAGACGGTTGGAAATGTGGGTGTTGTAGTATTGCTCCATTTCCGGCGTGGGGTGGCCGAAGAGGGTTTGCTTGATGCGCGGGAGAGCGACGATAAAAAACAGGACGATGATAAAGACCGAGTTCCAGGCATGAAAATAGAGAACGGAGGCAAGCAACAGGACCGCACCGATGAGCCAGAACCAGGGCGAGACGGCAGCGCAGATGCGGCCTCCGTCCAATGGCGGTACCGGTATCATATTGAAGAGGTTGATGACAAAACTGACCGAGGCGACTCCCATGAGCCATTCCTGTTGCAATTGAATCGCGGCGTACCAGCAAATCCACGAGCCGATGCAGCCGGCAAACGGGCCGCCGTAGGCCATCAGGGCTTCCGTCCAGGCATCGCGCGGGTTTTGTTGCATGGTGATGGCCGCGCCAAAGAAGGGGATAAAGATGGGCGCCGTTACGGGAATGCCGAGCCACTTGGCGGCGATCACGTGGCCCATTTCATGGACAAAAAGCAGGAGGACGATGCCGATGGCGAACGGCCAACCAAAAATCAATGAATAAATCCAGATCATCAACAGCATCGACAAGCTGGTCTTGAGCGACTTGAGCGCCAGGACACCGAACTTCGCCACGACAACACCCGCCGCCACGAGCCAGCCAACAATTCCCTGCGGTTTTGGTTTGTTTGGAGGCGGCGGTGGCGGCGCGCCGGGCGGCAGTACCTGAAAGGTGGGTTCCATGCCGCCACTATGGTGCAGTCTAAGCATGCTGGCAACTCGCGAAGGGAACGGGACACCTACCCCATAGCGGCGAGGATTTCGGCGCGGTGATGACGCCAAAGATGGCGCATTGATCCGGCAAAGCATTCCGGCGATTCCTTAAGCTGGGCTTCGAGTTCGGCCGGAGCGATCCAACGGCCTTCGGAGATTTCTCCGGGATGAAGCGTGAACGGCCCCGAAAGCGGCCCGGCCAAATAAATTTGGATGAACTCGTAGCCGGTCTCGGGACAGGCGCGAAGTTTCCGCAACGGACGCAACGCCAGCGCGCGATCGAGCCAGCCAAGTTCCTCGCCCAGTTCCCGCCGCGCGGCGGAAAGATAATCTTCGCCCGCGTCGACGTGGCCGGTGCAGGAGGAATCCCAGCAGCCGGGAAATGTGTCCTTGGCCAGACTGCGCCGTTGGAGGAAAAAGTGGCCGGCGCCGTTATGAATGAGGACATGAACGGCGCGATGGAGCAGGCAGCGGGCGTGGACGGCATGGCGCGGCACCTGGCCGATGACGCGGTCCTCGACATCGACAATGTCGAAGAGTTCACCGGAATCGGTGGAAACACGGTCCTCGCTCATCATAACCTCTAAGATGCCCTCTAAGTTTTCTCCGCGATTTTGATTCCGCTCAAAAAAGCGAGAGTCGCCCGCGCGACCGCTCCACGCCCCACCCGCTCTTTCCAAATTGCCGCGATGGCATGGGGATCGCGCCGGCCCTGCGCCCAGGCCGCGACTTCCGAACCGAGTTTTTCCAGAAAAGCATCCGGCATCCGCGGCGCGGCCACCGCGCCCGATTCCGCCCCGGCAAAGTAGGACGAGGTGGGGACGTCGCGGGAACCGACCACGGAACAGCCGCAGCAAAGAGCCTCGGCGGCGGCGATGCAAAAACTTTCGTACCTCGAAACGATGAGATAAATCTTTGAGCGGCTGTATTCGGCGGCCAATCGTTCGTGAGGCAGGTTTTCGTAACAAGCAACGCGGCGCCGCCAATTGTCCGTTTCCCGCCGTGGCGCCAGAAAATGAGCTGGGATGTTTTTCCCCACGATGGTCGCTTCCCAACCGGGATGACTTTGCAGAAATTTTTGGAGAACTTTTTCGAGCATCGGAAAATCTTTTTGCACCGTGTCCCACCGTCCCACGGTGATGATCCGGTTTTCCTTGGGCGCGCCATTATAATGCAAAACATCCTCGTTGACGGGATGGGGAATGACTTCAATGAGATGTCTCCGGCCCGAAAATCTCTCGATCATTTGTTGCATGCGCTCAGCGGCGATGGGCGATTCGGCGATCAAACCGGGCAATTGCCCCATCGTCGCCACCATCCGGCGATCCATGGCGGAGGGGAATAAGTAATGTACCAAAAACCGGGCGATGGCCAAGGGCATGGCGAGCCACGACCGGAAACAGGGAAGTTTATCCCAAAAACCGCCCCACGCGCGGATGATAAATTCCCGGGGGAACAAGATGGCCGAACGGGCGCCATCGGTGTCGAGCCGCTCCACCACCAGGGGCGTGGCCGCCAGCGCCGCGCGCCGGATCGCGTCGTAACGGGGTGCGCTCCAGGTGTTAAGAACCACCGCGTCGGGCCGCTGGTTTTTCCACCATTCCGCGGAGGAAAGATCGCGCAGGGAAGCACACAGGATGGGGTGCCCTTCCTTAGGCATCGCCGGATCGCCCAACGCGGCCAGCCTGGCGTCGTAGCCCATTTCGCGCAAGGCGAGCACCACCAAGCCGGAATCCCGTATCCAAAACCCAAAATTGTGACCGTAAACAATGGGAATCGCGAATAAAATGCGCTTCATGCCGTCCTGAAAAGAGGCTCCCGGGTTTTTCCATAAAGACAAGCAGAAGCGAACCGCGGGCGGCGCCGCTACGATCTTTTGAGCCGCCGTTACCGGAAGCAATATCTGCTTCTATGGAAACGGAAAGAGTTCATTCTTGTACTCTTATCCAAAGTAGCCATGGTCACGCGATTCAGGATCAAAAAGGCGGCGCGCCGTGAAGTTTCCACAATGCCGCCCGTAGCGGATGTGGCTTCCCTCCAATCGCCGCCGTCCACGCGGAACCGCGATTGGCTTTGGGGATCGCTTTTGGTTTTGGCGGTGATCCTGACGTATTCGCCGGTATGGAAGGCGGGATTTGTCTGGGACGACACGACGGCGGTAACCGAGAATCCCTGCATTGTCGGACCGCTGGGCTTGAAGGAAATCTGGATGATCCATGGCGGTCAATTTTTTCCCCTGGTGCTCACCACATTTTGGACGGAACACGCCTTATGGGGATTGAATCCGCTTTTCTATCATCTAGTGAATGTCTTCCTGCACGCCGCAAATGCCCTGTTGCTGTGGCGGGTCTTGCGCAGTTTGCAGGCGCCGGGAGCATGGCTGGGAGCGGCGCTTTGGGCTTTGCATCCGCTCCAGGTGGAGACGGCGGCGTGGGTCAGCGAGACCAAGAACACCCAATCCTGTTTTTTTTATCTGCTCTCGATTTTTTTCTTTGTGAGGTGGCTGAGAACAAAAGACCTCGAAAAGCCACACGGCCGTGGGAATTATTACTGGAGCCTCTTGTTCGCCGCGCTGGCCATGGCGAGCAAATTATCCACGGTGGTATTGCCGGCGGTTCTTTGCCTGTGCGCCTGGTGGGCGGAGGGCCGGTGGCAGTGGCGCAATCTGCTGAGGGTGGTCCCTGTTCTTCTCGTACCCATTGCCGCCGGCGCCGCCATGGCGTGGACGCAAACATCATGGGGCGCCGCGGATCCGCAGTGGGCACGAAGCTGGCCGGAGCGGATTGCGGAAGCGGGAGACGCCGTGTGGTTTTATCTGGCCAAACTGATTTGGCCCCAGCCGTTGATGAACAGTTATCCAGGTTGGGAAACCGATACCGGACGGTGGGTTTCGTATCTGCCCACGCTGGCGGTACTCGTTATTTTTTCAATTTTGTATGTCTTGCGCCAATCGTGGTTACGGCCCTGTTTTTTCGCTTCCGCTTATTTCCTGGCGGCGCTGTTTCCTGTGCTGGGATTCGTCACGATGAGCTCCAGCGCCCATTCGCTGGTGGCCGATCATCTTCAGTATCTGGCCGGGATGGGGCCGCTGGCACTGGCGGCGGCGGCGCTGATCCGGCTCTCGGATTTTTTGGCTCTTTCGAAAATTCCCTGGTTACGGGCAAGTCTCGGCGCCGGACTGCTGCTAATTTTAGGAGCGTGGAGCTGGCAGCGGGCGTGGGTCTTTGAAAGCCAGGAGACGCTTTGGAGCGATACCATCGCCAAAAACCCGGGCTGCTGGGAGGCTTATAACAATCTCGGCAGCGCCCTGGCCCAGCAAGGTCAAATAGACGAGGCGGCGGCTCTCTTCCAAAAAGCTTTGGAAATCGATCCCCAATATGCCGAAGCCTGCGACAATCTTGGCAATGTTCTCCTGCAGAAGGGACAATTGAATGAAGCGATTTTTCTGTTTCGAAAGGTTTTGGCAACAGTATCCAACGACGCCGACGCCCATTATAATCTAGGCAGGGCCCTCATGGAACAGGGTGACCTGGAGAAGGCAACGGCTCAATTTCAACAAGCGTTGGAAATCAATCCCACCTTCGCCGATGCCGAAAACAATCTTGCCAATGTTTTTTTGCAAAAGAATCAACTGGACGAAGCCATTTTCCACTATCAACAAGCTTTGCGGATCAATCCCGGTATGGCTGGAATCCATTACAACCTTGGCAATGCTTTCATCCAAAAGGAACAGTTGGATCAGGCGATCATCCAATTCCAGGAGGCCCTGCGCTTGAATCCCAACTATACCGCCGCCCAAAACAATCTGGCCCGGACGCAAGCGATGATCCGGGAGGCGGCGGGCCGGAAGTGAGCGGCGCGGCTTTCACCGGTTATCCGGCTTGGGCGCCGGGCTGAATTTGGCGCGGGCGAGTTCGAGGTTGACCCGGGCGCTGAGCAGGCCGGGATTGAGCCGCAGGGCCTCCTTGAATTCGTCCATGCTTTCGGCACACCGGCCCGTTTGCAGACAAACAATGCCAAGATTATTGTGCGCGTCGGCGGAGAGAGGGTTCAGGCGCAGGGCGGCATCGAATTGTTTTTCCGCCTCGCTCATCCGGCCCGACTGAAGCAGGGCGAAGCCGAGATTGTTGTGGGCAGCCCAGGCGGTGGGATTGAGCCGCAACGTGTAGGCCCACAACTTTTCGTCGCCGGTAAACTGACCGGCATAACGATGGGCTTGCCAGGTGAAGAAAGAAAACGAAAGACCGATGGTCACCATCAAGACCAAGCGAGGCACCTGAGTAAGTTTTTGAGCGGCTGTTTCAAGCAAGGCAACCAGAAGACCAATCAGGCCGATCATGGGCAAATAGACAAAGTGGTCCGCGACCGGACTGAAAATCAGGTAAAACATGCCGATGAGGCCAAGCACTGGCAGAAGATTGAGCGCAAAAAAGCCGAAACCCAACAGCGCATGACGGCTCCATTTTTCGCGCCGCATCCAAAGGCCGGCGACGATGAAGGCCAACAGGGGAAGAGTCAACAACCGCAACCATAAGGGTTCATCAAACGGCCAGCGCGGGTAAATGGGCATGAGAGGAAAAGGCCAAAGGAATTTACCGGCATAAAAAAAGAGAGCCATGCCCGCATCGGCCAACCGCGTAAAAAGACTTCGCGCCCGGAGAGCCTGGCCTTGGAGTGTGTAGTCGGCCTGGAAATGAAGGCTGACCAGGCCAAGTAAAAGGGCGGTGACAAAATAGGGAATGATTTTCCGGCAGTCGCGGCAAGTCACCCGCCCGTGCTTCCACCAGGCGTAAAGCAAGAGAATGGCGGGCAGCATGACAACCGAGGTCTTGCCGAGCATCGCCGCAAGGAAGAGAAACAGCGAAAAAAGATAACCGCCCTTGCCCTCGTCCTGGTTGATCCAGGCGAGAAGCGAGAGGAGGAAAAAAAAGAGCGAAAAGGTATTTTTAAATTCACTGATCCAGGCAACCGATTCGACCGCCAGCGGATGAATGACGAAAAGCAGCCCTCCCAGCCAGGCCCAACGCAGCCCGAGCCGGCTCAAGAGGCGCCAAATCAGCAAGCCATTGCCCAGATGAAGGAGAAGATTGACGAGATGGTAGCCGAAGGGGAAAGGTCCCCAAAGACGCCACTGAAGGTAGAGCGCAGACGAGGTAAGGCCCCAGTCGGGGTTGGAGAGCCAGCGAGCGCCGAGACCAGCCAACGAGTGCAGACTGGTATCGCCGGGAATTAACGCGACGTCGTCCCATATCCAATCACCGGTCAAGGCGGGCGCGTAAATCCAGAAACCGGCAAATAGGATCAGAATGATGCGCAGGGATAGATATTGGGGATAAGAGGAGGACAAGCTTGAAGTACCTTCCATGAGCCTATCCGAAACGTAAGCGTGGGTCACACCGAAAGGAGTCCCGTGGATGGCGGGAGAGCTTCACCGCAAAGCAAAATCTGCTTCTATGAAAACAGAAAATGTTCATCCTCAAAACCACGGTCTCAAAGCAAATCATCCGCGCTAGAAAAAGACCGACTCAAGGCCTTCCATGAAAACGGAGACGAAAGCCGAGCTTGCTTCCCATCTTCCGCCTTGGCTGCGCCAGGACTGGCTTGGGGGATTGCTTTTGGTTTTGGCGGTCGTTTTAACCTACACACCTCTCTGGCACGCCGGATTTATCTGGGATGACAATGCCAACATCGGTTCCAACCTTTGCATCGTTGGCCCGCTCGGGTTGAAAGAGATCTGGACGACGGAGTACGGGCAATTTTTTCCCCTGGTGCTCACCACATTTTGGGTAGAGCACGCGCTATGGGGCCTGCGTCCGCTGCCCTATCATTTGGTGAATGTTTTTCTGCACGCGGCGTGCGCGGTGCTGCTCTGGCGGATCTTACGGCGTCTGCAAATACCAGGGGCCTGGCTGGGGGCAGCGCTTTGGGCTTTGCATCCGCTTCAGGTGGAATCGGTGGCATGGATCAGCGAGATGAAGAACACGCAGTCGTGTCTGTTCTATCTGCTGACGATTCTCTTTTTTATAAAATATCTGCAAACGGAGGAGCCGGGCCAACCATCCGGCAATAACCGGCATTATGTCTTCATGCTAGTTTTCGCGGGTCTGGCCTTGGCGAGCAAGACCTCGACGGTGATCTTGCCGGTGGTGCTCTGTTTATGCGCCTGGTGGATGGAAGGCCGGTGGCGGTGGCTTAATCTCATCAGAACAGCGCCGTTATTTTTGATGTCAGCCGTCGCCGCAGCTTTGAGCTTATGGTCGTATCGAGCTGGATTAACCAAGGTGACCGATCCGATAGGGATGCAGACCTGGCCCCAGCGGGTGGCCACGGCGGGCGACGTAATCTGGTTTTATCTGGGCAAATTGCTTTGGCCCTATCCTTTGATGACGATTTATCCACGCTGGGAAATCGATGCCGGGCAAGCCGCCTCCTACCTGCCACTACTGGCGGTGATCGCCATTCTGTTCCTTCTTTGGTTAAAGCGGGAGTCGGACTGGGCCCGTCCCTGGTTTTTCGCCATGGCCTATTTCGTGACGGGGCTCTTTCTCTTTCTCGGTTTGATCGACCAGGCTTTTTGGCGGTGCTCTTTTGTCGAGGATCATCTGCAGTATCTGGCTTCGATGGGGCCGCTGGCTTTGGCCGGAGCTGGATTGGTTACGCTGGCCAGGAAGAGCATTCCGGAAGAACCGTGGGGTCCCTACTGCCTGGGCGGCGGGGTGCTGCTCGCTCTCGGCCTTTTGAGCTGGCAGCGGGTCTGGGTCTACCAAAACGACGAGGCTCTTTGGGGAGATACGCTTCAGAAAAACTCAAGATGCTGGATGGCTTATAACAATCTTGGCAGTCTCCTGGCTCTCAAGGGAGAGCAGGATGAGGCGATGGATCTCTACCGGAAAGCTCTGGAATTTAATCCGGAATATGCCCAGGCTCACAATAACCTCGGCCTGGCTCTCTTACACAAGGATCAGGTAGATGAGGCCGTCGCGGAATTTCAAAAGACGCTTGAAATCAATCCAGACTTTACCGAAGCCCACGACGAGCTCGGCGTGGTTCGTTTAGGCCAAGGAGAAGTGGAGGAGGCCATTTCCGAATTCCAAAAGGCCCTGAAAATCGATCCGTACAACCCCAAAGCCCACGTCAACCTTGGGATGGCCCTTTTGCAAAAGGGACAGGTGAAGGAGGCGATTGCCCACTTCCAGGAAGCTCTGCGAGTGAAACCTGGACTTACCGTGGCAAAAAACGATCTCGCCAAAGCCGAGGCGATCGCGCAACAAAAGGCGAATCCGTAGATTAGATCTGCGAACCTGCGGCCGCGCGTTCGTGCCGGATATCGATGGCCTGGTAAAGATAGTAGACCTCTTCGGCGATATTTTTGCAGTGATCAGCGATCCGTTCGAGGCAGCGCGCGACGATGGTGAGGTTGAGCGCGCGGGTGATGGTAGCCGGGTCCTCGAGCATGAAGCTGGTTAGTTCGCGGGCAAGCTGCTTGTTGATGGCATCGACTTCCTTGTCCCGTTTGACGATTTCCTGGGCCAGCTCGGGCTTGCGGTCGACAAACGCGGTGATGCTGTCGCGAAGCATCCCCTCGGCGATCTGAGCCATCCGCGGGATGTCAATGAGCGGTTTGAGAAGCGGCTCCTTGTTCAACTCGAGAGAACGGCGGGCAATGGCGGTGGCCTGGTCGGCGATGCGCTCAAGATTGCTGGAAATTTTCGAGGCGACGAGCATGAACCGGCAATCGGTGGCGACGGGCGCATGAGTGGCCATGTGATTGATGACGAGTTCATCCACGGCCACTTCAAGTTCGTCAAGCTGCGAATCCTCAGCTTCGACGGAGGCGGCGAGCTTTTCATCGCGTTCCACCAGCGCGCGCATAGCCAGGACGAGATTGCGGTCGGCCAAACTGGCCATCATCAGCAGCGTTTCCCGGATTTTGACGATCTGCTCTGCGGCCGGGCCGTTGGAAAAGGGAACATTGGGACCAACGGTGGGCATAGACGCTATTTGAGCTTAAATCCAATAAAACAAAAATCAACCGAACCGGCCACTGATGTAGTCCTCGGTTTGCTTTTGCGACGGATTGGTGAAAATTTTTTCCGTGGCGTCGATTTCGATCAAACGGCCCATATAGAAAAAAGCGGTGACGTCGGAACACCGGCCCGCCTGCTGCATGTTATGGGTGACAATGACGATGGTGTAGTCCTGCTTGAGTTGATGGATAAGTTCCTCCACCTTGACGGTGGCGATGGGATCGAGCGCGGAGCAAGGCTCATCCATCAGAATGATTTCGGGTTCGACGGCGATGGCGCGGGCGATGCAAAGACGCTGCTGCTGGCCACCCGAAAGCCCCAAGGCGCTGCTGTGCAGCCGGTCCCGCACCTCTTCCCAAAGCGCCGCGCCACGCAGACTCCGCTCGACCGTCTCGTCGAGGCGCGCTTTATTACTGACGCCCTGCAGGCGCAGGCCGTAAACGATGTTCTCGTAAATCGATTTCGGAAACGGGTTTGATTTTTGAAAGACCATGCCCACCCGCTTGCGCAGTTCGATGACGTCCACCACGGGCGCGTTGATGTCGACACCGGAGATTTTGATCGAGCCGGCGCCAATCCGGGCGCCGTCGACCAGGTCATTCATCCGGTTAAGGCAGCGCAGCAGAGTCGACTTGCCGCAGCCTGACGGGCCAATAAAGGCGGTAACAAGCTTCTCTTTAATTTGAAAGTTGATTCCGTGGAGCGCTTTGGTCTGGCCGTAATAGAAATCGACGTTGTCAATGTCAATGAGGGTTTGGGCGTTGAGACGCGCGGCTCTTTCCGAGGGCGTGGAAGAATTGACCTGCGTGTGCAATGCCTCCGCAGTTTGGGCGGTTGGAGTCGGTTGGTCCATAGTCGCTGGGTTCATTGGAATCTGCTTGGAGTCAATTTAACCGACTGCCCGGGAACAACGAAAGAAAGAAAGCCGGGATAACCGTTACAGATGACATTGGAAAAACCATCACTCGATACAGGATATTGCATAAACACGGGCACTCCATCTCATTTGATCGGAAAGGACTGCCGCGAGAAAGAGAAAAAGCCTTTTTTATTCCATCCGGGCCAGCCTTAACTCCTTCCGTGCGAAAGCCCAAAAACCGCGAGGTTCCAGCCTCTTTTGAATCGTTCCGCGCAGTTCTCCTCAAGAGCCTCCTGTTGGCGGAGATGAATCGACGCCAGTCTGGTAAACAATTATGACAATTATGCGTCAAACAAGAAACGTTTTTCTAATACCTTATTTGAAGTAATATTATGAAAGGACCGGCAACGATTTTCGTCAGAGTTCTAATCCAAACGGGTTATGGACGTTTGACTTAGAAAGAATATAATGACCGCCAATAGAGAGTGAAATAGTTAAGTTTCTTTCAATGAACACCTTATGACTTTGTTAAATTCCAAGTTAAAAGTTGTCATTACTTTCTTTTTTTCCTTAAGAATATGTGCCATAGTGGCAATCAGTTCTATTTGGCGGCTAAAAACGGGCCCCTTGTTTTGGCCCCTATTTAAACTCAGGCGGATAGGCTGGTATGGAGTATTTTGCCTAGCTGGTGCGTTGTCGCTGTCTCCCCTTCAAGCGCAGGATGCGGGGTCAAAAGCCGGACAAATGTGGACCGAAGCACAAAATGCGTTCAATACGGGCGATTATGCCCGTGCGGCCACCGTTCTACAAAGCATCATCAAAAGTTCCGCCTTCTCCCCCGAATCAATCAACGGGGGGCAAATTGCAGCGGCGGCGCCCAATCAGGAATGGCTTGAGCCGGTCTTTTTTATGTTGGGCGCCTCCTATTTTAACGCCAAGGATTGGCCCAATGCGATTTCAACCTTCAACACCTACCGGCAACTTTTCCCAAACGGAAGCGCAAAAGCACCCCAACATCTGGCGCAAGTCCTCTTTTCACTGGCCCAGGCGAACTTGCAGGGTGGAAACGCAAATGCCTCCATTCCTCTTTTCAATTCCCTGCTCGCGCTTCCTGGTTACCATGACAAGGTCCTCCTGCTTCTGGCGGACGCCAACAAGCGCGCCGGCAAGATGGACGACGCGATTGCGCTTCTGGAAAAGGAAAAGGCTTCGCCGAACATCAATCCGGATTTTCTGGAAAATATCAACGCGCAGCTTTTTTCCTTCTACCTCGACGACAGCGGAAACGAGCAGAAGGCCATTGCACTGCTTCATCAAATGGACGCGGACATCGCGCATGTGAAGGATGTCACGCAATTTAACGCCCAGGCGATCCGGCTGGGCGACCGGCTTTTGCCGAGCAATAACATCACTGCGGCCAATATCGCCGCGGCGCTCGATTGCTACCGGCGGGTTCGCAACAACGAACAAATTCTCGCCCTGCAAAAACAGCAGATTGAAAATCTGCAGCAGCAAAAGGCGGCGAACTTGGCGCGTATCCAGGCTGATCCGCTGAATTCCGGCCAGCTTCAACTAGACAACAAGGACATCGATGACCAGATCGGGAAATACCAGCAGATCCTTGCTCAGTATCAAACGCTGCCTCCCATCCTGCCGCCGCTTTTTATGCGCATCGCGCGCGCCTATACCTTGAACAAGAGTCTTTGGGAATCGGCGGTGGTGTACCGCGAAATCTTGCGGCGTTATCCCAAATGCAAAGAGGCGGAAGATGCTCTTTACGGCTCAATTGTCGCCTTTGAGCGATTGAAGCAGACCGACCGAGCCCAAGCGCTGTGTCAATCTTATCTGACGCAATATCCTCAGGGAAAGTATGCCGACAGTGTCGGTTTTCTCCGCGGGGCCCTGGCTTATGACACGGAAGATTTCGACAAGGCGATTTCCTATTTTGAAGATTGCCTCCAAAATCAACCTCAAAATCCCCGGCGGCAACAAATCGAAGTCATTATTGGCGACATCAAGCTTCGCCAGAGAAAATTCAACGAAGCGATCGCAAGCTATGCACGTTACCAGCGCGACTACCCTCGCGGCGACCTGTCCGAGCAGACGGAATACCGCACCGCTCTGGCCCTGCTTTTCGGCGGCCAAACCGAGGATGCCGAAACCGCCCTGCGGGCTTATCTCCAAAAATATTCCGATGGTAACTATGTGGCCGATGCCGCCTACCGGCTGGCGGTGGTCAAGTTTGCGGACAAACAATATGGCCAGGCCATTGCGGACTGCCAGGCTTGGCTGAAAAAATACGGTGACGCGGATCCGCAGGCGGAAGTCTTCTCCTTGATGGGAGATTGTTATGCCAGCATGAATAACAATGACGAAGCGGTCCAGGCTTACATCCGCTCATCCAAAGCGGCCCAAAGCGCCGATGTCCTGAATTATTCGATCTTCGCCGCGGCCAAGCTTTTGCAAAAACAGGCCAAGTGGGCGGACATCGTCCAAATGTTCCAGGATTTCATCGCCTCCCATCCAGGCCACCCAACGGTCGTGCCGGCCATTTCCTGGATCGGGCGCGCCGACATCAAGCTCGGCAAGGTGGACGAAGCCAAGCAGTTCATGGCCGATACCGCCAGGCAATACCTGAACGATCCCACCCGCGAGGCGGTAGATGAAATTATCACCCAACTGGCGCAACTTTACGCCCACCGCTATTTCCCGGTACCTGCCGCAGCACCGCCCGCATCTTCGGCTCCGGCGGCGACAGCGGCATCCAATGCCCCGCCCGCCGTTTCCGATCCGGCGCAGGAACTGGAAGCCATTTTGACTATTCCAGACATGGCTTCCAAACCGACCGCACGCGCGCGGATTCTTTTTGCCAAGGCCGAATTGGCCCGATGGCAGCACAAACTGGATGCCCAGCAACAGATTCTCCAAGACATGGCCAAGGAATTTAAACCGGAAGATTTGAGCCCTTTCCTGCTGGGACAAGTGGGGGATTGCCTGGCGCAAAGCGGCCAACCGGACCAAGCCAAGGTCTTCTATAATTATCTCATGGATCAATACGATAAAAGCATCCTGGTCGATTACGCCTACAATGGGCTGGGTCAAATCGCCTATAATCAAAAGGATTACACCGAAGCCGAAAGGTATTTTTCGAAGGCTCTCGACAAAGGGCTGGCCGCTTCCAAGCTCAAAGATATCACACTCGGCCAGGC
The DNA here is from genome assembly GCA_035508775.1 of Methylacidiphilales bacterium. GTDB lineage: Bacteria > Verrucomicrobiota > Verrucomicrobiia > Methylacidiphilales > UBA1321 > JABDGH01. The sequence continues at coordinate 22,996 of DATJMI010000079.1, forward strand.
CGAAACTCTTCTAGCCCTGAACCGCCCCGAAGAAGCCAAGCCCCTTTTTGAACAAGTAGCCTCCACCCGCGCCTGGAGAGGAGAAGCGACGGCGTTGAGTGTTTTTTATCTTGGAGAAGTGCAAATGGCGTTGGGAAAATACGCCGAGGCGAATGCCTACTATCAGCGCGTTTTTGTCGCCTACCAAAAATATCCCGAAGTTCAGGCCAGGGCTTACCTGAAAAGCGGAGAGGCGTTTGAAAAACTGGGACTTATTCCCCAAGCGGTCAACACCTACTCCGAAATGTTGAGAAATCCGGACCTGTCGTCCTTTCCTGAAACCTCCGACGCCAAAGAACGTTTGGGGCATTTGGCGCAAAAATGAAACTGACGACTTTTTTCTTTTTTATTCTGGCCAGTGTCTCCGGGCTCCCGGCGCAGACTATTTTGTTGAAAAGCGGACAAACCATTCCCGCGGAGGGCTTCACACGGAACGCGGATATGCTGATGGCCACGGTCAAATCCTCCACGGAAGGCACGGGCCAAATTGGGTTTCATGTCGCCGATGTGGCTTCGGTTAATCTTCCCCCGCCGGACGCTTTGGCCACGGCCAATGACTTAATCGCCAAGGGAGAATACGCTCAAGCGCTCGCCGAAATCCAGCCCGCCGTCGATTTCCAAAAGACGATCCGGGATATTCCCGGAAATTGGTGGGCGCAAACGGCGGTGGTCGAAAGTTCGGCCCTGCTTTCGCTCAATCGGGAAGCGGAAGCCATGGCGCTGGTCACGGAAATCGAAGGCTACTCCAAAGATCCCGAAGTTCTATCGGCCACAAAGCTGCTGCGCACCCTGACGGAGAAATTCGCCGATCCGCAACAGGCCATCGCCGCCTATGATGCCCTGATCAGCCAGAGTTCCGATCCCCAAACCTTAAGCCGGGCTTGGATTGCGGAGGGAGACGCTCATTTTACGGAACATGAATTCGACGAAGCGCTCATGGCTTATCTGACCGTCACCGTTTTTTATCCCGAACATAATCCGCTGCTGCCCAAAGCACTCTGGGGTGCCGGCCAATCCTATGCCAAACTCAAGGATGACGCCAATGCAGCAAAAACCTACCAGAACCTGATCTCCAGCTATCCGGGCAGTCCGGAAGCGTCCTTAGCCAAAGCTGAACTCCTGAAGAAAGACAAAAAAACGTGAACTCATCAACAACCCCATACCGGTCAACCTTCACCCTCATTGCCGCCCTGCTGTTTTTTGCCGGATGCCCCCTGCTTCCGGCTCAGGACAATGCCGCTCCGGCAACCTCATCTTCGGACGCAGCCAATGCCGCACCGCCACCCGAGACCACCAAGACCCTCTGGGAGGTGATTTTGCAAGGTGGATGGGTCATGATTCCTATCGGTCTATGCTCGCTGGGCACAGTCTATCTCATCATTGACGGCATTATCCGCACCGGAAAAGGCAAAATCGCGCCCGAAGCGCACGAGAAGCGGCTGCAAAGCCTTTTTCAAAGTGGCGATTACATCGGCGCTTATCAGTTTTGCAAAACCAACCCTTCTCCCTTGAATAATGTCGTCCGCATCGGCATCAGCCTCCTGGGAGACGGCAAGCAGGCGACGGAAGAAGGTATGATCGCAGAACTGGCCAAGGAAAATTCCCGCATTCAGACCTGGATCAGTTACCTGTCGGTCATTGGCGTTTGCTCACCCATGCTCGGCTTGCTTGGCACGGTCACCGGCATGATGCGCGCCTTCGACAAACTGGGAAGCTCCGGGATCGGTGATCCGACCAGTCTTTCCGCTTCCATCGGCGAGGTCCTCACCGCCACCGCCAGCGGGCTGTTCATCGCCATTCCGGCCTTCATGGCCTTCTATTTTCTTCGTAACCGCGCCACGGTGGCGCTCCATCACATTCAGGATGTCATTGCGAAGCTTTTCCGAAAAATGCCCTACGAAACGATGGCAGGCGCACAAATCGGCGATGAAATTGTTTTTGCCGCCGTGCCCAACTGGATTCAAGCCACCAGCGGAGCGGTCGCGTACCAATAAACATTTAGCGAGTAACCTTTACCCCGAATTGATATGGCCGGCGGCGGAGCAGCAGAGGGAGAACCAGAGTTTCAAGTGGCGCCCATGGTGGATGTGCTGCTGACGATACTGGTGTTTTTCATGATGATCACCACCGCCCAAGTGTTGAAGGTGGACAAAACCATCACGCTCCCTGTCGCCCCGGACGCGCAAAAAATGGACAGCAAGCGGAGCGAGGTGATTGTCAACATTCGCTGGCACGCCGACACCAAAACGGCGCAGTTCGTCATCGATGACCGCGTCTACGCAACGGCGGGGGAACTCTTGGCGCCTCTGAGATCGGCCAAAATCATCGGCGAAAGAAATGTGGCCCAGAGCGAAAATCCCACTTTCCGAGCCGTCATCCGCGGCGATCAAAATCTACCCGCGCTCTACGTTTCCCAGGCCATGAATGCCTGCGGCGACGCGGGCATCAGCGACATCTCCTTTTCCGCTTTAAACAAGTGACCTATGCGCCGTCTCGAAACCAATGTGAATGAGGGTACCCTCGGTTTTCAAATCGCGCCGATGATCGACGTGGTCTTCGTCATCATGCTCTTTTTCATGCTCATGGCCGGAAGCGTTAAGGTGGAAAGGGAACTTAACACCAAATTACCTGGAGTGGCGGTCACCTCCGCCCCGACCGATTTTGTCGACGAACAAATCATTGCCATTTCGCCCGAGGGCGACATCACCCTTAACGACCAGCCGTTCGATTCGGCCGGGAGTACCGACCTTCCCCAACTCAAGGCTACGCTCATGCGGCTGAAGCAGGCCAGCGACGCGGCGAAATCGCCGCTTCTCATCACCATCATCAGCGACCCGATGGCCAAGTACAGCCGCACGATCAATGTCCTGGATGCCCTGTCCGTCGTGGGCATTGGCAACGTCACTTTCACCATTAATGACGAGGAGCAATGAGACCTCCCAAAGCCTCTCCTTCCGCGCCCCGCAAAAGCCCGTCGAGAATACGCCGCTGGATTGCCGCTTGGGGGGTCAATTCGCTTCTGATCAGCATCCTTCTGCATCTTTTGTTCGCCGCCGGGGCCACCTATCTGATTATCGAGCACTTTAACAAGAAAAAGCACGTTAACTTTTACGCGACGGCGGCTCCGGCGCAGAACACCGAGGTGGAACATAAAGTCGAATTGGCCAAGAGAAACAACGTGGAAAGCGCGCCGCCCGACATCAAAAGAATCACCACCACAGATGTTTCGTCCATAACTTTGCCCGATGTTCCCGAGACGGCTACGCCGGATGTCGCCAACCCAGCGAACATGGGAGGCGTGGGCGAAGGTCTGGAGATGGGTGATGGAACGGGTTTCGGCAACGCCGGCGGCGTCAGCATCGGAGGGCCGCCCCCACCCCCCTTTGGAGTGAGCGACGGGCTGGGACTCAAGGGTTACCTGTTTGATTTAAAGCTGGCCCCGGACGGCAAACCTCCTCCAAAGCCACCGAAAGGCAAGGGTATGATCATCCTGGACAACGGAAAAATGGATGTGAAAAAATATTATGAGACTCTGAGCCCCTATTTTTACGCGGGACTCAATGACTCGTTACTCGATAAGTTTTATAAGGGCGACAAGCCTCTCTATTCAACCCGCTTTGCGATTTCCAACCGTCCGTCCGGAGAAGCCCCCAAGGCATTCAATTTGGAAAGCATCGTCAAACCTGGTTTATGGGTCATTCATTATCATGGCCGGGTCCAGGCGCCTTCGGCGGGGGATTACCGGTTTATCGGCTGGGGAGATAACGTTCTCGCCGTCAAGATAAATGGTACCGTTGTTTTGGATGGAGGATGGAATCCATTAAGCTCGGATGACAGTCTCCACCAAGTACTTCCCTCTTTTACTTTTTCCGGTTATAATCCAGATGCTGATAAGGTGTATAAACATGACCCTCATCTTAAAATCGGCACGGTCTTCCATCTCGACGCTGACGACACTGGCACAGCCTCCGAGCCGGTGGACATGGATGTTCTGATTGGCGATGACGGTGGAAAATGCGGGTTCTTTTTGCTGGTGGAAAAAGAGGGAAACAAATACGCAACCGCGCCCGATGGAACGCCCGAGTATCCATTCTTCCAACTCGACACCAAAAGTCCACCTGCTTTTCCTGGTGAGAAAGGAATTCCACCCTATAGCAAGAAACCGGAACCATGGAGAGTAGTGACAAAAGACGCGGATGGGCTTACGGAATGAGCGGTTAGGTAATCCTGTCTCAAACTTGACCGGGCGCGCGGAAGGGTTGAGGCGCGTCTGGCTTGTAACGCGCTCTTGGCTAATTTTGAGCTAGCCTCTAGCCTGGAGGCTGTCCGAAAAATAGGCGGATGGCACTTATCAAACACCGCAGAGAATATTCCTATTCCGTGCGCCGTGGGACAGCCCGGAACCGGCGAGCCGTCTCCCGTAACCTCGCCTATTCCCGTTTGCGCCAATCACTTCGCCGGTGCTCTTTTGTGGCGGTTATCACGGTCCTGTTTTTTTCCGGACATCTTCAAGCTGACGCGCCTCAACGGAATATGGCCAACTTGTTCATCGACGATCAAGGAAACCGGCTGGTAATGCGCTGCCATTTTTTTTACAGGTTACTTCCCGCGCAATTTCTTTTGCATGAAATGCAAGACAAACCCATTTCCTTGCCAACCACCGATACCCAACTCCTGAAGCAAAATCTATCCGCCATGGCCCTGGTCGCTTTCGATCTTAAAATCGATGGACAGCCGGTTCAGCCCACTCTTCTCGATCTTTATCTCTATCCTGACCAAAGTTGCAACGTGACTTTAAGCTATCCGGGACACCCTCATGGCAACGCGGAACTGCGGGCGCCGATACTTCAGTATTTTCGGCCCGGCTATGTGATCAGTGTTTCCATTTCCAGCACCACTGGAACCAAAGGCGCTTATTTTGGAAAAGTTTTTCCTTCCGTGGCCCATTTCACGCAAGGCGCGGTTGTGGTCCGGCACCCGCCAAGCCAGCCTCTTTTTTCCAAAGCCTTCATGGCCGAATTGGGAACGGCCTGGGTCAATTACAACTGGATTTTGCTTTGCGTTGTCCTGCTCATCACGCAGCACCCAAAACAAATTATCGTCCTGGTCGGATCGATCCTCATTTGCTGGGCGGTCTTGTGTTACGCGGCAGCGGTTTTTGACTATAAGATTCTCTATAAAATTCCGGAGATTGTCCTGGGTGTTCCGACAATTTTGCTTTGCCTCATCAGTGCCAAAGGCAGGAACCGGCCCATTCTTTTCACATTCGTTACCTTGGCCGGCGGCCTTCTGAACGCTTGCTACGATATGCAGCAGATAGCGTTGATCAATCCCACACGAACCATCAATGCGCTGGCCGGGCTGGCCATGGGATTTGCCGGCGGTCTGGCCTTAGTCCTGCTCGTGCTGGTTCCCTTATGGTGGGAATGCAAAAAATATCCGGGCTTCCAGGAAAATTGGGCGCCCAAGGCATCGTGGGCCGTCGCCATTCTCTCGATTTATCTGCCCCTGCAAAAATGGCTTTTTGGTTAGAGGTGAGGCTGCCCAAAGAAACTATACACCGAGCTTGAAAGCGTCATGGACGGCCTGGGCCGCGCGCGGACCTTCCGCTTCATCGATGATCACGGAGATTTTGATTTCGCTAGTGGAGATCATCTGGATATTGATGCCCGCCTGAGCCAGAGCCGAAAAAAGGGTGGCGGCAACACCGGTGTGGGAACGCATGCCGATGCCCACAACCGAGAGCTTGCTGATGCCGTCCTTGGCCGTATAGCTGCGGGCGCCGATCTTGTTCACCTGCGCCTCGATAACTTTGCGCGCCGAGGACAAATCGTCTTTGTTGATGGTAAAGGTGAGGTCAGTGGCGCCATCGAGAGAAACATTTTGCACGATCATGTCAACGTTGGTGCCCGACTCGGCCAGGGCCGAAAAAAGGCCGGCGGCAACGCCGGGTTTGTCGGGAACGCCGATAATGGTGATCTTGGCCTGGTTTTTTTCCAGGCTGACTCCGCGTAAAACAACTTCTTCCATGGCTGCGTGTTCCTCTCGTATGACGGTTCCGGGATTATGATTGAAACTGGAGCGAACCTCAAACCGGACTTTGAACTTCTTGGCAAACTCGACCGAGCGGGCCTGCATGACCTTGGCGCCGAGGCTGGCCATTTCGAGCATTTCATCGTAGGAAATCTCGGCAATCTTTTTCGCATTGGGCACTAAACGCGGATCGGCGGTGTAGACGCCATCGACATCGGTGTAGATTTCGCAACTGTCGGCCTTGAGCGCGGCGGCCAGGGCGATGGCGGTGAGGTCGGATCCACCTCGGCCCAGCGTTGTGATATGTCCCTCCTCATTTTGCCCCTGAAAACCGGCGACGATCACCACCTGGCCCGAATCGAGATATTCGTGGATCTTTCTGGGCGTAATGTTGGAAATTTTCGCTTTCGTGTGCAGGCGGTCGGTGACAATGCCGGCTTGCGCTCCCGTAAGGGAAACGGCGGGGATACCAAGCGCGTGGAGAGCCATGGCCGTGAGGGCGATGGTCTGCTGCTCGCCGGTGGCGAGAAGCATGTCGATTTCACGCGTGCTTGGTTCGGGGGCGACTTCGCGGGCGAGCTTAAGTAGGCTGTCGGTCACGCCCGACATCGCCGATACGACCACGACCAAGCGATGCCCTTCCTTATGGCTCTCGGCAACACGGCTAGCGACGTGGCGAATGCGCTCCGGATTGGCCACCGACGTGCCGCCATATTTCTGGACAATAAAAGACATAAAATTGGAAAGCGTCCAGCAATAGCGCGAAATGCGGCCAATGACAATCTCGCAACGGCAATCTTTGGCCCATAGCTAAAAAGAGGTAAAAAAAGCCGCCGCATGACGAATCACGCGGCGGCTGGAAGATATTACCCCGGAAATGCCGTGTGGGTGGTACTTTCGACCCTCACAAGCAGGGCGGAGACGGCCGCGGAATCCCGCCTTCCAGTGAAGGCGTGGCGTTCAGCCCACGAGCTTGGCCTCCTTTATCGTGATTTATCGGACGAAAGACATCATCCCGGTATCACGCACACTCCAGGGTAAACTGTTTGCCAAAGAAAGTTCTTTTCCCTCTTCTCCGGCGGAAATTCTCAAAGAGCGGAGGGCCGGTGTCCAACACCCTCTTTATCACTTGGCTCACCGGCCCCTAAAAAAAATACTCCCGTTCCTCAAAAAATCCACTTCTTGCCTCCATATTTATTTAGCGGAAACGAATCGGTTTTGGTTGACAATTCCGTTCCAAGCGGAGTGATTTTCGCGGTATTTTTTCCACCACAAAACCGCACCAATAATCCTAGGGCGCGTTTTTAGTGATAAGCCGCGAGCATGGCGTAGACGACGACTCCCGTGACGGAAACATAGAGCCAAACAGGAAAGGTTAAACGGGCAAGACGCTTGTGGGCTGGAAATCTGCCGCTCAAGGAAAGGAAAAAAGTGATGAGAATCATCGGCAGGGCAAAGACGGAAAGCCCGATATGAGAAATAAGCAGCGTAAAATAAAACGGGCGAACCGCGCCCTGGCCATGAAAGCGCATGTCACCATGAAGAGCATGGTTGGTGACATAGGTAACGAGAAAAAGGGAGGAAAAAATAAACGCCGTGATCATAGCGGCCCGATGAGCCTCCACGCGTCCGGAGCGGATGAAGAGAAAACCGATAACCAACGCGGTGGCGGAAAGGCCGTTAAGCAGGGCATTGAGCGCGGGAAGAAAAAGCAACTGTGTTCCGGCCACATCCGCTGGCGCGTGGAAATAGACAAGCCAGCAGAGAAAGAGGCTGGCTACCGCGCTGATGGCGATAATGGCGGCCACCACGCGGAGCGGTATCCGCGTTTCAGTGTGCGTTTCCTTGATGACAAAAGTTGGCATGCGCTGCCGGGTAAATTAAGGCCAACCCAATTTGCGGCATAGGGAAATTTTACCTTATCTCCCTATGATAAATGACGCCGATCAACCTGCCTCTCGGTTAGAGAATGTCAAAAGTTTAACTTCTTCGCCTCTTGCATTGTCCCAGGCGAGTTCTAATCTTGAACTGTCAGACCAAACTATTTACTTATGAATACTTCCAATCCTACTCTTGGCGCTTTTAACCGCGTCAGCACATTGGGTGTCGGCTACGAAGCCTCCGGCGCCATGACGGTGGACGGAACGATCCACAAAGCGGGCGTTCTCGGCGTCCTGCTCGCTCTGGCTTTTGCCTTCACTTGGACCGGGCTGTCGCATGCGGCCGGTGTCCCGGCGGCGGCGCCGATTATGATTGGTGCTTTGGGCGGATTTATCATTGCGATGATCATCAGTTTCAATCCCCCGTCCGCGCCGTATCTTTCTCCCGTTTATGCGCTGGTGGAGGGCTTTGTCCTGGCTGCCATCAGTTATCCACTCGAACAGTTATATCCCTTCATCGTCCTGCAAGCGGCCACGATGACCATCGCCACTCTTTTCGGAATGCTCTTCGCCTACAAAGCGCGTCTCATCGTCGTGAACAACACTTTTCGCGCGGTGATCATCGGCGCGACCATGACGATCTTTTTCTATTATCTCGCCGGATTTATCGCGCTTTTCTTTCATTTTACATTGCCGGGACTCGGCTTTCAGGGCGGGCTGCTATCGATCGGCATTAGCGTGCTCATTGTTATTGTCGCCGCTTTGAACCTGGTGCTCGATTTCGATTACATTGCCAACAATGCCGGTTCCGCTCCGAAATATATGGAGTGGTACGGCGCCTTCAGCCTGCTCGTCACGCTTGTCTGGCTCTATCTCGAAATCTTGCGGCTCCTGGCCAAGATGCGGGACCGGAATTGATCCTGCCACGAGACGGGAATCAGCAGTTTACCATCAGCGCTTAACTCGGATCCGGCGATGAGCGAGAAATTTCCGCGCAGTCCCTACGACACCATCGGCGGTTTGGTCTATTTTCCACGAATGCTCGATAAAATCCGGCTCTTTGCCGCCGGACAGCTTCCGGAAGCTTATCATCCCAGCCTCGGAGACGGTTTCGATGGACGCTGTGTCCGTTTTCTCCATGTGCAATACGAGGATGTGCGCCAACAAGCGCTTTCAGGCAGGAGCGATGAAGAGGTTCTCACCTGGTGTTACGAGCATGGGCGCAAACCGGCTGACGAGGAAATCGAAATATGGAGCGATTTTATGCGCAAGCGCGGCTGGCGTGACGACTCCAGCGACCGGGTTGCTTTCCGGCTCAAAGAAGCAGGTCTTGAACACCGCGATAAAGAGGCGGTAACCATGTTCGATTTTATCGATCTCGACGAAGGCCGTATCCCGCCCGATTTCAGCAAATGGCAGCCTCCGAGGTTTCGGCCAGAATCCCGTACCGGTGGTTAACCTCGAAGCCGGGGCTAGAGGCTGTCCGAAAAGTAGGCATGGATCGCGTGACGAATCGAATTTGGGCGGAATCGAGGCGCGAGCAATGAGCATAGCCAAAGCGCTACGTGACGAGCGAGCGACAAAGTTAGAGGGCAAAAGGACTTTCGCCCGAAAGGGTTGCGGTGAATTTGGCCCCACTCTTTGTTGCATCCTTCAGTCGAGATGCGCTGCGGCATCACTCCTTCCGTCGCTCCTCGATCGAGGCCAAATTCGGCTCGCAACGCGCCCTTGGTTAATTTTGAGATAGGTGATAGGTTCTAGGCTCTGGCTTTTTCCAAAGCCAGCCGCCGCGCCGCTTCAAGCACCGCTTCGCCGCTCGAACGGGGCGGCTTCCAACCCCAGGCATTCAGAGTTTCCGTGGCGATAAAATTGGAAGTGACATCGCCCTTCCAGCCCACCTTGCCTCCCGTATAGCGAAGCTCCACGTTTTTCAGGCCCATCACCTGGAGTATCATCTTGCCCACTGCATTGATCGAGATCTCATCTTGGTTGCCGATATGGACAAGGTTGTAAGGCTTCCCTGGCTTGGAGAGCGAAA